>DKTR01000021.1:0-9752 GCA_002473385.1 Lachnospiraceae bacterium UBA7225
CCGCAGAATACGCAGACTTTCTTTCTTCTGCGTCCGCCTCTTCTCTTCATCGGAGAATCTGCTCTATCGCCTTTTGTATAAGCCATGCTCTTTTCCCTCCTTAAATATTAATTAAGGGTGCTCTAGTTAAACGGAAGCTCCTCGTCAATACCATCCGGTATATTCATGAAGCCATCGCCGGATGCTGCGCTCGGAACCGGTCTGCCCGGAGCGGGAGTAGAACGCTGATAACTCTGGTATCCGCCGTCGGATGCTCCCTGGGAAGCATTCTTGCTCTCTGCAAACTCCTGGTCTTCCACTACAACATCGGTCGTATATACTTTTACACCATCTTTATTTGTGTAGCTGCCGGTCTGGATACGTCCGGTAACTACCACCTTCAGGCCCTGACGGAAATACTTTTCTGCAAACTCAGCGCTTCTTCCAAATGCAACGCATCCGATAAAATCTGCTGTCTGATCGCTTCCTTCCCGGCGGAATCTGCGGTCTACTGCCAGTGTATATCTGGCAACTGCGGTTGCATTTTCACCTGCAGAATAGCGTACTTCCGGATCTCTTGTCAGGCGACCCATTAAAATAACTTTATTCATTCTGATCTCCTCTTATTATCTATGCGTCCTGTCTAACACACAAATATCTGAGAACATTTTCCATGATACGAACATGTCTTTCGAGCTCTGCCGGGCAGTCTGCCTCTGCTTCAAACTGGATGAAGTAGTAGTACCCTTCGCTCATCTTCTGAATTTCGTATGCAAGTTTTTTCTTGCCCCACTCATCCACATTCGTGATGGTTCCGTTGTAACGGGTAATGTATTCTTTTACCTTCTCAACGGTAGCAGTTCTTGCGTCGTCCTCAATCTTTGCGTTGACAACAACAGCCAATTCATACTTGTTCATGCGTTTTGCACCTCCTTATGGACTCTGGCCCCTATTTCACATAGGAGCAAGGAATTAAATATATCACGAAACCATATTTTAGCATATGCTGCGCGGTTTTTCAAGCTTTTTGAGAGTTTTTTCGAGAAAAATTTTACAAAAAGCTGTTGCTCCGGCAGAATATTTCATCTGCTTTCACAACAGCTCTCGCATTTACCTTACTTTGCTATAAAAATACCATTCAATGATATGGCAGCTTATTCAAAATATGCCTCATGATAGTATAAGTAGCTGCCCTTTTGAACCACGCCCTTCAGAGAAGTTGTCGTATATTTGTAAACCGGCACAACATATTCCGGAATCCAGAATACATTATCAAGAACCATCTGATCCGCTTCCTGGTAAGCAGCCTTTCTTGCTTCCATATCAGGATTTGCCATTGCATCTTCCAGAATACCCTGCCACTTGGCGAACTCATCTGCGCAGCCACCCTCATCAATATTCATCAGACCAATAACATTGTCACTGAAATACAGTCCCAGAACTTCGCCTTCTCCACCGCCAAGGGAACGAAGATACATATCAAATTCATCCGGTGCATTCATTAACTTATCTGTCGTTGTAGCACTGTCATACGTCGTGATCTGCAGAGTGATTCCCAATGCGCCAAACATATTGTTTAACTGCTCTGCAACTGCCGGTCTGCTGCTTGCATCATTTACAATCATTCTAAGCGTAAGCTGTGACGGGTCTACACCTGCTTCATCAAACAATTCCTGTGCTTTCTCTACATTTGTCTCATATGGCCACTCCAGATCGCTGTAGCCAAGACCGCTCGGAGAGAACATGCTGTTATGAACATTACCTACACCATTCAGAGCGCCTTCAATAATAGTTTGTCTATCAACAAGGTATGCCAGCGCCTGACGTACACGCAGATCCTGGAAAATTTCAGATCTGTGATTGATACCAATATAATGGATACTTGTTCCATCAATCTCATAAATGTTAATATTTTCGTCTGCCTGCGCATTCTCCAGTGTAGTTCCGTTTCCGCCCATTACATCAATGCCGCCTGTCTGCAGTTCCATTAACTGTACAGAGGACTCTGTGATGATACGCACGATAACATTTGCAATATACGGTGTTCCTTCATGATAATATTCATTTGCTTTCAACTGGATATCTTCTCCGGAATTCCACTCTACGATAGAGAACGGACCTGTGCTGACCGGTTTTGTCCAGAAATCGGTACCGTTTGCCTCTGCCTCTTCGTATGCCTTCTGGCTATAAATACCTACAGAATTATATCCACAGAAAAGAGATCTCCAGAGATACGTTTCTGTATTAAAGGGAACTCTGACCGTATAATCATCCTGCGCTTCCAGATTATCAAAATCTACAAAGCTGTAAAGTGGCTCATAATAATCACGTCCAACCTGCATAGACCATACTACATCAGATGCCTTCAGTTCTTCACCTGTGCTGAACATTACGCCTTCTTTCAGATGAACAGTAAGCCCCATTCCATCCTCGTCCTCTTCGATGCTGTCCGCAAGCTGATACTCGTACTCGCTTCCATCATTGAGCAGCAGCCCCTCCAAGAAAAGCTTTCTCACTTCGATCGCCACGTCCATATCATTATCATATTTCAGTGTTCCCGGATCACCATCCAGCGCAATAGTCAGTGTATCTTTGGCACTCACAATTTCCTCCGCCGATGCTGAGACAGCGCCTCCGACAGCCGTAACTGCCAACGCCATAGATGCAATTAATAAAGCTGCAAATTTCTTTTTCATTTTACTACCTCCTGTTTTCTTATGTTTTTTCAAAATCTTTACCCTTTGTTCTATGTGATTTTCCTGTTTTCCAGCGGTAAAATCCCCCCTTTTATCTCTCGAATTTCCGAGAGACTATTATCTATTAATGCTTTACACATTAACGCATCTTACCCAGTGCCCTTCAGATACTTCCCGCAGTTCCGGAGTCTGTGAAAAACAGGCTTCCGTTGCATACGCGCATCTTGAAGCAAATCTGCATCCCGGTTTCGGATCGATCGGCGATGTCACCTCACCTTTCAGAATTACGCGTTCCTTTCTCTGTTCAATATCTGGGACCGGGACCGCGCTGAGCAGCGCTTTCGTATATGGGTTCAGCGGATTTGCAAACAGCTCCTCTGAATCCGCGAATTCCACAACCTGTCCAAGATACATGACCAGAATTTTATCCGAAATGTATTTCACTACTGCAAGATCATGGGTAATAAACATATATGTCAGATTCATTTTTTCTTGAATTTCCTGCAGGAGATTTAAAATCTGGGCCTGAATCGACACGTCAAGTGCTGATACCGGTTCGTCACACACAATAAATCTCGGATTAATGGAAAGAGCTCTTCCGATACCGATTCTCTGTCTCCGTCCGCCATCCAGCTCATGCGGAAATGTATTCACCAGACGTTCAGCGAGTCCGACCATTTCCATAATTTCATATACTTTTTCTTCCCGCTCCCTAACCTTTAAATTCTGCTGGATCAGAAGCGGCTCCTCTAAAGCCTGAAATACAGTATATTTCGGATTCAGTGATGAATATGGATCCTGAAAGATCATCTGCATCTCGCTTCTCAGCTCACTCAGACGTTTCCTGTCAGGTTTTGTCACATCCTCACCCTTATAAATAATCTTTCCATCGGTACTGTCAAGAAGATGTATCATAACTCTTCCCAATGTGGATTTGCCACATCCCGATTCCCCGACAACTCCTATTGTTTTGCCTTCCTCAATGGAAAACGATACATCATCCACAGCATGAAGGATACCACCATGTGATTTAAAATATTTTTTGAGATGTTCCACACGTAAGAACGAATCCATATGGTTACTATCTCCTTTCCTTTATCTTTTCTGAGGACAAAAGCATCTCACAAAATGTCCATCTTCCAGTTCCAAAAGCTTCGGCTCTTCCTGTCTGCATTTTTCTGTACAATACTGGCAGCGCGGCTGGAACTTACATCCCTTCGGAAGATCCGTCGGATCAGGCATCATGCCTGGTATCGGCTGCAGTTTCTGGGAAGAATTTCTGAGATCCGGCAATGAATTAAACAGACCTATCGTATATGGATGCGCCATATTCTTATATATATGCCTGAAGTTTCCTCTCTCTACAATCTGCCCCGCATACACGACACATACTTCGTCACACATCTCCGCGACAACACCCAGATCATGCGTAATCAGCAGCATGGAAGTTCCAAGTGTCTGTTTCAGTTCATTAATCATACTTAAAATCTGAGACTGTATAGTCACATCCAATGCAGTTGTCGGTTCATCCGCAATCAGGAACTCAGGCTGACATGCCAGAGCGATTGCAATGACTACTCTCTGTTTCATTCCGCCGGAAAACTGATGGGGATACTCATTATATCTTTCTGACGGTATTCCTACCATTTCCAGAAGCTCACCAGCTTTGCGGATTGCTTCCTCATGGCTGAGATTATCGTGCAGCTTTAATACCTCTTCTATCTGCCTGCCTACCGTATCAATCGGATTTAATGCTGTCATCGGATCCTGGAAAATCATCGATATCTTACTACCACGAATCTTTCGCAGCTCCCGCTCCGGAAGCTTTCTCAGATCCCGTCCCTCGAATTCAATCTTTCCGGATACCACTTTCCCCTGCGGTTTCGGTACAATTCCCATAATGCTGTAAGCCGTTGTCGTTTTTCCCGCGCCGGTTTCGCCGACAAGCCCCAGCGTGGTCCCTTTCTTTATAGAAAAAGACATTCCATTCACCGCTTTCGCTGTTCCGATATCTTTGGATGAATATTCAACGCTTAAATTTTCAACTGATAAAATAACTTCTTTGTTTTCTGCACTCATTACTTTTCTCCTATCAGGCTTTCAGTCGCGGGTCAAGTGCATCTCTGAGTCCGTCTCCGAGGAAGTTTAGGGAAAGAACCAGAATCGCGATACAGATTCCCGGGAATGTAATCATGTACGGATACTGCAGAATGTAGGCTCTTCCTGCGGAAAGCATTGAGCCCCATTCCGGTGTCGGCGGCTGCACGCCAAGTCCCAGAAAGCTAAGACTGGCAACCGTAGTAATTGCGGAGGCAACGCCCATCGTGACACGTACAATTAACGGTGATAACGCATTTGGAAGTACGTGCTTAAATACAATACGTGGAACACTTGCATCTATAGATATGGCTGCTTCCACATATTCTTTTTCCTTCACCTGCAGGATCGGTGCCCGGACAATGCGGGCATATCCTGGAATTTCCGAAATACCAACCGCGATCAGCGCATTTGTAATTCCATTTCCAAGCACTGCGCAGATGGTAATCGCCAGCAGCATACTCGGCATAGAACCCATAATATCCATGATACGCATAATTACATTGTCAATTTTTCCTCCGTAATATCCGGCGATTGCCCCAAGGACTGTACCGATTATCGCGCCAAAGCCCGCTGCCAGCACGCCCACCATCAGACTAATTCTTCCGCCGTACAACAGTCTGCTGAAGATATCTCTTCCCAGATTATCTGTTCCGCACAGATACGTCAGATTCGGAGAAATAAATTTTCTGCTGACATCCTGATCGTCAAAGCCAAACGGTGCAATCAACGGTGCCAGCAGACACACCACCAGCATTGCGGCAAAAATGACCAGACCAATCATAGCCAGTTTGTTTCTTGAAAGCTGCACCATCACTTCTTTAAACATACTTCTGCGTTTAATCCGCCTGTGCTTTCCTTTCACTCCAGAATTCATTTTCATCACTTCCCCTCCTCATCTACGCCACCTTTTTCTGCTTTTTCGATCTCTTCGATTCTTCTATGTACTGTGCTTTGATCCTCGGCTCAACATAGGCAAACGCAATATCAATAATCAGATATACCAGACTATATGCAATCGCAAGGATAAATACCGCACATCTGACCTGCGGATAATCACGGTTGTTGATTCCCTCTACCATCAGACGCCCAAGACCCGGAATCGAAAAAATACTTTCAATGATAACTGTTCCCGAAAGCGTATTTCCAAATAAACTTCCAATTCCGTTAATAATCGGAATCAAAGCATTGCGGAAAACATGATGCCAGATAATAGTTCCTTCTTTCTGTCCTTTGGCACGGGCTGTTCTGACATAATCCTGGCGCATAC
Organism: Lachnospiraceae bacterium UBA7225; assembly: GCA_002473385.1. GTDB lineage: Bacteria > Bacillota > Clostridia > Lachnospirales > Lachnospiraceae > Marvinbryantia. Next base: position 6,043 of record DKTR01000021.1, read on the forward strand.
AGTCAAGCATACTTGATCTGGTGTACCGCATGATCGTCGCAGCCGACATCAGCCCCATTGATGTTGCCGGGAGCACCCAGTATCTCGGACCGTACCAGCCGGATACCGGAAACCATTTTAAATTTACTGCAAAAGCCAGAATCATCAGCAATGCCATCCAGAAGCTCGGAATGGAAACTCCGATCATTCCCACTACTCTTGCCAGCGAATCTATCCAGCCCCCCCTGCTTCACAGCCGCCAGAACTCCCAGAAAAACACCTATCACGGACGCTATGATCGTCAGCAGCACTGCCATCAGCAAGGTTGTCGGGAAACGATCCATAACCTTCGTAAGTACCGGTTCATCCGTTTTATAGGATGTACCAAAATCGCCTTTCGTGATGATTCCACCCATCCATCGAAAATACTGGACTACTACCGGGTCATTTAATCCCTGTTCTTCTCTCCACTGTTCCTTTACTTCTTCGGATACATTTTCTCCAAATCTGGTATCCGCAGGATCACCCGGTGTCAGCGACAACAGTGTAAAAATGATAATTGACACCCCTATAATAACCGGGATCAGAGATATCAGTCTTTTAATGACGTACCTGTACATACCTGCTCCTTTCGACGATGTAATCACGCTTTCAGCGTAATACTATATTTCTCGCAGTAATCATGAATTTCCTTTTCAAATGCAGCCGCCTCTTCGTCCGTCAGATTCATCTGCGGTTTTCTCATTCCGCCTGCATCAATTCCTCTAAATGACAGCGCAGACTTGAAATATGCCATGTTCGTTCCCCGTCTGAGGATATCTACGATTTCCACACAGCCCTTCTGCAGTTCCTGCGCTTTTTGCAGGTTTCCTTCCATATAAGCCTGGTAGACTGCCACAAAAGGTTCCGGAAAAACACATGCCGCTCCCGATACTGTTCCGTCGCATCCAAGTGTCAGCATCGCAGTCAGCGCCCTGTCGCATCCATGAAGGACAGAAAATCCACTATTTTTCACATTGATATAATCAATGGTTCTGTTGATGTCAGCAAAGCTATATTTGATTCCTACAATATTGGGAGCACTTTCTGCCAGCAATTCTGCCGATTCTGCTGAAATATCGTTCGCCGCACATTGCGGAATATTGTATAAATAAACCGGAAAATCAGCCGGTACCGACGCAGCCACCCGTAAATAGAATGCTTCCAGCTCTCGTTTATTTACTCCAAGGAAAATCGGGGTAACCACACCAATTCCATCTGCACCGATAGAATGTGCATGCTGTGCCAGCTTAATAGTTTCCTGCTCTGTCGCTGCCCCACAGTGGATAAATACATTGCATCTGCCTGCGGCTGTCTTCACAACAGTCTCTGCAATTTTCATCCTCTCTTCAACACTAAGATGCAGCATCTCTCCGGTAGTTCCGCAGGGATACAGACAATTCACCCCACGCAAAATCAGAAACTCTGTAAGTTTTTGCAGGGCTTCGTAGTCCACCTGTTCCTGTGCATCAAATGGTGTTACCATTGCAATTGTTATGCCATACAGTTTTTTCATCTTTTTCCTCCTAATTCTATTTTTCCAATACTGCGGCCATCCGCTCAAGCGCACTCCTGATTACCTGTGTCGGCGCTGCAATATTCATTCTCTGGAATCCCGTTCCCTCTTTTCCGAACTCACTGCCTTTTTCCAGAAAAACCTGTGCCTCAAAATTTAGAACCTCACCCAGTTTTTCCTCACTCCATCCATGTTCCCTAAAGTCCAGCCAGACCATGAAAGTTCCCTCATGCGTACACATACGTATCTTCGGAAGTTCTTTTGAAAAGAAATCCGCTACCAGGCAACTGTTTTCGTAAATTTTCTCGTTCAACTGCCTCAGCCATTCTTCACATCGGTTATATGCATATACGCATGCCCGGTATCCCAACGTATTTACACGGATACTGAGAAAGCTTTCTTCAATATTGCTTCTGAATTTTTTTCTGATTCCATCATCCGGAATGATAATATTCGATATTTTCAGACCAGCAATATTAAATGTCTTGCTCGGAGAAGTACAAACGATCGCATTCGTCGCGATCTCTTCAGACAGACTTCCAAATGTCACATGCGAATGTCCCGGCATAATGATGTCTGAGTGCACTTCATCCGATACGATTAATACCTGGTTTCTGCAGCAAATGTCGCCCACTCTCTCCAGTTCTTCCCTCATCCAGACTCTTCCGACCGGATTATGCGGGCTGCAGAACAGAAGCAATTTATTCTTTTCCTCACTGGCAAGCTGCTCAAGAAGATCAAAATCAATTCCGTATTTCCCATTTTCATCCATCTTCAGCGGACAATCCACGAACACTCTCTGATTGCGTTGTACAGCCGGAAAGAAGTTCGTATAAATCGGAGTCATAACAATCACGCCATCTCCCGGCTCCGTAAATGCATTCACCGCAATAAACAGTGCATTTACCACTCCCTGCGTCTCAGTGATCCATTCCGCTTTCACATCCCAATTATGTCTGCGCTTCATCCATGCAACAACCGAATTTCTATAATCATCTGTTGGCTGCGAATAACCCAGAATCGTATTTCTGATATATTCAGACAACCCCTCCGTAAGCTCCGGCGGCGAATAAAACTCCATATCTGCTGTAGTAAAAGGCACGATACCCTCTTTTACATCCGGATTTAATGCGCGCATGTTGATCCATTTAAGAGAATCCATCCCGCTTCTGTCTATCATCGTCGAAAAATCGTATCTCATATTGCTTTCCTTTCTCTTGCTGCCAGAAAATGATTCACATCTCCCAGATGAGGAATACTCTGTGCTGCTCCACTCACGCACACAGCCATTGCCGCTGCAGCACTTGCCAGATAAAGTCTCTCCGGAATGTTTAATCCTTTTATCATCCCAGCCACATAATACCCGCAGAACGTATCACCCGCGCCAGTAGTATCTACTGCGTCCACCCGGAATATTTCCTGATAGAATTTTCTTGACCGGTCAAAATAGTAGGAGCCCTTTTCCCCCAGCGTCATAACAAAGGAAGCTTCCGGATATTTCTCCCTCAGACGGCTGATTGCATTATCCTCATCGAATTCGCTGATGCCTGCCAGAAATCCCGCTTCATTTTCATTTAAGATAAAGCAATCCACATCGGAAAGTTTATACTCAAGTACATTTTCGTCAATCGGCGATGGATTAAATACCACCCTCAGCCCCCGCTTTTTCGCTTCAATGATTGCATAATCAACATTGGAGATTTCATTCTGCAGAACAAGCACATCTTCGGGAGAAAATTTTTCCAGCACATTGCTAATGTAATCTTTTTGTATCAGATCATTGGCTCCTCTGTGAACAATAATGCTGTTCTGACCGCTCTGCTCAACCTGTATGAGCGCATGACCGCTGACAGCTCCCGTTTCTTCCAGAAAAGAAGTCTCCACTCCTGCTTCTTTTAAACAATCCCGCAGCCTGATCCCGTCTTTTCCTATTTTGCCGGCATGATACACATATGCCCCGGCTCTTGCCATAGCAATTGACTGGTTGAGCCCCTTTCCGCCGCAATTTTCACTATATCGAAGCGCATGGATGCTTTCTCCCGGCTGCACAAATTTTTCTACCAAATAAACTTTGTCCAAATTTAACGAACCCAAATTAATGATTTTTTTCACAAGTCCACCTCATTAAGAATTTTTAAGTTCCTTTTCAAAAGCATTTTCAAGTATTTTTTTATTG
>DKTR01000021.1:9917-19486 GCA_002473385.1 Lachnospiraceae bacterium UBA7225
TTTTTTATTGCGAAAAAGTTTTCCTAAATCATTTTCCCTTTCACATTTAACCACACATTATACGCATTGTCAATACCTTTTTATGCATTTTGGCTATAAAAATATTTTAATAAAGAGTTTTCCTTGTCCATCTCGCGCGTATCGTTATATTACTAATTGACAATTCCATTTAATTGTTACATAATAAAGAAAAAGATGTCATGAAAAAGTCGAGGAAAAACAGATGACCATTAATGAAATTGCAAAACTAGCAGGTGTATCCGTTTCAACAGTGTCAAAAATTGTGAATAACAAAGCTGAAAATATCAACATTAATACCCGGAACCGGGTTCTGGAAATTGTAAAAGAATACCACTATGTACCATACGCCACTGCTAAAAAGGCATCTGGGGCGAAGACATTCATTCTCGGCGTTTTGCTGCGCTCAGCGCAGCGCACAAGCCAGTTAATCAACGGAATTATGAACACAGCACAGGAGAACGGCTACAGTATCCTTCTGCTAAACAGCAACGAAAATGTTTCTACTGAATTAAAGCATATCAGCGCTCTGTGTAAGAATAAGGTAGACGGTGTCATCTGGGAGCCGGTCAGCGAAAACAGTCTTCAGGCGAAACATCATTTTGAAAAATCAAATATCAGTGTATGTTATATGAATGCTCCGTTTGCAGAAGCATCCTATAATATTGACTTTGCCGCTCTTGGATATGCTGCTGCGAAAGCTCTCATCCAAAAAGGGCATCAGAAACTCGGCTGTCTTGTCACAAAAAATGACACACGTTCTGATCTTGTGCTGGAAGGCTTCAAAAGGTGCCTGTTTGATAACAAAATTGCCTATGTGGATAATATGTGTCTTGACACGGATTCCGATGAATGGCACAACCGTCTGATATCGCACAGTCTGAGCGGCATCGTGAGTGCCCATTATAGTGCAGCAGCCACACTGTCAGAGCAACTCGCTGCCATGCGTCTGAAGTTACCGCATGATATTTCACTGATTACACTTTGCAGTGATCCGCAGGAAAATATCGGCTATCCCCGGATCTCCTGCATACAGATTCCTTATGCCCTTTTTGGAAGAGTTCTTTGCGAAAAATTAATTGCAGAATGCGAGAAGCAGGAGTGCAGTCATACCACATTTACCCTGGACTTCCAACCGGACAGCGACGTAAGTATTGATGTTCCCTTTTTCTCTTTTTCCAAAAAAATAGTTGTCATAGGAAGTATCAATATTGACATCACACTGAACGTGGACGAACTGCCGCAACCCGGCAAATCGATCAGTACAGATAGATATTCTGTAATTCCCGGCGGAAAAGGTGCCAACCAGGCAGTCGGTGTAGCCAAATTAGGCAACGAGGTCTGCCTGATCGGAAAAGTCGGGAGCGACTATGATGCGTCTATTGTGTATTCCTGCATGGAGAAAAACCACGTAGATTATCACGGTGTCCTTCGCGATGCCCATTCTGAGACCGGAAAAGCTTATATCCACGTACAGAATGACGGCGAAAGCATGATTACGATTTTAAATGGCGCCAACAAAAACCTGTCCCCTTCCGACATTCTTCCTTACGAAGAATTGTTTGTAAATGCCGGCTACTGTCTCCTGCAGACAGAGGTCCCCACATCCGCCGTGCAGGCAGCCGCAGAGATTGCTCATCGCCACGGCGTCCAGAATATCTTAAAACCTGCCGCCATAAAAACCATCAGTGATGAGCTGATGCAATTGACTGATATTTTTGTTCCAAACAAAAAAGAGGCAGAGATTCTCTGCCCCCAAATTAACGATATAGAAGGAAAAGCCGATGCATTCCTTGCCCGTGGCGCGCGTTCTGTCATCATAACACTGGGCGAATCCGGCTGTTACATTAAAACCGCAGATTTCTGCAGCTATCTGCCTGCCGCAGATTTCACCCCGATAGACACCACCGGCGCCGCAGACGCGTTCATCGCAGCACTTGCAGTGTACCTTTCTGCCGGTTATTCCATCGAGCACGCCGCACGTGTCGCTTCCTGTGCCGCCGGCTTTTGCGTTTCAAGACAGGGCACCATCCCGGCTCTGATAGACCGGAATTCTCTGGAAACCTACATCCGCAGAACCCAGCCGGAAATATTACTGCCCTAAAAAGATTACCTGTCTTTTTTCCGCAATTCTCTTGTATTTTTTTCAACAAGTCTGCGGGCAACCATAATCTGATGCCCACAGCCCTGACACTTCAGCCGGAAGTCTGCCCCCACACGCAGAATCTCCCACTCGCTGCTGCCGCAGGGGTGCGGCTTTTTCAGTCTTACGATATCGCCCACTTCATAATTCAGCCGTTCCATGATACCGTTTCCTCCCTTTTTATGTGCCGTCTCTCCGGCAAATATGCTTCCCGGCATCTGTCCGCTTACCGGAGAATCCATTCCAGCGCGCACTCTGCGCCCTCTCAACCGATATGGATGCTCTCAAATACCTTCCCGATGCTGTCGTCAATTACCAGATCCGCATTTTTGTCGCGCGAGGTAGTGCTCTTATTAATCACCACCAGCTTATTGCCGCGGAAATAATCGATCAGCCCGGCTGCCGGATAAACCACCAGAGACGTTCCGCCGATAATCAGCACATCCGCCGACGCAATATAACGGATGGATTTCATCATGGTTTCATTGTCCAGCCCCTCTTCATAAAGCACCACGTCCGGCTTGATAATACCGCCGCATGTGCAGCGCGGAATGCCATCCGCCGCTTTTATGTATTTTGCGTCATAAAATTTTCCGCACTTCTGGCAGTAATTGCGGTGTACACTGCCATGCAGCTCCAGCACCTCTTTGCTTCCCGCCATCTGATGCAGCCCATCAATATTCTGGGTGATGACGGCACGCACATGCCCACTCTTCTCCCACTGGGCAAGACGGGTGTGTGCCATATTTGGCTTCGCATCGAGCATCAGCATTTTCTTTTTATAAAACCGGTAAAACTCCTCCGTCCGGTTCATAAAAAAAGTATGGCTGATAATCGTCTCCGGCGGATAATCATATTCCTGGTTGTATAAACCGTCCACACTGCGGAAATCCGGTATCCCGCTCTCCGTCGACACTCCGGCACCTCCAAAAAACACCACATTATTACTGCCTGCAATCCATTCCTGTAAAACTGCTGTCTTATCCTGCATTGTAAAACCCCCTTTTCCTACTCTTCTATCGGCTCATAGCCGTCCGCCTTCGGAACCGACTGATAGGTACGCACACGCTTGCCCTGTACGATAAAGCGCGTCTCGCTGTCACCAGTGCATGTGGAAAGCGTAACAACCATATCGCCGTAATTTACCTCCACGTCCGTCTCGACATACGACTGCGATTTCGCAGTATTCACGAAATTGAGAAAATCCTCCTCTCCGGCAAACCCGGTTTTATAGCAGTCACTGTATGCTCCGACAACGCCGCACGCAAAAATTTCATATTTATAAATCTTGTCCGGCGTGTAAATCCAGAAATACGGACTTTTATCGTATGTTTCCTGTTCGCCATACTGTTTCAGTTTTCCAAACATCGATCCGTTTTTCATATTGTGACCATAAATGATACTATTTCTGTTGTAAAAGTCCGGATTATTTACATAATCGAGGAAAATCGAGCCAGCGAAATTCTCCTGATTGCGGAAGGTTCTATGCAGATAATAGTCATTATCCTCCCCCTGCATGATCGGATAAGTAATATCCAGTGCTTCCGTTTCCAGCCATCCAACAATATCTCCATTAATGGCAAGCAGACTGTCAAAATCAATCGGATTTTCCATCTGCTCCAGCTTTTTTGTGCCCGCCGCTGCATCCGCATCCAGAATCTCATCGGCACCCATGGTCTCATTCTCCACCATGCTTTCCTCATCAAAGCCCTCTGTTTCCCTGTCTGTTTTCACATACTCCTCCAGTGCATTGTACTCATCGGTTCCCGCCTTGTACGCAAAATAAATTGTCACAAGCTGATATCCTGCGTAGCAGAATACACCCAGTGCCACAATGATCACCAGTGTACTGATAACACTTCCAATACCACCGCTCTTTTTATGCTTCGTCTTTCTCCGTCTGTCTCTTGTCATAATAGTCTGCACCTGCCTTTCTGCCTCAGTTTCCGCCACTCTCCCGGTGTTTTGCCGGAGTTTCGCCCATTCTCCTGTATCTGTACTGAATTGTGCCTGCCTCCCGGTGCCATGCCGCACGTCCCCGTTTCTGCGGACTTTCCGGCACATATGCCGGCAGGATCACCGTAAATGTTGTATAGTAGCGGTCGCTTTTTGCCTCAATTTTTCCGCCATGCAGCTCCACGATCTGTTTTGCGATAGACAGTCCAAGACCAGAGCCGCCCGTCTGGCTGCTGCGCGCATTATCCGCACGGTAGAACTTCTCAAAAATTGCTTTCAGCTTCTGTTCCGGAATCTGATGCCCCTGGTTTGTAAAGGTTATGATAATATCATTATTCTTTCTGCGCGCCTCAATTGCAATCTCCGTATCGCTGTAGCTATAGGCAATCGCATTGCGCAGCAGATTTTCAAATACCCGTGCCAGCTTATCGGGATCACCGTCAACGATCATATTTTCATCCGTATCCACCCGGCAGGTCATATACTTTGCAGCCAGCACGGCATAGCTCTCATCCGCAAGCTGTTCCAGCATCACTGACAAATCAAGCTGTACCTTTTCCAGCACAATATCCTGCAGATTGAACCGGGTGATTTCGAAAAATTCGTTTATCAGTTCACCCAACCGGTTCGCCTTCTCCAGTGACACATGAATATACTTCTGGCGATCGTCCTCCGGCATATTCTTCTGCCCATCCAGCATCGTCAGATAGGCGATAATGGAAGTAAGCGGCGTTTTCAGATCATGCGCCAGATAAACAACCAGGTCATTTTTCTTCTGCTCACTCTCGGTAGCCACCCGTTCCTTGCGCTTGAGTGTCATTTTCAGCCCTGTCAGCTTGTCTGAAATAGGCTGCAGCTCCGAGGGCAGCTTCACCGGCTCCTCATTATCCTCGCGGACATCGTTAATTGCCTTCTCCACAAGCCCCAGATACCCCAGAATTCCCTTAATCGCCAGATTATAAAAAATCAGAAACAAAATAATAAACCCAATCGCCAGAAACAGGATTTTGTTATCCATAAAGATTTTTCCATAAAGCTGATCAGCCGTATTCCAGTCCAGATGAAGCTTCGTGAAAAACCACATCATCAGGTCCGTAAAAAACTTCTGGAAAATACCATCAATCAAAAAGTGGACAATCCCATAGCCCACAACCAGCGTCAGTGCTGCCACCAGGCTGGTTCTGATGAGAATTGTCCTCTTTAGTTTTTTATAGCTATTTTTCAACTTTGTATCCTACTCCCCAGACCGTTTTAATGAACTCCGTTTTGCCCATCGGTCCGCCCATTTTCTCACGCAGATGACGAATGTGCACCATCACCGTGTTGTTGCTCTGTTTGTAATATTTCTCATGCCATACCTGCTCAAAAAGCTGCTCCGAGCTGATCACCTGACCACGGTTTTCACATAAAATCCAGAGAATATCAAACTCAATCGGCGTCAGCGTCAGCTCCCGCTCATTGAATATACACTCATGCGTGCTGCGGTTCATCAGCAGACCGCCGAAATCTATGATGTCCTCCTGCGGCTTTCCTCCATCATTATATTTCGTATAACGGCGAAGCTGCGCCTTTACGCGCGCAATCAGCTCCAGCGGATTAAACGGCTTTTCAATGTAGTCGTCCGCTCCCAGTGTCAGCCCGTTGATCTTGTCCATATACTCCGTTTTCGCTGTCAGCATGATAACCGGAAATGTATACGTTTCACGGATCTTCTGCAGAATGGTAAAGCCGTCGATGTCCGGCAGCATGACGTCCAGAATCGCCAGATCCGGCTTTTCTTCGTTCACAGCCGCCAGTGCATCCCTGCCATTGTAGCATTTAATTACCTCAAAATTTTCGTTTTTCAGATAAAGTCCGATAACGTCCGCAATCTCGCGTTCATCATCCACAATTAGTATTTTGCCGGGCATAGCTGCCCCTCCTTCTGTATATGATATGGGATCCGCTTAACCTTCGCAGTTCCCAACTGTCCGCGGGAACGGAATAACGTCGCGGATGTTCCCTACACCGGTGAGATACATCACGCAGCGCTCAAAGCCCAGCCCAAAGCCTGCGTGGCGGGTAGAACCGTATTTGCGCAGGTCAAGATATGCGCGGTAGTCCTCTTCCTTTAAGCCAAGCTCATGCATGCGCTGCAGAAGCTTTTCGTAGTTGTCCTCTCTCTGGCTTCCGCCGATGATTTCCCCGATGCCCGGAACCAGGCAGTCCATTGCGGCAACCGTCTTTCCATCGTCGTTCAGCTTCATGTAAAATGCCTTGATTTCCTTTGGATAATCCGTCACAAACACCGGCCGTTTAAATACCTGCTCGGTAAGGTAACGCTCATGCTCAGTCTGCAGGTCGCAGCCCCAGCTTACCTTATATTCAAATTTATCGTTATTCTTTTCCAGAATTTCAATGGCATCTGTGTAGGTCACATGCCCGAACTCTGAATTTATCACACTGCTCAGCCGCTCAATCAGCCCTTTATCCACAAAAGAGTTGAAGAATGCCAGCTCCTCCGGCGCATTTTCCATGACATAGCGGATCACATATTTCAGCATATCCTCCGCAAGAATCATGTTGTCCTGCAGATCTGCAAAAGCAATCTCCGGCTCAATCATCCAGAACTCCGCCGCGTGACGGGTCGTGTTGGAATTCTCTGCCCGGAAGGTCGGTCCAAAGGTGTAGATATTGCGGAATGCCTGCGCATACATTTCTCCGTTTAGCTGTCCGCTCACCGTGAGATTTGTCTGCTTTCCAAAAAAGTCTTTTGTATAATCCACTTTTCCGTCTGCTGTTCTCGGCGGATTTTCCAGATCCAGCGTCGTCACCTGGAACATCTCCCCTGCGCCCTCACAATCGCTTCCGGTAATGAGCGGCGTGTGTACATACACAAAATCTCTCTCCTGGAAAAACTTGTGGATCGCGTATGCCGTCAGCGAACGCACGCGGAAGGTCGCCTGGAATATATTGGTACGCGGACGCAGATGTGAGATCGTGCGCAGGAATTCTACGCTATGGCGCTTTTTCTGCAGCGGATAGTCCGGCGCAGAGCTGCCCTCCACCGTCACCTCTTCCGCCTGGATCTCAAACGGCTGCTTTGCCTGCGGTGTTGCAACCAGTGTACCTTTTACGATAACAGCTGCACCGACATTCAGCCTGCAGATTTCCTGGAAATTGTCCATTTTGTCATGAAATACAATCTGCAAAGTCTCAAAAAATGTGCCGTCATGAAGAACCAGGAAGCCGAAGGTTTTGGAATCGCGTACGCTTCTTACCCAGCCGCCCACGGTAATCTCCTTATCCAGATACGCTTCTCTGTTTCTGTATATTTCTCTTACTGTTACTAAATCCATGTCCATGTTCTCCTATATCCTTATTAGTAGCTGCTGCACTCTTGTTTTATTATACTAAAAAGGGTGAAAAGTGTAAAGCCCATTCGAGCCGGTGTATGATGATTTTCGGCTCTTTTTTGGGAAATGACAGGAAATGGAAAAAGAAATTTATTCCCGGAAAATGATTGGCGGGTGTGCCCCCTCCCGCATCTCTTTTGGCCCAAAGGCGCGTAGCAGCACGTTCTCTACCTCAATCATTCTCCGGGAATATAATAAACTATACTACGGTTTGTTGCTTTCTGTAAAGTAATTTATTTTTACTCAATAGCTTTTTCAGATTACGGTTTCTTATCCGATAACAGGTCATTACAGAATTTTTTAAGCCAATATCATCTGACACCAACGCAATCCGAATCACAATATTAAGGTTTGTATCCGGCAACTGCTTTATCATAAAAACAGTTCCCTCATGTCTCTCATCTTTTACAATAAAATCCGGTTCATTCACACAATGAATCCCATACTTCCGAAAAAATATAATATCCGATGAATGTTTCTCCTGAATATGCTCAAATCTTTCGTCAGTAATAATCACCCGGTCTGTCTGAAGTTGACCAAACTCCTTTTCCAACACACCCGTGTCTAATCTTCCAAGATACTCCATGTACTTCCCCCTCTGTGACGTACTTTCGCGAACGCAGAGCTTATCCTACATGAACATCCTTTCTTTTTTGGAAAATCTCTCCACATTCCTTTTCGTTATTTATTTCTTTATGAAAATGGTGGCGAGATACCATGCTCCTCGAATATTATTTATAGTATATAACGGATTCATCACTATGTCAATATGATTTAAAAAATTATATTATTTGCATCTTATTATTTTTAAGGCGCTAATGCAGATTGCATATGATTCCTTAAAATACCGAAATTTGCTCAATTCTACCGGACGCCTTTACGCTTCAAATACCAAAGCTGCTTCCTCCAGATATTCCGTCACCGGAAGGTGCTGCGGACAGACACTCTCACACTGACCGCATTTCACGCAGGCAGATGCAGCGCCGCTGTCTCCTACGGCATCTCTATAATTTGCAGATGCTTTTTCACTCTTTCCGTAGAGGCGCACCTGGTTCAGACATTTAAAGATATCCGGTATTTTAATCTGCTGCGGACATCCTTCCACGCAATAACGGCAGGCAGTACAACTGATGGTGGGAACCGAACGGATTACTTTTACGGTCTCCTGCACAGCCTCTTTTTCCATGTCAGAGAGCGGCTCAAAATCAGTCATTGTCTGCAGATTATCTTCCATCTGGCTCTGATCGGACATACCACTGAGAACCGCCATCACATTGTCCAGTGACGCGCAGAAACAGATGCCCCAGGAAGCCAGTGATGCCTGCGGTCTGCATTTTTTCAGAATTGCTTCCGGTTTTTCCGGAAGCGATGCCAGCGTGCCGCCCTTTACCGGTTCCATCACAACTACCGGAATCCCATGTTTTACCGCTGTCTCATAGCATTTACGCGACTGGACTTTTTCATCCTCCCAGTCCATATAATTAATCTGCAGCTGTACAAACTCCACCTCCGGATGCTTATTCAGCAGCTCGTCCAGCATCTCTGCTGAATCATGGAAAGAAAAACCAAAGTGACGGATCAGCCCCTGCTCCTTCATCTTCTGTGCCCAGCTCCAGCAGCCGTACTGGTCAAAAGCCGACACATTGGATTTCTGCACAGCATGCAGCAGATAGTAGTCAAAATAGCCTGCGCCGGTACGCGCAAGCTGCTCATCAAAAATACGCTGCACATCCTCCTGGCACTTCAGTCCCCACGCCGGAAGTTTCGTCGCCAGTGTAAAGCTCTCGCGCGGATGCCGGTTTACCAGCACCTCCTTCACCGCTGTTTCCGAGGTTCCTTCATGATACACATACGCTGTGTCAAAATATGTAAAGCCTTTTTCCAGAAATGCATCCACCATCTGGCAGACTGCAGGAATATCAATTTTTCCATCTGCCATCACCGGCAGGCGCATCAGCCCGAAGCCCAGTTTCTTTTTTGGTTTTATACTTGTTTCTTTCATGTCCATATCCCCCTTGTACTCTTTTATCTTAGAGTATAACATAAAAATATGTCCT
>DKTR01000038.1:0-11959 GCA_002473385.1 Lachnospiraceae bacterium UBA7225
TGAATGTAACTGTCGAAAACCCGATAATACGGCTGGGAAATATTATTTAGGTGTTGACAAACAGCGCGGAAGTGCGTTAATATCAAAGAAGATAAGCGAAAGCGCAGACGAGAAGAGTAAAATGCCGGAATTCCCAGAGAGGGATGCAAAAAGGTGGGAGCATCCTGTAGGAAAGCGTTTGAAGACCACCTCCGAGCGGCCCTAATACGGCACGGTGATTCCGTTATCATCAGCAATGAGTGGTTTTACCGCACGGAAAGTGCGGACAGGAAGCAAACAGGGTGGAACCGCGAGTAATGAAGATTGCCCGTCCCTTGCAGTTATTATTTAATTGCATGGGGCGGTTTTTTTGCGGGCTCAGGGTGTAAGGTCTGATTTTCGGACTGCAAAAACATTCTGCTTAGAATTATAACCGGTGAATTGCAGATATAACAAATGCAATATACAAAGAAGGAGAGAATTACCATGATTATCACATTAAAAGACGGCTCACAGAAAGAGTACCAGCAGCCGATGTCGATTCTGGAGATAGCCTCGGACATCAGCGAGGGACTGGCGAGAGTGGCAACGGCAGGTGAAGTGGACGGCAGGGTGGAAGACCTGCGCACAGTGATCGACAGAGACTGTGAATTGAACATCCTCACCTTTGACAGCCCGGAGGGCGCAGGCGCTTTCCGTCACACAACATCACACATTATGGCGCAGGCAATTAAACGCCTGTATCCGGAGGTAAAGCTGGCAATCGGACCCTCCATTGCGGATGGCTTTTATTACGATATCGACAGTGATACACCGCTTACGGCTGAGGATCTGGAGAAGATCGAGGCGGAGATGAAGAAAATTGTGAAGGAAGCGCTGCCGATCACACGCTTCACAAAGCCGCGCGACGAGGCAATCGCTTATTTTAAGGAAAAGAATGAGCCTTACAAGGTAGAACTGATCGAAGACCTGCCGGAGGATGCCGAGATCAGCTTTTACCAACAGGGTGAATTTGTGGATCTGTGTGCGGGACCGCATCTGATGAGCACAAAGCCGGTGAAGGCATTTAAGCTGACCAGCCTGGCAGGTGCATACTGGAGAGGCAGCGAGAAAAACAAGATGCTTACCAGAATTTACGGAACCTCTTTCACGAAGAAGGCGGATCTGGATGCATATATCACCCGCATGGAAGAAGCAAAAAAGCGTGATCACAGAAAACTTGGCAAGCAGCTTGGTCTGTTTATGATGCGCGACGAGGGACCGGGATTCCCGTTCTTCCTGCCGAAGGGTATGATTCTGAAAAACGCTCTGCTGGATTACTGGAGAGAAATTCATACGAAAGCAGGGTACGTGGAAATTTCCACGCCGATCATGCTGAACCGCCAGCTCTGGGAGACCTCCGGACACTGGGATCATTACCGGGAAAATATGTATACAACCGTGATTGACGACACCGATTTTGCTATCAAGCCGATGAACTGTCCGGGCGGCATTCTGGTTTACCAGTCGGAGCCGCGCTCCTACCGCGATCTGCCGCTTCGTATGGGAGAAATTGGTCTGGTTCACCGTCACGAGAAATCCGGTCAGCTTCACGGTCTGATGCGTGTGCGCTGCTTTAACCAGGACGATGCGCATATTTTCATGATGCCGGAGCAGATCCGCGACGAGATTAAGGGCGTTGTGAAGCTGATCGATGAGGTTTATCAGCTTTTCGGTTTCAAATATCATGTGGAACTGTCCACACGTCCGGAAAATTCCATGGGCAGCGACGAGGACTGGGAGATGGCGACCGACGGTCTGCGCAGCGCGCTGGATGACATGGGGCTTGACTATGTGGTAAATGAGGGCGACGGCGCATTCTATGGTCCGAAGATTGATTTCCATCTGGAGGATTCCATCGGAAGGACCTGGCAGTGCGGAACCATCCAGCTTGATTTCCAGCTTCCGCTGCGCTTTAACTGCGAATATATCGGTGCAGACGGCGAAAAGCATCGCCCGATCATGATTCATCGTGTGGCATTCGGCTCCATCGAGCGTTTCATTGGCATTTTGATCGAGCATTTTGCCGGTGCATTCCCGACCTGGCTGTCTCCGGAACAGGTGCGTGTGCTGCCGATTTCTGACAAATACCTGGATTATGCAGATAAGGTAAACGCGGCGCTCACTGAAAATGGCATCCGTTCCAGCGTGGATACACGTGCAGAAAAGATCGGCTATAAGATTCGTGAGGCGCGTCTGGCAAAGGTACCGTACATGCTGGTAGTCGGCGCGAAGGAAGAGGAAGAGGGCAAGGTTTCCGTGAGAAGCCGTTTCCTTGGCGATGAAGGGCAGAAAGATCTGGACGGCTTTATTGCGGCAATCAAAGAGGAAATCCGTACAAGAGAGATGCGCAAGGTAGAAGTAGAAGAAAATTAATAGCAGTTTCCGATTTTAAAATGTGAATAAAATAAAAAAAACGGCAGATACTACTTTCGTAAACACACAACTGTGGGAAAAGGAGGTAGTACCATGCCGTTTTTATCATGTTCAGCGGTAAAATGTATCTATAATGAGGATCACTATTGCCAGAAGGGTGACATTCTGGTAGAGGGCAATCAGGCGCAGGAGGCATCCGAAACCTGCTGCTCCAGCTTCCAGGAGGACGAGGGAGGGATGACGGCGAAAAATTTTGCCGGAGAGCCGTCCGGAAAAATCCTGGTAGATTGCACGGCATGCAATTGCCGTTATAACGAAGGTGAGAAATGTCATGCAGAAAAAATCGCTATTGCCGGTTCTTCTGCCTGTCAGTGCCGTCAGACAGAGTGCAGCACCTTTGCTAAGGAGTAGCTGGTTACCGGGCATGTTGTAAACCGAACATTTGTATACAGTCTGCATACCAAAAATGAGAAGGGCCAAAAAACTGTCATTGCGAAAACAGAAAATAAATGGTATGCTAATGCTGTCCCCGGGCGTTTTCGTGCGTGCTGCACGAGAAGCCCGGCGGGCAGTTTATGCAATATTATAGTACATAGTGCCGGGTCTGCTGAGTCAGACCGGATAAGGGAGAATGAAAAACAAAAGAGGAGTGGTTGCTTGAAATTTGACAGGAAAAACGGGGACGAAATGGAGTACTTCAACCAGATTCCCACAGATGAGATTATTAGTCAGATCAAGGAGGCGCCCATACAATTCTCTGAGAAAAGGCTGGATGCCATTCCGGGTATGCACTTTGAGGATTATCTCAATGAGCTGATGGACAAGCATCACTGTACGACGGGGCAGCTCATTATCCGCACTTGTCTGAGCAAGCCGTTTGTTTATCAGGTTTTGAGAGGGGAGCGCGTACCGGGACGGGATGTGATTTTGCGCATGAGTCTGGCTATAAAGGCAACATTGGATGAGACGCAGCGGATGCTGACGCTGGCGGAAAAGGGTGTGCTGTATCCGAAGGTCAGACGGGACGCGGCGATTCTTTGCTGTATTGAGGCAAAAAGATCGCTGGAATACACTAATTTGTTTCTGGAAAACCATGGGGAGAAAAAATTGCTGTAAGGGAAACATGATATGAATGAAAAAGAGCAGGAGTTTGATCTGCGGTGGCAGGAACAGAAACTGAGGGAAGTGTACATACAGGAGACGGAGCTGCCGGAGGTGCTGAGAGAAGAGTTTCATATTGTTTCCTGTCTGGCCTGGCAGGAAGAGCATAGCGTGTATCTTCTGGAGGATAAAGCAGGAAACCGGTCCATTATCAAGCGGGCGAAGGGAAAACAAAAGGAGATACTCCGGCGGGAGGCAAAATGTCTGGAGGAAATCCATTTTTCGTTCCTGCCGGCTTTTTTGTCGTGGCATGAAGAGAATGATGCCGGATGGCTGCAGCGTGAATATATTCCGGGCGATACCCTGTGGGAACTGGCGGAACGGACAGAGCGGCTGGATGCGGCATGGGCGGGAGAGCTTCTCTGCCGCCTCTGCGGGATTGCCGGGCAGCTTCACGGCTGTGATCCGCCAATCATCCATCGTGATCTCAAGCCGCAGAACATCGTGCTGACACCGGAGGGAAATCTGTTCCTGATCGATCTGGGAACAGTGCGTGCGTACCGGGAGGGCGCGTCGCATGACACAGAATTTATAGGCACCAGGCAGACGGCGGCACCGGAGCAGTATGGCTACCGCCAGACCGACTGCCGCACGGATATCTATGCGCTGGGCGTGATCTACCTGTATCTGCTCACAGGCAGTATGGATTTGCAGAATGAAAAGATCTTGTCCGGCGTACCGGGCGATTGCCGGAGCATCATTGAGAAGTGCACCCGGATGGAACCGGGAGAACGTTATGCATCTGCCGTGCAGCTTCAGGCGGCAGTGCAGGAGACGATGGAAACAGCCGCAAAAAGAGGCGGAAAGAAACGTGCAAAGAAAAGACGGTGGATGCTTCTGCTGCCTGCTGCGGCGCTTCTGGTGCTGGGTATACAGGGAAGCCGGTACTACCAGGGGCTGCCGTATCGGTTTCACTCGGATCTTGTGGAAGAGGCGGTGCGGCAGCAGCTTGGCAGGACGGACGGCGGAACCATCACAAAAAGTGATCTTGCCAGTATCAGAAGCCTTCGCATCTGCGGCGACTATATTCTGAAGGATAACGAGCAGCATAGCAGCAGCCACGCTATAAATGGGGCGGAGCACTCCGGCAGCGGGACAATTTCAGACCTGACGGACCTTCAGTATATGAAAAACCTGCATACGCTGATTCTGGATGGGCAGGAGATCACGGATATCACGCCGCTTGCGGGTCTTCCGCTGGAAAGTGTGAGCCTGTGTGACAATCCTCTTCGGGATATCTCAGTGCTGTCCGGTCTGGACACGCTGGAGGAGCTTTCTATAGAGAATACAGAGGTGCAGAGCCTGGAGGACATGGCGGACATGAGAGCACTGCGTGTGCTGCGGCTGAGCAACCTGGAGCCGCTGGATCTGACACCGGTGGCGGAGCTTCAACTGGAGGAACTGAGTGCGATCATGATTGCCGAAGACAGTGTGGAAATCCTGCAAAGCTTTCCATTGAAAACATTGCAGCTTCATAGCTGGTCGCTGGAGCTGGAGGAGGCAATCGGGCAGATGACAGGGCTTAGCGGGCTGACGATCCATGCATATCAGCATGACACGCTTGCACCGCTGCTTTCTTTGACAGATTTAACGGCGCTGGATCTTTACGGCAGCAGGCTGCAGAGCGTGGAAGGAATTGAAAACCTTTCAAGGCTTAGTTTTCTTGGCATCAACAACACAGTGGTGCAGGATATTACGCCGCTTGCCAGTCTGGAACAGCTTTGGTGGCTTGGGCTGGACAACACGGAAATTACGGATTTCTCGGTATTAGCGGAAATGAATGGATTACGCCAGGTGCAATGTGATGAGGCGCAGCGCCCGCTGATAGAGAGTATTGCGGATAATCTGCGGTTCGAACTGAAATGTGTGCCGGAAATAGAATAGCAGAAACCCGGAGGCGGAGGCTTCCGGGTTTTATGAATATTGAGAAAAACTGCTGAAAGTCTGCAAGCTGCATACCAAAAAAGTACCGGAAAATGATACCATAAAGTCAGAATGGCTTTGTAGTAAATTAAAGGAGGGAACAATATGAAAAGGAGAAACACCTGGAAACGCATATCTGCGTGGATATTGACGGCGGCAATGGTCGTTGGCAACAGTTCCTTTGCGGTACTTGCTGAAGAGCTGGCAGAAATTTCTGCCCAGGAAGCGGTCGTGCAGGAGGCTGCTGCGCCAGACGGAGCTGTGGAGACAGTGACAGAGCCGGTGCCGGTGGAAGTGCCGGCAGAGGTAACGCAACCGGAAGTGCAGACGCAGGAGGAGGTTTTGGCAGAACCGGAGACATCTGCAGAGACACAGACGGCGGATGACAGCGCAAATGCATTGCCGGGACAGGAAACAGAAGCCGGTGCAGAAGCCGGGGCGGATATGGAAGCAGAAGTGCCGGATAATACCGGAAATACTTCCGATGAGGAAGAGATTATCATCGGCGATGAGGGACTGGAAACAGAAGCTTTGCCGGAGAACGTGGAGGAAGCCATTGCAGAGGCTCTTCTGACAGCCGGGGAAGAAGCCGGCGGGGACACAGAAGAAGGGCAGAAGCCGGAATACATGTATACCCTGCCGCTGAGAAGAGAGCCGAAAGAAGACGAGATGCTGCCGGGGCATTCTCTCTGGATCGGCAATACGGTGTACTGTCAGACAGAGGACGGTTCCTTTGAAAAGGAGCTTCCGATCATAAATGTAGAGGTTCTGAAGGAATGGGGCTGGGATGAAGCCGGCAACGATATTCCGGCAGAGCAGGGAAGCATTGTCGGACTTTCCGGAGATGCCGCGAACGGCTGGAGACTGCGCGCGTATAACAGCGGTTACGCAGAACTGGGGATTACCTGGGAAACGCCGGACGGCGGGACAGAGAGCTATGGTTATCAGGAAGACGAGTATTACTGCGTGTATGTTTACGATGATGTCTACCATGTGGAATGGGAGTACCCGAATGGCTGCACAGATATCGTGATCGGAGATACCATGGAGATCCATCTGACAATGAGCCGTGAGTGGCGCGACGGACGCTGGGAGTCTGTGGAGGATGCGCGGTTTGCTGTCCTTGGGGAAGATGAGCCGTGGCACGATACCAGTGTTGCGGGGGTATCTCTTGACGGCAGCACGCTTACTGTTACCGGAGTTGGTATCGGCGGAACCGATATTACCGTGAATGCGCTGGTTCCTGGTGAATCCGGCGAATATGAGGCGGTAAGCTGGACACGCATTCATGTAGATGTCAGCGAGGGCTTTTTAAATATCGAGCCGGTGCGGGTGGACAATGTAGCGCTTGGGAATGTGTTTAATCTGGAGAATCTGGGTCTTCAGGTGATTTCCTACAGCACAGACAACAGCAGACAGTCTTCTGTTGTAGAGGGAGTCCGTTTCCGCATTGATGACTATGATGAGCAGGTCTGGGAAAAGGTGTCTGACGGCGAAAATATTACCGCACTGAAAAGAATGGGCGTGCAGGATAACCATGTTCATGTTGTTGCCGAAGTAAACCGGGCGGAAGAAGGCGAAACGGAACAGTGGGAAGAAATCTGCAGCCGCTGGTTCGGGTTTGACAGACTGGATTATGAGGTCCGGATAGAGAATCTGCGCGGCGATGACTGGGGATGGATTTTTTACGGGGAGGATTATACCGTGTCTCTGAACACGGAGAGCCTCGGAAAGCTGCCGGTCAGTGTAGAATGGATGATCGGGCAGTATGATGAAGAAGATAACTTCCATGAGACAGAGGATGCGTCTGCATATACTGTCCATGAAGACGGCAGCATCACGCTGCACGGCGGGCGGCTGTCAGAGCTGTATCCGGAGAAGGATGAAGATAATCCATTTCGTCTGATAGCACTTGTGTACCTGGAAGGCGCTGAGACCGAGGTGGCCTGGACGGAAAATGATATCCATGTATGGGATACGTATTACGACTACTATTTTCCGGCGACCGATCCGGGAGAACGCGATCTTCTTCCGGGCGAAAGCCTTTGGATTAATAAGTGGATGAGCGGGTTTGTATCTAATCCGAACCATCCGCACGGTGAATGGCTAAATGATTATTTTGAGATTACCAGTGTAGAAATTGTGGAACAGGGCACCTGGGATGAGGAAGGCAATGAGAGACCTCTGGAAGAAGGAGAGAGAGACCGTATCCGGCTTGAAACAGAGGAGAACGGCTGGCGCATCTGTGCCGATGATTACGGCTGGGTAAGGATCAGCATAACTTATCTGGATGCCAATGGCAATGAAGCGGTTTATGGCGGAGAAAACGAAGAATTCAGTGTATATATCCATGGAGAGGTATACCGTCTGGATCTCATCTATCCGGATGACAGCAATCGTCTGACATATCCGGGATCTCTTACCGTGCAGAGCAGCCTGCGGCGTGACAGAGATGGCGAGGGCAGTGAAGAGATAGGAGAGTACCGTCTGGTGCTTCCGAAGGATGAAGAAGGAAACTACTGGTATGACACGGATGCTCTGGATGTATCTGTCACAGAGGACGGAAAGAGCATTGTGATCGATTCGAAGAGATCCGATTACGGAGAGAATATATATGTAAAAGTGGAAGTGCCGGATGAATCAGAAGGGAACGGCTGGCGCGAGGTATGCGACGCACGACTGGACGTGGAAGTGCTGGATAACTATTATGTTGTCCGCTTTGAAGGCATGCCGGAGGATGGCATCCAGACAGAGATCGGGGATACGCTGGACATCAATGAGCTGAAGCCGGTGGTTTACGCCTGCAATGCACAAAATCCGGACGGCGTGCCCGTGGAAGACAGTGACGATGTGCGTGTTACGCTGATCCGTTCTGAGAATAATGAAATGGGCTGGGATACCAATGCCTGGGAGGTTGTTTCAGGCACGGAGGATAATCTGATCCCGGTGCTGAAGAGAACCGGCGACTGGGGCAATGAAATCAATGTGTTCATTGAGGAACGCTCGCGCAATGAAAACGGTGAGGTGGAAAAGGATGATCAGGGTAATGATATCTGGCGCGAGAGCTGCCGTTACAGGCTGCAGATTCAGGACCTTGGATACCACACATGGTTTGAGAATATGCGCGGGGACGGACATACCTGGGTATTTAACGATGAGGATATGACGCTGATTCTCGGTATGGAGAATATTCCGGTTGAGAAGGGCAATGTTTCTGTTGAGTGGACAGTTGGCACCTGGGATGAGGAAAGGCAGGATTTTTCCGATACCGTCAGTGAGAAAGGCGGCTATTACACAATTATCAATGAGGATGGTGTATACGGCATTACGCTTCACGGGGAAAAACTGAGTGAGATTTACCATGATGATCATTCCTGGGCTAACGTAAGGGCAATTACAAGAGTCTGCGGTACGGAAGTGTGGCAGACAGGGGCAGGAGTAGATGTGCGCCAGTCCCGCTGTGACTATGACTTCCCGCTAAGCGCAGCATGGGAAAACACGCTGCTGCCGAACTGGAGGCGGGACATCGGAAATGAGATGAACTGCTATATAGAGAATGCGGAGCATCCATGGGGAGAAGATATCTCAGCTGCGATTGAAAATGTTGAGATTCTTGGACAGGGTCATGAATGGAACTGGGATGAGTACAGACCGGAGGACTACAACATTTCCGACAGCGGCGAAGCAATTATTGAACTGGATGGAAGTGCGCAGGATGGCTGGAGTGTGCAGTCAAATGGAAATGGCTACGGCTTTGCACATATCCGTATCACTTATAGGGATGTTATAACCCAGAAGAGCGCGTATTATGAGTTTCCGGAATTTGTCGGCAATGAGCTCTATGAATTCAGGTGGGACAGTCCGGACAGAGATAATCTGGATAATATGCCGGTAAACAGTGAAACAGAGATTTCTACCACATTGATACGCTGCTATGTTGACGACGATGGAATCAACAGAGAGGAAGAGCCAAAGGATTATGTGCTGTCTGTAAACTGGGATGAAGGGGACACCACCTATGACCCCAATCTGCTGAGTGTGGAAGTAGTGGATAATACAAAGCTTCGCATTTCCTCAAATGACAATCAGTGGGGAACTGGTATTTATGTGCGTGCGCTGCGTCCGAACCCGGAGAGCGGCGAGTATGAGGAGGTCACCGGAACAAATATTTTCGTAAATGTTGTATATATCTGTGAGCATGTCTGGGATGAAGGTGTTGTTACAACACCGGCAACCTGTGTGGCAACAGGGATAAAAACCTATACCTGTACGAAATGTAAGGAACAGAAAACAGAGGATCTGCCGCTTGTGGAGCATACCTGGAATGCAGGTGTCATTACCCGGAAGCCGACTTGTACGGCAGCAGGAGTAAAGACCTATACATGTTCCGTATGCGGCGGTACAAAGACAGAAGCGGTAGCAGCGCCCGGACATTCGTACAGCACGGCTTATACAACAGATGTGGCGGCGACCTGTACAAAAGCGGGCAGCAAGAGCAGACACTGTACGCGCTGCGGTGCAAAAACAAATGTGACGGCGATTCCGAAGACCGCACACAAGGGCGGAACAGCGACCTGCCTGGCGAAAGCAAAGTGTTCGGTCTGCAGACAGGAGTACGGCAATAAATTAACACCGGTTCTGAAGGTGACGGCAGACAGTTTAAAGATGAAGGTGAAGCAGTCGACAACAGCCTTCAAAGTAACGTCCATGGGCAAGGGCGATTATGTAGCCTCCGTAACGTCAAGTAATACCCAAATCTTGAAGGTATCTTCACTCAACAAGACGAAGGGAACCTTTAAGCTGACAGCGCAGAAGAAGACAGGCAAAGCGACGCTTACCGTGAAGCTGGCGAGCGGTCTTTCGAAGAAGATTACGGTTACGGTGCAGAAGAGCACGGTGGCAACAACGTCCATCAGCAATCTGGCATCGAAGGTAACGCTGGATAAAGGCAAAACGACAACCTTAAAGCCAGTGCTTGCTCCGGTAACAAGTCAGCAGAAAGTTACATACAAGACCTCAAATAAAAAGGTCGCTACCGTATCTTCCAAGGGCGTTATCAAGGCGGTAAGCCCGGGCAAGGCAACTATTACCGTGAAATCCGGCAGCAAGTCGAAGAAGGTGACCGTTGTTGTTAACCCGATTAAGACAACGAAAATCAGCAATGTTGCATCGACGGCGACCGTGAAGAAGGGCAAAACACTGACACTGAAACCGAAGCTCACCCCGTCAAACAGTACGGAGGCAATCAAATATACCACTTCCAACAAAAAGGTGGCAACAGTGTCCTCCAAGGGTGTCATTAAGGGCGTGAAAAAAGGAACGGCAATCATCACGGTGACCAGCGGCAGCAAGAAAGTGACCTGTAAGGTGACGGTAAAATAATATAAAAATCTATTGACAGTTATTTGCATTTGTGCTAGGATAACAGAGTGTGAAAACGAAGCAGAGTATCCACTCTCACCGCAGCACAGATGCGTGACTGCCGGTTAATATGCTGAAAGTGCCGAAGTGCTGTCTGGGCAGTACGGGGGCATGGAAAAAAGTATGTTTGCGTGGATGGCTTTGCTGTCCACGCTTTTTAGTATCGGTGAAACGCATTTAATGGAGGTGTACAACAATTAGCGAATTAATGATTAACGAACAGATCAGAGACAAGGAAATCCGTCTGATCGGGGAACATGGAGAACAGCTTGGCATTATGTCTGCAAAGGACGCTATGAAGCTGGCGCGGGAGGCAGAACTGGACCTGGTAAAGGTCGCGCCGATGGCAAAACCGCCTGTCTGCAAGATTATTGACTACGGCAAATACCGCTATGAGATGGCAAGAAAAGAAAAAGACGCCAAAAAGAAGCAAAAAACCATTGAAGTTAAGGAAGTTCGTTTATCGCCAAATATTGATGCGAATGATCTGAATACAAAGATTGGGGCAGCCAGAAAGTTCCTGTCCAAAGGAAACAAGGTGAAGGTAACACTTCGTTTCCGCGGTCGTGAAATGGCTCATATGCAGAGCAGCAAACATATCCTGGATGATTTTGCGAAGGAATTGGAGGATATCGCGTCCGTAGACAAGGCAGCAAAGGTGGAAGGCCGCAGCCTTACAATGATTTTAACTGAAAAACGCTGATTGCAAAAGAAGCACAGTTTTTCGGGTAAATAAGAAAACCATATTTAAGGAGGAAACATAAAATGCCGAAAATGAAGACAAGCAGAGCAGCTGCAAAACGTTTCAAACTGACAGGTACAGGAAAATTAAAGAGAAGCAAAGCTTATAAGAGCCATATCTTAACAAAGAAATCTACCAAGAGAAAGAGAAACCTTAGAAAACCAACCATTACGGATGCTACAAACTTCAAGAACATGAAGAAGATCTTACCGTATTTATAAGAAGGATTGAAGGAGGAATTAAGACATGGCAAGAGTAAAAGGCGGCATGAACGCCAGAAGAAAACATAACAGGGTATTAAAACTTGCAAAAGGCTAC
>DKTR01000038.1:12203-12399 GCA_002473385.1 Lachnospiraceae bacterium UBA7225
AAGAGTAAAAGGCGGCATGAACGCAAAGAAAAAACATAACAGAACCCTGAAACTGGCAAAAGGCTACAGAGGAGCCCGTTCCAAACAGTATAAGATTGCAAAACAGTCTGTAATGCGCGCACTGGCAAGCTCCTACGCAGGAAGAAAGCAGAAAAAGCGTCAGTTCAGACGTCTCTGGATCGCACGTATCAATGCG
>DKTR01000038.1:12675-12949 GCA_002473385.1 Lachnospiraceae bacterium UBA7225
CTGGATCGCACGTATCAATGCGGCTGCAAGATTGAACGGCTTATCCTACAGCAAGATGATGCATGGTCTGAAGGTTGCAGGTGTTGATATCAACAGAAAGATTCTGGCTGATATGGCTATCAATGATGCAGAAGGCTTTGCTACACTGGCAGAGCTTGCAAAGAGCAAAATTGCATAAAAACCGGGCGGTTATCATGTGGGCAGTGTACGGAAAATGTGCACTGCCTTTATTGTATTTTCTGAGAACATGAAATATAATGATGCCAGGGTCAAA
>DKTR01000089.1 GCA_002473385.1 Lachnospiraceae bacterium UBA7225
CAAAAAGGAGGATTTTTATGAGAAACAAAAGGAAAGCTGCTATAGTGACAGGCCTGTGTGCTGTTATGACGGTCTCTATGTTTACAGGTATCGCATGTGCAGAGGACAAGAGAGAAGAAATTGTTGTGTGGCATTATTTTGAACGTGAACAGGAATTTCTGGATACAGTAGATGCTTACAATAAGTCTCAGGATAAGGTTTGCGCGAAAGTAACCTATGTAAGCCGTGACGATCTGATGAAACAGTATACCATTGGAGCTGTTTCGGGTGAGCTGCCGGATGTGGGAATGGTGGATTCACCGGATATGGCATCCTTCATAGCTCTGGGCGTGTTTGAAGACATTACGGATGAGCTGGAGGAATGGGGAGAACTGGATCAGTTTTACCCTGGCCCGTTAAGCAGCTGTATGGATGCGGATGGAAGAATTTACGGCTTGCCGAACAACTCCAATTCTCTTGCGCTGGCCTGCAACATGGATCTGCTGAATGCAGCAGGATATAGTGAGCCGCCTGCAACATGGGAAGAATTTGCAGAAATTGCTGCGGCAACCACAAATCCGGATGACTCTGTTTACGGCTTTGCAATGTCTGCTCTGAGTTCGGAAGAAGGAACATTTCAGTTTATACCCTGGCTGTATTCCGCAGGCGGTTCTGTGGACAGATTGTCATCAGAGGAATCGGTAAAGGCTTTGAGCTTCCTGGCAGATCTGGTTAAGAATGGTTATATGAGTAAGGAAATTGTGAACTGGAAACAGGCAGATGCCTACCAGGCATTCCTTGCACAGAAGGCAGCCATGTTTGAAGCAGGAACCTGGCATATTCCTTTCTTTGATGAGGATATCAACGGCAGCTTTAATTATAAGGTTGCACTGCTTCCCAAAGACAAAGAATACTCTTCCGTAATCGGCGGAGAAAACTTTGGCGTATGTGCGGGAACAGAAAACAGGGAAGCGTGCATTGATTTTATGGAATATCTGCAGTCGCGGGAGGTTAATGCATCCTGGTGCTCTCTGGCCGGCAAGCTGCCGACCCGGAAGGATGCGCTGGATCTGAATGATGCATGGACGACAGATGAAAGGTATGCTGTATTTAATGAAGCGCTGAATTATGCAGTGGCAAGAGGACCTCACGAGTCCTGGCCAACAATTTCAGAAGCAATCTATTCCGCAGAACAGAGTGTAATATTAGGACAGACTGATGCACAGACGGCATTCCAGAATGCTTATGATAAGCTGAAACCGATTTTTGACGAATCGCCGCTGCTTCAGCAAAATGAATCTGCTCAGTAGAATATACATTGTGCATGAAAAAGGGGTCGCCGCCGGCTTTTTTATAAAGCCGGTGCGGCGATCCATTTAAAAAATGGGGAGAGGCAGGTGTTGAAATGAGGAGCAGGATGAATTTAAAGAAAAAGCTGGAAGGGTATACCTTTGTTCTGCCTGGGTTTCTCTATATGGTAGTCATTCTGGGATATCCGCTGGCGTATAATTTTGCACTCAGTTTCAGAAATACAAATATAAAAACATTTAAGGCAGGAACCTCCGTTTTTGTAGGTCTGCAAAACTATGTAGACTTATTTCAGAATGCTGTGTTTCGGCTGGCCATTCGAAATACCTTTCTGTTTACGATTTTCTGTCTGATCTTTCAATTTTCAATTGGATTTCTTCTTGCTATGTTTTTTTCCAAAAAATTCAGGCTGGCCGGTCCTATACGGGGGCTGATGCTGATTCCGTATATGATGCCTATGGTAGTTACTGCAATGCTTGGAAAAAACATGTTCGGAGTGGATGGGGTGATTAACGATCTGGTCTTAAAGATAGGTCTGGCTGAACATCCGGTTGAATGGCTGATTAATAGTAATATGGCGCTGGTTTCGGTAATTGCGGTAAATTGCTGGGTGGGGATCCCCTTTAATATGCTGCTGCTGACATCTGGTCTGACGGGAATTTCCCAGGAAATTTATGATAGTGCAGCAGTGGACGGAGTAAATGCTGTGCAGAAGTTCATATACATTACGTTGCCTCTGATGAAACAGACGATGTTATCAGTGCTGATGCTGGGGTTCATTTATACGTTTAAGGTGTTTGACCTGGTGTTCATTATGACCAGCGGCGGTCCGTCTTATGGGACAGAAATGCTGAGTACATTTTCTTATAATCAGTCCTTTACCCAATATGATTTTTCAAAAGGAGCAGCAGCGGCAGTGGTTCTGTTTACCTGTCTTTTTGTCATAGGGTTGTTTTATCTCAGACTGGCAACAAAGGAGGAGGACTGATATGGGTATTAGAGGCAGTTTGAAAACGAGGACAGGAAGAATAAATCTGATTTACCAGGTACTGGCAGTGCTGATTGCACTGATTTTCCTGTTCCCGGTATACTGGCTGATCAGTATGTCATTTAAAGCGGATACAGAAATATTCGGAAAGACCTTAACATATTATCCGCATGTATTCGATGTTTCTCCCTGGCTGGCTAATTTACGGGATGGAGACTTCTGATTTCTTTAAGAAACAGTGTAGTAATCGCCTTGTGTTCCATGACGCTTTCTCTGGTTATAGGAATACCGGCGGCTTATGGTATGGGCCGGTATAAATTAAAGGGAGGAAAAATCTTTTTACTTACCTTTCTGGTAACGCAGATGCTTCCGGCATCGCTGATGCTGACACCTATGTTTCTGACGTATAACAAGATGGGAATTTTGAATACCTTTCTGGCACCGGCACTGTCCATTGCCTCGGGATCTATTCCCTTTATTGTAATTACGCTGAGACCATATTTTAAGGATGTGCCCACAGCGCTGGATGATGCAGCGCGGATTGATGGCTGTGGGGTTTATAAATCATTTTTTTACATCATGATCCCGGCAATCAAGACCGGTGTGATTACGGTAATGACAATTTCTTTCCTGCATGGCTGGAATGACCTTGTATATTCCATGACCTTTAATACCGATGCGAGAATGCGCCCGCTGACAGCAAACATCCATAAGTTCCAGTTTAAGTATGGAACAAGATGGAACTGTATCATGGCGTACGGAGCAATCCTGGTAATACCGGTGGTTCTGATATTTCTGTTTTTACAGAAGTATATTGTAGGAGGACTGACTGCAGGATCGGTAAAAGAGTAAAACAATTATGATCCAGACAGTGAAAAATAAATTTAAATATGGGAGGACAGAAGTTTGAAACATTATATAGTACCGGATTTTAACGGGGAAATCATAGGAAATCGCATTGAATGGGAGACGGCAGGGGAACTGGTTTATTTAGAACCCTATGGAGAGGATGCCATCCGGTTCCGCTCCAGCAAAAGCCTGCATATTGATACAGACCTGAACTGGACGCTTTTGGAGCCGAAGGAGGTAACGCCCCGGATTATTGTAGAAGAGAAAAAAGCAGTGATGATTAATGGAAAAATCCGTGCGGAAATTACCGGAGACGGAACGGTGAGTTACTACAACCAGGAGACAGGAAAGCAATTGCTGGAGGAATACTGGATTGATATCCGTACATCAACTGCGCCGCTGCGCAGGGCGAGAGAGTACCGGGTTACCTCTGGTAATCAGTTTAAGATGAGCCTTTACTTTAAACCGGATAAAAAGGAACACTTTTATGGCATGGGGCAGGATGCCAACGACTGTTTTGACCTGAAGGGAAGTACGGTGGAACTGTGTCAGAAAAATGGAAAATGTACGATTCCTTTTGCTTACTCTACAAAGGGTTATGGTTTTATCTGGAATAATCCTGCCATTGGACAGGCAGAATTTGTGACGAATCATACCCGCTGGCATGCACAGTGTGCAAAGCAGATCGATTATATTGTTATTGCCGGAAATACACCGGAGGAAATAAATTTCCGCTATACAGAAATCACCGGGCAGGCCCCCATGCTGCCGGAATGGGCGGCCGGATTCTGGCAGTGTAAGCTGCGCTATGAGACGCAGGAGGAATTGCTGGGTGTGGCAAGGGAGTATAAGAGAAGAGGACTCCCCATATCGGTAATTATTATCGATTATTTCCACTGGACTATGCAGGGAGAATGGAAATTTGATCCGGAAAAGTGGCCGGATCCAAAAGCCATGGTGGAAGAGCTCAATGAGATGGGAATTAAGCTGATGGTGTCTATCTGGCCGACAGTAGATCCGAGAAGCGAAAATTATAGTCTGATGAAAGAAAAGAACTATATTATCCGCAATGAGATGGGTGTGGATGTGGTGTTTATGTTCTATGGTCCCCAGACCTATTATGATGCCACTTATGACAAGGCGCAGCAATTTGTCTGGTCCCGGGCAAATGAAAACTATTACCGGTACGGAATTAAGAATTTCTGGCTGGATGAGGCGGAGCCTGAGATGCGTCCATATGATTACCCTAATGTGAGGATGTATGCCGGCAATGCGGAGGAGGTCAGCAATCTGTATTGCGTGGGCTATGCTAAGACCTTTTATGACGGACTGAAAGCACAGGGAGAAGAGGTGTGTAATCTGATCCGATGTGCCTGGCTTGGATCCCAGAGGTATGGCGTTGTACTATGGTCCGGAGACATTGCATCTAACTTTGAGAGCTTCCGGAAGCAGGTGAAGGTCGGATTAAATGTTGCGTTCTGCGGTATTCCCTGGTGGACCACAGATATCGGTGGATTTGCCAACGGAGATCCGGAGAGTGAAGAATTCCGGGAACTTCTGGTCAGGTGGTTTCAGTTTGGCGTATTTTGCCCGATCTTCCGGCTTCATGGTTTCCGTGCCCCTTATCCGAAACGGGATTACCTTGACCCGGCAGGATATTGCCCGTCGGGTGGACCGAACGAAGTGTGGAGCTTTGGGGAAGAAGCTTATGAGATTCTGACAAAATTTATGTTTATACGTGAAAAAATCAAGCCCTATCTCATGGAACAGATGGAACGCGCATCTGAGATGGGAACTCCTGTAATGCGTCCGCTGGTATACGATTTCCCGGAGGAAGAGCAGGTATATGAGGTGGCAGATGAGTACATGTTCGGCCCGGATCTTCTGGTGGCGCCTGTTATTGAAAAAGGAGCAAAAACAAGAGAGGTATATCTGCCGGCAGGGAAAAACTGGACAGATGTGAAAACGAAGAAGAAGCTGCAGGGAGGCAGATGGATTCAGGTTGAAACACCTCTGGATTACATTCCGTTGTTTAGCTGCAACGATCATGATTTTATGATCTACGATTAATAATTGAAAAAGTTTCACATTGAAACATTTTATGATAAACAGCCGATAAGTTACATATTGGAACACTTTTGCGTGAAATACGGCTTTCTTATGTATTGCATTTTTGGTAAAATATTTTTGAGTCTGAAAGCCTTATAAAATCAGGGTTGGGGATTTCGGGAAGATATATTTTTTAAGGAGGAAGGTTTTGTGGAAAAAGTAAAAGTAGGAATCATTGGACCGGGAAACATCGGTTCAGACTTGATGTACAAAGTGATGAGAAGCCCGTATCTTCAGATGAAAAAAATGGCAGGGATCGTGGAGTCCGAAGGAATCAGGAGAGCCAGAAGCCTTGGATTTGAGACATCTATTGAGGGAGTCTCTGCTGTTGCCAAAGACCCGGAGATAAAAATAGTATTTGATGCTACCAGTGCAACAGCACATATGACGAATGCCAGAGTGCTGCGGGAAGCAGGAAAAATGGTGTTTGATATGACTCCGGCGGCTGTTGGAAAATTTGTAGTTCCGGCTGTAAATCTGGAAAAGGTACAAAAATGCAATAATCTGAATATGGTTACCTGTGGAGGACAGGCTACAATTCCGCTGGCATATGCCGTTCAAAGGGCTTCGAAATGCAGCTATGTGGAAATTGTTTCCTGCATTGCCTCTAAAAGTGCAGGACCTGGTACCAGGGCAAATATTGATGAATTTACACAGACTACAGCAAAGGCTTTAAGAGAGATCTGTGGGATACCAAAGAGTAAGGCAATCATTATTCTCAACCCGGCGGAACCGCCGCTGATGATGACGAACACTGTATATTGTCTGGTGGAAAATCCAGATGAACGTGCAATCTGTCAGTCTGTAAATGAGATGGTAAAAAAGGTACAGTCTTATGTGCCGGGATACAGGCTGCGGGTACCGCCGATTCTGGATGGAAACAAGGTGACGGTAATTGCGGAAGTAAAGGGGGCAGGAGATTTTCTGCCAAGTTATTCCGGAAATCTGGATATTATTAATGCGGCAGCAATAGCGGCGGCAGAGAAAATTGCTGTTATGTCGTATGGCGGGAGGTCAGATAATGAGTAAAATAAAGATTGTAGATACTACGATGCGTGACGGAAGCCATGCAATTAAACATCAGTATACGCCGGAAATGGTGGGAAGAATTGCAGGTGCGCTGGATGCCTGCAAAGTAGACGTGATAGAGGTGTCACATGGTGACGGAATTGGCGGTTCTTCCATCAATTATGGATTTGGCAAGTGTGATGAGATGGAGCTTTTGAAAGCAGCAAGAGTGAATATACAGCATGCGGAACTGGCAGTTCTTCTTTTGCCCGGTATTGGCACAATAGAGGATCTGAAACAAGCAAGGGAGACAGGTGTATCCATGGTCCGGGTGGCAACACACGTGACGGAGGCGGATATCGCTATTCAGCATCTGAAGGCTGCAAAACTTCTGGGAATGAAAACGGTTGGATTTCTTATGATGACTCATATGGCATCACCGGAAACGATTCTGGAGCAGAGTAAAATTTTTGTTGACTGCGGGGTGGATTATATTAATCTTGCAGATTCGGCAGGATATCTCACTCCGGATATGGTGAGGGAACGTATTTCTATTTTAAAATCTAAGCTTGATGTTCCTGTAGGATTTCATGCCCACAATAATCTCGGACTGGCTGTTGCCAATGCCATGGCGGCAGCCGGTGAGGGAGCGCAGTATCTGGATGTGACGCTGAGAGGCATAGGTGCCGGTGCGGGAAATGCCCAGTCAGAAGTATTGTGTTCTGTGCTGCAGCGTGAAGGGTATGATCTGGCGGTGGACAGCTATGGCCTGATGGATGCGGCGCAGGATCTGGTGGAGCCCATTATGCTTCGCCCGCAGGTTATTGATACGGCATCTCTGATGCTGGGATATGCCGGAGTGTATTCGAGCTTTTATATTCATACCTGCCGTGCGGCAGAGAGATTCGGACTGAATCCCCGGGACATTCTGGTAGAAATCGGGAAAAGAAAAATGGTGGGCGGACAGGAGGACATGATTATCGATGTGGCCTATGCCCTGGCAGAAAAGAAGAAAGCGGAGGGAAAATAACGATGGGAGTTGTATCAGAACTGCTTGCGGACATTCCGCTGCCCAGAATGAGAAAGGTACGCCAGAAATTTGACGCTGCATGTATTGAAGTGCAGGATATTCCGCGCAGAATAGAAGAAGAATTCAGCAGAAGTGAGATTTCAGAGACCATCCGTCCCGGGATGGAGATTGCCATCACGGCGGGAAGCAGAGGAATTGCCAATATTCCATTAATTCTTTCCGCTATTGTGGAGGAAGTAAAAAAGAGAGGCGCACTGCCGTTTCTGGTTCCGGCAATGGGAAGTCATGGCGGAGCGACGGCAGAGGGACAGGCGGAAGTACTGAGAGAATATGGGATTACGGAAGATACCGTGGGATGTGAAATCCGTTCTTCCATGGAGACGGTAGTGGTTGGAAAAACCAGTGACGGCCGGCCGGTTTATGTGGACAGGAATGCTGCCGGAGCAGATGGGATTATTGTATGCGGGCGCATAAAGCCTCATACCGGCTATAGAGGAAAGTACGAGAGCGGCATCATGAAAATGATGGCGATCGGACTGGGAAAGCAAAAAGGTGCTGAGGAGATTCACGCGGATGGCTTTGGAGAAATGTACCGGAATATTCCTTTATATGGAGAAGTGATACTGAGAAATGCTCCGGTGCTGTTCGGTCTTGCTATTCTGGAAAATGCTTATGATCAGACAAGGGAACTGGCGGCACTTACACCGGAGGAAATTTTGCAGAAGGAGCCGGAACTTTTAGAACGGGCAAAATCTTATATGCCGTGCATTTTATT
The DNA here is from genome assembly GCA_002473385.1 of Lachnospiraceae bacterium UBA7225. Lineage (GTDB taxonomy): Bacteria > Bacillota > Clostridia > Lachnospirales > Lachnospiraceae > Marvinbryantia. The sequence continues at coordinate 8,047 of DKTR01000089.1, forward strand.
TCCGGACTGTGATGTGCTTGTGGTAGACAGAATCGGCAAAAATATCAGCGGAGACGGCATGGATCCCAACATAACCGGAAGATTTCCGACTCCTTATGCACAGGGAGGGATTTCTGCAAAACGGGTGGTGGTGCTGGATCTGACGGAGGAGACCAACGGAAACGCCTGTGGTATCGGACTGGCAGACTGCACTACAAAGCGGCTTTTTTCGAAAATGGATCTGGAGGCCACTTATCCTAATGCGATTACCAATACTGTGGTAGAAGAACTGAAAATTCCTATGATGATGGATACGGATAAAGAAGCTATACAGCTTGGCATAAAGAGCTGCAATAAAATTAACAGGAACCAGCCAAGAGTGATCCATATTAAAGATACGCTTTCTATGGAGGAGATAGAGGTTTCGGAAGCGTATGACTCTGAAATCCGGGATAATCCACAATTGGAACCGGCAGGCGATCTGAAGGAATGGTCTTTTGATGCAGATGGGAATCTGATGCGGGAGGAAAAACAGGTATGAAAAACTGCAATGCGTTGCTGGTGGATGACAGAGACAATGTGTGTGTGCTGAATAAAACAGTTGCGGCAGGGGAAAAGGTATGTTTCTGTAGGGGAAAGGATCTGATAGAAGTGACAGCTCTTGAAGATATTCCAATGTACTTTAAGATGGCGGTTTATTCGATAAAAAAAGGAACTGCCGTTATAAAATATGGAACAAAAATCGGACTGGCTACAGCGGATATCCCGACCGGCGGGATGGTGCATACTCATAATCTGACCAGTTAGTGATACCAGGAGGAAAACAGATGGAATTTTATGGATATGAAAGACCGGACGGACAGGTGGGTATCCGCAATAAGGTCCTGATTCTGCCGGCGAGTGTATGTGCTTCAGATGTGACAGCAGCAGTGGCTTCCAGGGTGGAGGGTGCAGTATCCTTTCACAATCAGACAGGATGTTCCCAGGTTCCCAGTGACATGCAGCTTACGCTGGATGTGCTGGCGGGATATGCGGCGAATCCGAATGTATATGGAACGATTCTGATAGGTCTTGGCTGCGAAACGTGTCAGGTATCTCTGGTAGCAGAAAAAATCAGAGAAAGAACGAATAAACCGCTTAAAACGCTGGTAATCCAGGAGGAAGGCGGATCGCTCTCCACGATAGAAAAGGCGGTACGTTATGCCAGAGAAATGGCATCGGATGCCGGGCTGATGAGAAAAATGTTATTTCCGATAGACCGTCTGATTGTAGGAACAGAGTGCGGAGGATCGGATCCTACCAGCGGGATTGCGGCGAATCCGGTGATCGGCGAAATGGCAGACCGTCTGGTAGAAATGGGGGCTGCCGTTATTTTATCGGAGACGACGGAGTTTATTGGCGCAGAGCATATTCTGGCAAAGAGGGCGGCAGATCAGGAGACCAGAGAACGCATTTATTCGATTATTGGCCGGTATGAGCAGCATTTCAAAAATAATGGTGAAGATGTGCGAAAGGGAAATCCGACACCGGGAAATATAGCCGGGGGAATTACAACGCTGGAGGAGAAATCTCTGGGCTGCATTCACAAGGGCGGGCATTCTCCGATCCGTAAAGTATATGATTATGGAAAAGCAGTGACGGAAAAGGGATTGGTGATTATGGACACGCCGGGAAATGATGCTTCCTCTCTGGCAGGTATGGCCGCCGGGGGATGCCAGATTGCAGTATTTAGCACCGGAAGAGGAACACTGGCCGGAAATCCGCTGATTCCTGTGATTAAACTTACCGGTAATAATGAGACATTTAAAAAAATGCCGGATGATATTGACCTGAATGCAGGAACTTATCTCACCGGGGAGAAAACCAAAGAGGAATTGTCATTGGAACTGCTGGATCTGCTTATAAAAACAGCGAACGGATATCTGGTTAAATCGGAGGCTCTGGGATACACAGAAATGGCAATTATGCGTGCATGTAACTTTGTCTGACTGGCAAGATGCCGCTGCAGATGACAAGGAGGAAACAGGAATGGGAGTATTAAGAGGGCTTAAGCCGGCCCGGGTGTTTTACTACTTTGAGGAAATAAGCGGTATTCCAAGGGAAAGCGGGAATACCGGACCGATCAGTGACTATCTGATAGAATTTGCCCGGAAGCATGAACTCAGATACCTGAGAGATGCGGCGGATAACGTGATCATATTCAAGGCGGCTTCGCCGGGATGCGAGACCGCGCCTGCCGTCATTTTACAGGGACACTGCGATATGGTGGCGGTAAAGGAACCTTCCAGCCGGCATGACTTTCTGCGGGATGGTCTGAAGCTTAAAATTGATGGAGACAGAATTACCGCAGAGGAAACCAGCCTGGGAGCAGATGATGGAATTGCCCTTGCTTACTGCCTGGCAATTTTGGAGTCGGACGAAATTCTGCATCCTCCGCTTGAGGTAGTTTTAACTTCCAATGAAGAGATTGGATTAGTGGGAGCATCCAGATTAGATACATCCTGCCTGCAGGGGAAATATCTGCTGAACCTGGATTACAGCACAGAGGGAACTCTGCTGGCAGGATGTGCCGGCGGACTGAACGTATTTAGCAAGTTCAGCCTGTCTGCAGAAATGAAAAGGGGAATTATCTGCCGGGTGAAGCTGTCCGGACTAAAGGGCGGTCACTCCGGAATCCGGATCGGTGATATTCATGCAAATGCCTGTGTGCTTAGCGGACGGCTGCTGGCTGCACTTTCCGGGCGGCTTTCGTTCGGGCTGCTGGGAATTGAGGCCGGGGAAGCGACAAATGTAATTCCGTCCTCTTCTGCGATTACGATTATTGTTCCGGAGAAGGAAGAGGAAAAGCTGGAAATAATCTTTTCACGCTTCCGGCAGGAGATATGGAAGGAATATGGCAGGGAAGAACAGAACCTCCAGATTAACTGGGAGACAGAAAAGGGAGAGGGTGAGCCTCTGAGACAGGAGGAACTGGAAAAAATCATCTGCTTTCTTCTTAATGCACCGGAAGGCGTTCAGAAAATGAGCAGCATTCAGCCGGGGCTGGTGGAGACATCTGTGAATTTTGGCACACTCCGGCTGAAGGATGGAGAATGTGAGGCCGGTTTTAGTATACGAAGCTCCGTTGATCATGTAAAATACTGGCAGGCAGAGAAATTGAAGCATCTGACGCAATGCCTGGACGGAACTTTTTCGGAAGGAAATGATTATCCTGCATGGGAATATCAGGAGGAATCGGAGCTTCGCGGAAAAATGACGGCAGTATACGAGGAAATGTTTGGAAAAAGTCCGGAAATCGATATGGTCCATGCTGGATTAGAGTGTGGATATTTCAGTAAAAAAATACCGGATGTGGAATGTATTTCTTTCGCACCCAGTATGTATGAAATTCACTCAGCGAAGGAAGCGCTGGATATTCCATCCACTGAGCGGATGTGGAGATATCTGAAACGTGTTCTGGAGTCGTTTGTAAAGCAGGGCTTCATGCCAAAGAAGGAGTAAATCTATATGCTAAAAGACAGGACATATCAGAACTATCTGGCAATCCTGAAAGAAGAAATGGTTCCGGCAATGGGATGTACGGAGCCGATTGCATTGGCTTACGGGGCAGCCAGGGCACGGGAAGTGCTTGGAAGAGAACCGGAGAAGATCTATGTGCAGTGCAGCGGTAATATTATTAAAAATGTCAGGTGCGTGACAATTCCGAATTCCGACGGAATGACAGGCATTGCTGCCAGCGTGATTTTAGGTGCGGCAGAAGGGGATGCTTCCAGAAATATGGAAGTGCTGGAAGCAGTCACTGAAAAAGGCAGAAAACGGGTAAGGGAACTGCTGGATGAAGATATTTGCAGTGTGAAACTGCTGGATTCTCCGATACCGCTTCATTTCATAATTGAGATGTCTGCCGGACATGACACGGTTCTGCTGGAAATTAAATATGACCATATGAATGTGACTCGAATTAAAAAGAATGGTCAGATCTTGCTGGATAAAGAAGAGCAGGGGGGACGGCCGGAAAAAACGGACCGGACAATTTTAAATCTGGAGGATATTCTGGAATTTGCCGATATGGTGAATCTGGAGGATATAAAGACGCAGCTGGACGCCCAGATTCGCTGCAATATGGAGATAGCACGGGAGGGAATGACCGGAAAATATGGACTGGGGATCGGACATATTATCAGGGAATCATATTCGGACGATGTGCTGACCAGAATGCGCAGCCTGACAACCGCGGCGTCAGAGGCCAGAATGGGTGGCTGCGATATGCCGGTAATCATTAATTCCGGCAGTGGAAATCAGGGAATTGCCTGTTCTGTACCTGTGATAGTGTATGCGAAAGAAATGCAGCTGCCGCAATATAGATTGTACCGTGGACTGATTTTTTCAAATCTTTTGACAGTATATCAAAAAACATATATCGGGAAATTGTCGGCTTTTTGCGGGGCAGTCTCTGCTTCTTGTGCCGCCGGCGCGGCTATTACGTATATGGTGGGCGGAAAACTGGAACAAATAAAAAGAACGATAGAAAATACATTGGCTAATATTCCGGGTATTATCTGTGACGGCGCAAAGATATCCTGTGCCGCCAAAATTGCTGCAAGCCTGGATGCAGCATTTCTGGCGCATCATCTGGCGATGAACAACCTGTCCTATGCACCCTATACGGGCATTCTGCAGGAAGAGACAGCTGAGACGATTAGTTGTGTCGGATATATTGGAAAAGAGGGCATGAAAGAAACAGATAGAAAAATTTTAAAAATAATGCTGGCGCATTAATCATTAATGCGGTTCTCCGGGGAACACAGATTTTTGCCGTCTGTCAAAGAAAATTCGTAAAGTAATGATAAAAATTAATTGTGATAGACAAAAAAATGTAGTATAGTAAAAGATATATCTTATACTATATAAGGGAAAGAGGGTAAGAATTATGTTACGAGTTGGATTATTGACGAGCGGCGGTGACTGTCAGGCGCTGAACGCGACCATGCGCGGCATTGTAAAAGGATTGGCATCAAACGTGGAGGAACTGGAGGTTTACGGTTTTCTCAATGGTTATAAGGGACTTATTTACGGAGATTACCGTCTTCTCACAGCGAAGGATTTTTCAGGTATTCTGACAAAGGGCGGCACCATCATCGGTTCATCCAGACAGCCATTTAAGATGATGCGCGTACCAGATGAAAAGGGATTGGACAAGGTAGAGGCAATGAAGCAGAATTATTACAAGCTTCGCCTGGACTGTCTGGTTATCCTCGGCGGAAACGGCACACAGAAAACGGCAAACCTGCTCCGCGAGGAAGGACTGAACATTATTCATATGCCAAAGACCATCGACAACGATATCTACGGAACGGATATGACCTTCGGCTTTTACAGTGCGGTCAATATTGCTACTGAGGCAATCGACTGTATCCACACCACAGCTTCCTCGCACAACCGTGTATTTATTGTGGAAATTATGGGACACAAGGTTGGACAGCTTTGCCTGTATGCCGGCATAGCGGGCGGCGCGGACATTATTCTTATCCCGGAGATCCCGTATGATATCGACAAGGTGATCGAAGCGATTGACCACAGAACGAAGCAGGGTAAGGGTTTTACGGTTATTGCGGTTGCAGAGGGTGCGATTTCCAAGGAGAAAGCGGCGATGGGCAAGAAGGAGCTCAAGGAATTTATGAAGGATTACAAGTATCCGACAGTTTCCTACGAAATTGCGGCAGAAATCGAAAAGCGCTCCGGCACGGAGGTACGCGTGACAGTTCCGGGACACACGCAGCGCGGCGGCAGCCCGTGCCCGTATGACCGCGTGCTTTCCACGAGACTGGGTGCGGCAGGCGCAAAGGCGATCTTAAACGGCGACTATGGATACATGATTGCTATTATTAACGGCAAGACGAAAAAGGTACCGCTTGAGGATGTGGCTGGCAAGCTGAAAACCGTTGCTCCGGATGACCAGATCGTAAAAGAAGCAAAATTAATCGGTATCAGTTTTGGCGACTAGGAGTAAATGAATGTCATATACTGCTTTATACCGCAAATTCCGTCCTGATACTTTTACAGATGTGAAGGGACAGGACGCAGTTGTGCAGACACTGAAAAATCAGATAAAATCAGAGCGCATCGGACATGCCTATTTGTTCTGCGGGACAAGGGGAACCGGAAAGACCACCATTGCCAAGATCATGGCGAGGGCGGTGAACTGCGAGCATCCGGTAGATGGCAGTCCGTGCAACGAGTGTGCTTCCTGCCGTGCAATTGCGGCGGGAAGCTCTTTGAATGTCATAGAAATTGATGCGGCATCCAACAACGGCGTAGACAATATCCGCGAAATCCGCGAAGAGGTCTCTTATTCGCCGACAGAGGGACGCTATAAAGTTTATATTATCGATGAAGTTCATATGCTTTCTATCGGCGCATTTAATGCGCTTTTAAAAACGCTGGAAGAACCACCCTCTTATGTTATTTTTATTCTCGCCACGACGGAGGCAAACAAGCTTCCGGTGACGATTCTTTCCCGGTGCCAGCGCTACGATTTCAAGCGCATTCCGGTGGCGACCATTGAGGAAAGACTGCAGGAGCTGCTCGCGGCGGAAAAGCTGGAAGCGGAGGAAAAGGCGGTCCGCTATATTGCGCGCAAGGCGGATGGCGCGCTGCGCGATGCATTAAGCCTGCTCGATCAGTGTATTGCGTTTTTTCCTGGTCAGCGGCTTACTTATGAGCAGGCGCTGGAGGTACTTGGAGCGGTGGATACGGAGGTATTCAGCCGTATTCTGCGCAGGATATTGAAACAGGATGTGCGCGGTCTGATGGAGGAGCTGGAGGAGCTGGTAATGCAGGGGCGTGAGCTGGGGCAGTTTGTGACCGATTTTACCTGGTATCTGCGGAATCTCCTGCTTTTGAAATCCTCAGATGATATGGAAGAGGTGCTGGATGTTTCAGAGGAAAATTTAAAGCTTCTGCAGGAAGAGGCAGGGATGGTCCGGGAGGACACGCTGATGCGTTATATCCGCATTTTTTCTGAACTGTCAAACCGCATGCGGTATGAATCGTCAAAGCGGATCGCGCTGGAGGTGGCGCTGATTAAATTGTGCCGCCCGCAGATGGAGACGGACTATACCTCTATCCTGGAACGGATACGCAGTCTTGAACGGCAACTGGCGGAGGGCGTGGTAATTGCGCAGCAGGCGGGCAGCACCGTAAATGGACCGGTAAATACGCCTGTACAGACAGATGCTGCTCTGACGGAGGAGACACCGGCAAAGGCGGCGCCGGAGGATGTGCAGAGAGCGGCATCTATGTGGAAGAGTATTGCGAATGAAGCAGGCGGAAGATTTGGCATGGTGCTTCAGACAAAAGCGGAGCCGCGTTACGATCCGTCGGAGGATGGAAGCTGCCTGTATGTTGTGTTTCAGGATTTCCAGGGTGAAAAATATATTCATGATGCAGAGAAGAAGGCACTGCTGGAGAATATAATTGAATCGAAAACAGGAAAAAAGGTTGATATAAAAATGGTTCTGGCGGCGGACATGGGAAATGGCAGCCAGAAGCTGTATGCTGTATCTGTTGAAGAAAAATTGCGGGAAAAGATTCATAATATAGAAATTGAGGTAGACGATTCCCCGGTGGATGTGTTTTAATAATTAAGATGACGGAGCAATCCGCAGGCATCATAGCCGGGGGCTTTTGACCCCGACATCATAATAAAAGAAGTAAGGCGAAACAAATAAGGAGGATCTGAACATGGCAAAACGCGGAGGTTTCCCGGGCGGAATGCCGGGCAACATGAATAACTTAATGAAACAGGCGCAGAAGATGCAGAAACAGATGGAAGAGAATCAGAAAGCGCTTGAGGAGAAGGAATTTACGGCTGCTGCAGGCGGCGGAGCTGTGGAGGTGACGATTTCCGGCAAACGGGAGGTACTGAAGGTCAGCCTGAAGGAAGAAGTGGTGGATCCGGATGATATTGAGATGCTGGAGGATCTGATCGTGGCGGCGACAAATGAGGCGCTGCGCAAGGTAGAAGAGGAATCGGGCGCGGTAATGTCGAAGCTGGCAGGCGGTTTTGGCGGAGGGTTCCCGTTCTGATGGAATACTATAGCAGGCAGATCAGCCGCCTGATCGAAGAATTTTCCAAACTCCCCGGAATTGGCGCCAAATCTGCGCAGCGCATGGCGTTCCACATTATCAGCCGCCCGGTGGAGGAGGTAAAAGCACTCTCCCAGGCGATTCTTGATGCCAGAGAAAATGTGCGCTACTGCAGGCAGTGCTTTACGCTGACGGACAGCGAGCTGTGTCCGATCTGCAGCAATCCAAAGCGGGATGCAAAGACCATTATGGTCGTGGAAAATACCAGGGATCTGGCGGCGTATGAAAAAACCGGAAAATATGAGGGTGTGTATCATGTTCTGCACGGTGCGATCTCCCCGATGCTGGGGATCGGTCCCAATGACATTCGTCTGAAGGAGCTTATGCAGCGCCTTCAGGGGGATGTGGATGAGGTCATTATTGCTACCAATTCCAGTCTGGAGGGGGAGACGACAGCTATGTATATCAGCAAGCTGATTAAGCCGACCGGCATAAAGGTTACGCGGATTGCCAGCGGCGTTCCCGTGGGCGGTGATCTGGAGTATATCGATCAGGTGACGCTTCTGCGTGCGCTGGAGGGCAGGACAGAGCTGTAGAGGGACGAACATGATTGATTATGGATTGGATTGTGCATTTGACCCCATGATGCTTTCGGTTTTTTCTCGGAAAATTATGATCTTGCGGCATCAAAAGCATGTACTTTCGATGCCGTTTGTGATACACTAAACATATTAAATCAATACAGGAGGGCAATATGAACAAGTTAGAGTTACAAAAGACTGCTAATGAGATCCGCAAAGGAATCGTTACAGCAGTTCATAGTGCAAAGGCAGGGCATCCGGGCGGCTCCCTGTCGGCAGCAGAGGTGTTTACATATCTCTATTTTGAAGAAATGAATATCGACCCGAAGGATCCGAAGAAGCCGGATCGTGACCGCTTTGTTCTCTCAAAAGGACACACAGCCCCGGGGCTTTACTCCGCACTGGCACACAGAGGATATTTTCCGGTTGAGGATCTGAAGACACTGCGTAAGCTTGGTTCTTATCTGCAGGGTCATCCGAGTATGCAGTACATTCCTGGCGTTGATATGTCCAGCGGCTCTCTCGGACAGGGTATTTCCGCAGCATGCGGTATGGCGCTTTCTGCTAAACTGAGCAATGAGGATTATCGTGTTTATACGCTGCTTGGCGACGGAGAGATTCAGGAAGGTCAGGTCTGGGAAGCGGCAATGTTCGCAGGCGCAAGAAAGCTGGACAACCTGGTAGTGATCGTGGACAACAACGGTCTGCAGATCGACGGCAGAATTGAGGATGTATGTAATCCGTACCCGATTGACAAAAAATTCGAGGCATTCAATTTCCACGTAATTAATGTGGCGGACGGTAACGACTTCGACCAGTTAAAAGCTGCTTTTGACGAGGCGAGAGCCACCAAGGGCATGCCGACGGCGATTGTTATGAAGACTGTGAAGGGAAAAGGCGTTTCCTTTATGGAAAACCAGGCATCCTGGCATGGCACTGCTCCAAACGACGAGCAGTATGCTGTTGCTATGGCAGATTTAGAAAAGGTGGGTGAAGCATTATGTCAGATGTAAAGAAGATTGCAACCAGAGAGAGTTACGGCAACGCGCTGGTAGAGGTAGGAAAGGAAAATCCAAACGTGATCGTTCTGGACGCTGACCTTGCGGCAGCTACCAAAACAGGTACATTTAAAAAAGTATTCCCGGAGCGTCATATTGACTGTGGTATCGCAGAGTGTAATATGACCGGCGTGGCAGCAGGTCTTGCGACGACCGGAAAAATTCCGTTTATCAGTTCCTTTGCAATGTTTGCAGCAGGACGCAACTTTGAGCAGGTGCGTAATTCCATAGGATATCCGCATCTGAATGTGAAGATTGGCGCAACTCACGCCGGCATCTCTGTTGGGGAAGACGGCGCAAGCCATCAGTGTAATGAGGATATCGCTCTTATGAGAACAATTCCGGGTATGGTCGTAGTATGCCCGTCCGATGATGTGGAAGCAAAGGCAGCTGTGAGGGCAGCTGTAGAGCATGAGGGACCGGTATATCTGCGCTTCGGACGTCTTGCTGTTCCGGTGATCAATGACCGTCCGGATTATAAATTCGAGCTTGGTAAGGGCGTTGTACTCCGCGAGGGGAAGGATCTTACTATTGTTGCAACCGGTCTTCCGGTGGCTGAGTGTCTGGCGGCAGCAGAAAAGCTTGCAGAGGACGGCATTGACGCAAAGGTTATTAATATCCACACCATCAAACCGCTGGACGAGGAGCTGATCGTCGCAGCGGCAAAGGAAACCGGAAAAGTTGTAACGGTAGAAGAACATTCCGTGATCGGCGGTCTTGGCAGCGCTGTCTGCGATTGTCTGTGCGCAAATGCGCCGACGAAGGTTCTGAAAATCGGCATGAATGATAAATTCGGTGAGTCTGGTGCGGCAGTGGCGCTGCTTCATAAATACGGACTGGATGCGGAAGGCATCTACAATAAGATCAAAGAGTGGGTGTAAATGCCAGCAGAATCCCCTGGAAGATGCACTCTGCCAGCGACATCACGGCTGACAGGCGCGTTGTCTGAAGGATGAGCTGCGAAAATTCGCCGGTGGTATTGATGATACCGGTGATGGAGATATCGCCCACCTCCATCAGTTTTTTATCTACACCTGAGCCGGGGCAGAGACTGCCGTGGGAGATGGTGATATAGTGCTGATGGTGTCTGGCTCCAAGGGAGGCATCAACGGCGATGACCGGGCTGTATGGGTGGAAGTATTTTACAGAACGCATGGCGTCCTTCAGATTCAGCGCGTGAATCGGGAAATCCAGTGTTCCATACACCGGCAGCGTAAAGTTATCGGCATACTGAAGTCTTGTACCGACCAGCGGTCCCAGGCTGTCGCCGGTCACGCGGTCACTTCCGATACAGACGAAGACAGGCGGCACTTCCGGCGGGCAAACAACAGAAATCAACTGTCCCAGCTGCGCAGCAAGCAGCTTTGGGGCAGTTTTTTCTTTTCCGTTAATGTAATGAACCTTTGAAGAAATTGTTTTCATAAATATTTGTCCTTTTATTCCTGTAAAGTATTGTATCGCATTGCTATTCTCTTTATTCCTTCTTAAGTGTGTCCTCCCTGAGAAAAAATATACCAGCTATTCGCGCGCAGCATTTGTCGAAGGAATTGCTTGTTCGCGGTTTCTGTTTCGCTAAAATTTGCAAAAAATATATGTTAGGCTGATTCCAAAAAGGAGTGAGTATAAATATGCCAGAAACAAGCAAAGAATGGAAAATGCCGAAAAATATCCGGCAGATTGGAGACGGAGGCGGAAACCGGAAGGTTTATATTGAAGACTATGTAATTACCTTTCTGGAGAGAATCTCGGCGGAGGATAAAAAGAAAAAAGCTGTGCTGCTGGGAGAAGTGCGTCAGCCGGAGCTTTATCCCTGCATTTTTGTAAGCGGTGCCATAGAGACAGACAGCCTTTCTATGGATGAAGGGGAGCGGAAGGCGTTGCAGGAAAAAATGGAGCGCTGCTTTGCCGGAAAATGCGTTGTGGGATGGTTTGTGACGGCGGAGGAGTCCCCGGTTCGTGCGACGATGGAAATGAAGGAAATATTCCAGAAAGAGTTTCCGGGTGAGGATCAGGTGCTGATTGTGCGGGATGAACAGGAGGATGAGACCTCTGTTTTTATGATGGAGGAAGAGGAACCGGTAATGCAGCCGGGTTTTTATATTTATTACGACAAAAATCCGGCGATGCAGGAGTATATGGTTGCGCAGAATGAGGGAAAATCATTAGAAAAGGAGGAGCCGGTGAAGGATGATGCCATCAGGCGCTTCCGCAAAATCATTAAAGAGAAGAAGAAAATACCACAGATCACGATGCCGAAAAGGGGGCGGCTGGTTTATCTCACCGGTGGTTTTCTGGTGGTGACAGTGCTGGCGCTTGGTGTTACCATGGTCTATAATTATGATAAAATGAAGGATGTGGAGCAGAGCCTGGCGCGGCTGACAAACAATGTAGACAGTCAGAGCAGTTATCTGGAGGAGGATGCAGGGGCGGCGCAGGTAATGTTACATATGGATAATGGAATCGAATTGCAGACGGAGATAATGACAGAGATACAGACGGCGGAAACGGTGGATACATCTGCAGCACAGTCTGCCGTAAACAGCACAGAGACCGGAAGCTCTGCAGCAGAGCAGACCATACAGAGCGGTATGCAGACTGAGGCAGGGATCACTGCGCAGACAGAACCGGAGACAGAGAGTGGAACCGGTACACAAGTGCAGACATCGGCAATTGCGCGGGCTTCCTATACAGTGAAAGCGGGTGATACGCTCGCCGGAATCAGTGAGATGTATTATGGCAGCCTGGAAAAAGTGGCGGAAATATGTACACTGAACGGTATTGATGATGAAAATACGATCCTTCCAGGGCAGAAAATTTTACTTCCATAAACGGGAAAATCGTGTTACGATGGACGCATGGCACAGCAGCCAGTGGACACAGAAAAAACAGATTTATAAACGGAGTACCGATTGATGCTGAGTATAAAAAAAATAAAATTTCCCCGGCCGTCTTTTCCGGGAAAATGGAAGAACAGTATAAAAAAGATCATAGAAGGGAAAAAAGAAAAAGAGCAGTCGGATATGCAGAGTGATGAGATGATGAGCCTTTCCGAGAAGCTGCGGCTGCATAGGGATAAGGTGCATTTGCGGACGATCCTGCTGGCGGCGGCAGCGCTGCTGCTGGTCGGGGGATCGTTTGTTTACAGCCGTGTCAGAGTGCTTCGCGGCTATAAGGTGCTATCCAGCGTGGAACGCTCTGACGATGCTGCCACCAGTTATGTGCGCCTGAACAACCGGACGCTGAAATGCAATCCGAACGGTGTGACGTGCGTCAATGATTCCAATGAGGTGCAGTGGAATGTCACTTTTACCATGCAGAGCCCGATTGTGGATGTCTGCGGCTCCACAGTGGCCGTGGGTGATCAGAGAGGACAGGATGTCTATGTGTTCAATAAAGAGGGACAGATGGGGCATTTTGAGGTGGAATATACACTGACGAAGATCCGGGTAGCTTCACAGGGGGTGGTTGCGGCGGTTCTGGAGGATGGCGCTGCTACTTATGTGAATGTGTATGATTCGTCGGGAACGCTGCTGGTGAAGCGGAAAACATCCATGAATGAATCCGGCTATCCGCTCGATGCTGATATTTCCCCGGACGGACAAAAACTGGTGGTTTCCTATCTGACTATGGATAATAAAGATGTAAAGACGAATGTAGTATTTTACAATTTCTCATCTGTAGGGCAGAGCCAGACAGATTACGAAGTGAACAGTGTTGAATATGAAGGCACGGTGGTTCCTGCCGTGCATTTTCTGAATGGAAATTATGCGGTGGCATATCGCGACGACGGGCTTACGTTTTTCAGGGGCAGACAGGTTCCCGAACAGAAATCGGAGATTACTGCCGGACAGGAGATTATCAGCATTTTTCATAACGATGACTATGTCGGAATGATCACAACGAGTGACGACGAGGAACATAAATATAAAATGCAGATTTTCCGCGCAGATGGAAGCAGATGCGGCACCGGTTACTTTGACATGGATTATACGGATGTGGCTGCGGAGGATGACGAGATTATCCTGTATGGAATACATGATATCGAAATCTTCAGTAAAGGCGGAAGAAAGAAGGCTTCTCTGGAATATGAAAAGCAGATTTCCGGCATCATAAAGCTGGGTGGTCTCCACAAATACCAGGTGATCACTACGGACAGTACAGATAAGATAAGACTGAAGTAGGAGCAGAAGATGAATTTATTGACAATTATTGTAATTATAATTTTTGCGGTTTCTATTTTACATGGCTATCGCAAGGGCTTTATTAAAAGTCTTGCGTCTATGGTGTCCATTATTCTGTCAATTGTTCTTGTGAATATGGCAACACCGTATGTGACAGAGTTTCTGAAAACACAGACACCGGTCTACGATTATATTCTGGAAAAATGCAAAGAGACGTTTGACATGACTGCGGCAGGCGCTAAGTCCGGCACTTCCGGGAAGACCAGGACTGAATCCGGTACCTCTGGGAAAACAGAGCCGGAATCCGGTGCAAAGGCGGGAACGGGGAACCTTGGCGCTGCCGGGAAGGAACAGGCAGCGGAAGAAACAAAATCCGGTACAGACACATCCGGGCAGAGCGGGGACACTGCCTGGCAGGAGGAGTGGATTAACAATCTGAAAATTCCGCAGGCGCTCCAGAATCTTCTGAAAGAAAATAATACACCGGAATGCTATCGCGAAATTGCGGCAGAAAGCTTTTCGGAATATGTTCCGAAATATATGGCGGGATTAATTTTAAGTCTGGTTTCTTTTGTAGTGACATGGGTTCTGGTGATAAGCTTTATCTGGCTTGCTGTAATGACGCTGGATGTAATCGCAGGACTTCCGGTGCTGCGCGGCATCAATCAGGTGCTCGGTCTGGCACTTGGATTTTTTCAGGGACTCATCATCGTGTGGATCGCTTTTCTGATTATTACTATATTTAGTAGTTCGGATATTGGAAAACAGCTTATGAAGATGATCTCGGAAAGCCCGGTTTTAAGCAGACTTTATGATACAAATCTTCTGCTGGACTTTTTGCAGGACACCGTGAAAACATTGCTGTAATTCTTTAAAATATCCGGACATCAGTTTTTTTAAAAAAATTTGAAAAAAGGTGTTGACAAAGTGGTGGAGGGATGATATTATACAAAAGCTGTCGCGAACGACAGCAACGACTACAAAAAAAGATTTAAAAAATCAAAAAAGTAGTTGACAAAGTCTGGAAGAAATGATAGACTAATAAAGCTGTCACAAAGAGCACAGCACAAAACAAAAAAGCACTTTGACAACTGAACAGTGATACAAC
>DKTR01000066.1 GCA_002473385.1 Lachnospiraceae bacterium UBA7225
ATAAAATCTGTAAATTCTGCAATATGCTCCTTTCCCCTTGACTTTCCTTTCTTTCTTTCCTATAATAAAAAAGAAAGGAGAATTCAACCATGCAAATCATCGAAAATCAGAACCTGGAATTTAAGCAGGAATATGTCCCGGAACTTCGGAAAGAAGTAGTCGCTTTTGCAAATGCAGAGGGCGGTACTGTCTTAATTGGTGTGCGGAAGGATGGCGTAATACTTGGGGTAGAAGACCCGGATGCCGTAATGCAGCAGGTTGCCAATTCATTGAAAGACGCAATAGCGCCGGATATCATGCCATTCGTATCGATAAAATGTATTACAGCAGAGAACAGGCAGGTTGTAGAGATAAATGTTTCTACCGGAACAAACCGTCCG
The DNA here is from genome assembly GCA_002473385.1 of Lachnospiraceae bacterium UBA7225. Taxonomy (GTDB): domain Bacteria; phylum Bacillota; class Clostridia; order Lachnospirales; family Lachnospiraceae; genus Marvinbryantia. The sequence continues at coordinate 381 of DKTR01000066.1, forward strand.
TATTATATAAGGGAAAAGGGCTTAAAGCCAGGCGGCGTTTACGTGAGAAAAGGAAGTTCTTCCCAGCCGATGACAGATGAGGGCATCAGGGAGATGATTGTCCAGAACTGCGGAAAGTCATTTGAAACCAGCAGGAGCATGAATCAGGAGCTTACTTTTGCGTCCCTTTCTTATGAAATGCAGAGCCGCGCGCTTGCCTTCGGCTCTGCCCAGATGCGGACACTGAAACTGGAGGGGGAGGATGGCCTGTATACAAATCTGGCATATCTTTTATCGGATCAATGGGGGACGACGACAAAGGTGGCATTGTTTCAGGGGACAGATAAGGCGGTTTTTCGGGACAGGAGAGAATTTTCCGGTTCCATATTGAGGCAGCTTGAAGATGTGTACCAGTTTATTGAGCTGAACAACAAAACAAAGGCGACATTTTCCGGTTTAAACCGGCTGGATACAAGGGATTATCCGGAGGAGGCAGTCAGGGAAGCATGGCTGAACTGTGTCGTACATCGGGATTATTCTTTCAGTGGCAGTACGCTGATCAATATATATGATGACCGAATTGAATTTGTGTCACTTGGCGGTCTGGTTCCGGGACTGGAGTTGAAATCCGTATTTCTGGGGGTGTCTCAGTCCAGGAATCCAAATTTGGCTGCTTTGCTGTATCGGATGAAGCTGATTGAGAGCTATGGAACAGGAATCGGCAAAATCCGGAGATCATATAGGGACAGCAGGATTCAGCCTGAGTTTGAAACGGCGCAGGGGGTGTTCCGCGTAACGCTCCCGAACCGCAATGAAGCGGAAGGTGCCTGGAGGCTGCCTGAACCGGCGCTAAATGTACAGTGTGTACGGAACGAACCGGCAGGACAGTGGGACTGCGGTATATTGGATGACAGCAGGCAGATTGGGAAACAGGACAGCGAACCGGACAGCAGAATGCCAGACGGCGGCAGGCTGAGAGAGCAGAAGGCGCTGATTGTGGAACATGCCGTCCATAACGGGCAGATAACGAGAAAAGAAGCGGAAGAGCTGCTCGGGGCAGGAACGACGAAGGCTTTCCGGCTGTTGAGGGAATTGTGTGAGGAAGGAAAGCTGAAGGCAGAGGGGAGTGGCAGGCTTACCAGATATATGCCGACGTCCTGAATGAAAGTACACGGTTGCTTGTAATTTATACTCGTTAACGCAAATATCTGTGCCAACTTACATGTATAACGAGTGAGCGCTTCTGTAATGCAGGGCAGAACAGCGGCAGTTAAATGCGCTCACGAGTATATTGCAATTTCCTCCACGTTATGTTATCCTGTAGCCAGTGAAGAAGGAGGCCTGCCCAATGAAACATGGTCAGTACGTAAATCCCGGCAACAGTGGGTTCCAGGTAATCATTAACTCAGAGTATATCGATAAAACCGGCCTGATTGGACAGATGAACAGCCGGATCGACAGCCCGGAGGGCATGGTGTGCGTCAGCAGGCCCCGCAGATTCGGAAAGTCATATGCAGCCAAGATGCTGTGCGCCTATTATGACATTTCCTGTGATTCCCGGGAGCTTTTCGATGGCAGAGCGATATCTAAAATGGATGGTTATGAGGAACACCGTAATAAATACAATGTGATCTGCTTCGATGTTACCAGCTTCTTTTCAGAAATTGTGCAGCGGCGTGGCAGCATAAGCGACATTGTTTGTATGATTCCGGACGCTATACAGAAGGATCTCATTGCGCTGTATCCGTATCTGGCATCGGAATCCACGCTGACAGACTGTCTGCTGCGATGCGTGGAGAAGGAAGAAAAGAAGTTCATTTTTATCATTGACGAATGGGATGCTGTGATCAGGGAGGCAGATCCGGCTGTCCAGAAGGCTTATTTGAACCTGCTGCGCGGATGGTTCAAAAATATCAGCTTTACCCCGAAGGTCGTAGCGGCTGCCTATTTAACGGGCATTCTTCCTATCAAGAAGGATGGATCACAGTCAGCCATCTCTGATTTTATAGAATATCCCATCCTCTACCCGGATGGTTTCGCTCAGTATTCTGGTTTCATGGCCAGCGAGGTTCACAAACTTTGCTTGGAACATCAGCTGGACTTTAAGGAATTCGAGACATGGTACGATGGATATGATTTCCCTGGATGCGGGCCAATCTATAACCCGTATTCGGTGATGCGCGCCATCAGGGCCGGAAAGTGCCGGTCATATTGGCAGAGGACATCCGCGGCTGAATCCCTGTTTACTTATATCAACATGGATTATGAAGGGCTGCAGGAGCTGATTGCGCGCCTGATTGCCGGAGAAGAAATCGAAGTGGATGTGGATGGCTTTGAGAACGACTTTGAGAGCTTTAAAAATAAAGATGACATACTGACACTGCTGATTCATCTGGGATACCTGACCTATCAGGAAGACGAAAGGACAGTCCGTATCCCCAATGAAGAGATCAGAAATGAATTCCATAAGATTTTGCGCAAATGCCGCCAAAGAGAATCCCGGCCCGGCAGCGGCCCAGGCGGACAGGAGGGTATCAACATGAACCATTTTGTGGAGATTGCAAATCATTTTCAGCTTGACACCAGGGCCGTAAGTGCGGAAGGATACGGAGGCGGCCATATCAACGACACATTTCTGCTGACAACGGAAAGCGGCAGAAACTACATACTGCAGCGGATTAATACTTCCGTTTTCAAAAATCCAGACGCGCTTATGAACAACGTAATACTGATAACAGACTTTTTGAAGAAAAAGATTGCGGCGGCCGGCGGAGACCCTGAGCGCGAGACTCTCAGCGTGATTCTGACGGATGAGGAGAAGCCTTTGCATTGGGACGGCGGGGAGTGCTGGCGTGTCTATACCTTCATCAAGGGAGCGGTGACTCTGCAGAGCTGCGAAACCGGAGAACAGTTCCAGGCCAGCGCCAGCGCGTTTGGGCATTTTCAGAAGCTTCTGGCGGATTTCCCGGCCGATACGCTGTATGAATCCATTCCGAATTTTCATAATACCAGATCCCGTTTCCTGGATTTTGAGGAGGCGGTTGCGCGGGATGTCTGCGGCAGGGCAGCCTCTGTGGCGCAGGAGATTGCATTTGTCCGCAGCAGAAGGGAATTTGCGTCTGTGCTGGTGGATATGCAGGAGCGGGGAGAGCTGCCGCTGCGTGTGACCCATAATGACACCAAACTGGACAATGTGCTCTTTGACAGGGAGAGTGGGCAGCCTCTGGCGGTGGTGGATCTGGACACGGTGATGCCGGGACTTTCCATCAATGATTTCGGTGACAGCATACGATTCGGAGCCACCCATGCGGCAGAGGATGAGCCTGACTTGAGTAAGGTGAACTTCGAGCTTGGCCTGTTCGAATGCTATACCAGGGGATTCCTTGGAGAATGCGGCTTGCTTATGACAGAGAATGAGAAGAAAATGCTTCCGGTGGGAGCGATGATGATGACTTTCAAGTGCGGGATGCGCTTCCTGACGGATTATCTGAACGGAGATACCTATTTCAAAATTCATCGTCAGGGGCATAACCTTGACAGGTGCCGCACCCAGTTCAAGCTGGTCAGTGACATGGAGAAGGCGAAGGCGGAGATGGACAGGATTGTGAGAAAATATTGCTGAGATTTTGCACATTTCCCTATTTCCCCGCATTCTTATTAAAACGGTTTCTGCGGGAGAAGGCATAAACTTTTCAGGGAATCAACCGAAATAATAATATATGGACAGGTGCAGAGCTAAGGACAGCAGACAAATGTGAAAACAGTGGTTTGCTGTCCTTTTTTATGTGCAGGCAGCAGGCGGCAACGGTTCGTTACATTGCGGAGTGTATTTCATTACATTTTCCACCACTTTACAAGTTTTTTTCAT
>DKTR01000027.1:0-160 GCA_002473385.1 Lachnospiraceae bacterium UBA7225
TTTGAAAATTTACGAATATTAGAATAATTAGCAGTATTTTATACAAATCACAAGCTGATAAAAATTTATTTGAAAAATATTTAAAAATAGTGTTGACAAATATGGGGGTGTGTGGTATTATAACTTCAACAACAACAAATACCTATTAAGCGACGAGAAA
>DKTR01000027.1:430-976 GCA_002473385.1 Lachnospiraceae bacterium UBA7225
TACCTATTAAGCGACGAGAAAACTTAATAAATTATTTGATAGTTGTTCAAAAAAATGAAAGGAGGTCAGTCCAATGGACACAGCAGTCTCATTTAATATTCAATATGAAAGTGGTAAAGCAGATGTATCCTGCGGAATCGACCTTTATATCTGAACCGATTAGAATCGAATATATCGAGATTAACCGAAGAAAGAAAACGGATTACAGATCATAAAGCATTTGTTTTTCATATTGAATACAGATTCCGGCATCTAAAAAATTTATCAGTGTATGAAACAGAAGATAGAAAAAGCGGAAGATTATACAATATCAGAAATCAGAAACAATCGGAAGAAAAACAGCCGCTGGTAAATAAACGGTGACAGAATAAAAAATGACCACGTAAAATGATAATACATGAACGGCAGGATGAAAAAAGCTTCGGTTAAATAATTATATAGATGACGATGAACAATTAAGTAAATATGGAAAAGAAAAGACCGTTATCCGTTGCGATAGCGGTCTTATTTAAGTTGCCGTGCATCCGAAGGGAGCTGCCAGTGGCA
>DKTR01000027.1:1296-1451 GCA_002473385.1 Lachnospiraceae bacterium UBA7225
AAGGGAGCTGCCAGTGGCAGGTCCTGCAGGTGTTGATATTCGTTTTGGGTATTTATTTCTTTCACAGCAGCAATGTAGATTAGATTAAAAAAAGATACTTGACATTTTTATGAAATTATGGTATTTTCATTAAGACTGCCGAAGACAGCAGGTGC
>DKTR01000027.1:1732-24509 GCA_002473385.1 Lachnospiraceae bacterium UBA7225
CGAAGACAGCAGGTGCCGTAAGGCATAAGGTTTAAAACGCCTGCCGAGGAGTAAAGAATTTCGATAGAAATGATTTATGAACCTCTCTGTCATGCAGAGAGGTTTTTTGGCGGTACACAAACGAATAAGGAGGTGCACCATTCATGGCAAAAGTGGAACAGAAGAAGCCGATCGTAGCCGAGATCAGTGAACACATCAAAGATGCGCAGTCAGTGGTTCTGGTTACTTACAGCGGAATCAATGTAGAGCAGGATACTGCTCTTCGTAAAGAGATGAGAGAAGCTGGCGTTGTTTACAAAGTGTACAAGAACACAATGATGAACTTTGCGTTCAAGGGCACAGATTGCGAGCCGCTTACCAACCATCTGGAAGGACCGAACGCGGTTGCTATCTGCAAGGCAGACGCAACTGCTCCGATCAGAATTGTTGCAAAATATGCAAAGACAGTTCCGTCTCTGAAGCTGATTGCAGGTGTGGTTGAAGGCGGATACTATGACGAGAAGGCAATCCAGGCACTGGCAGACGTTCCGTCCAGAGAAGTATTGCTTGGAAGACTGTTTGGCAGCATGCAGTCGCCGATTGCAAACTTTGCCCGTGTTATTAAGCAGATTGCGGAAAAAGAAGTGGAAGCATAAGGCAGGATGGGCTTTCCTGTAAAACAAAATCATAAAATATAAAATGGAGGAAAATAAAAATGGCAAAATTAACAACTGCTGAATTTATTGAGGCAATTAAAGAGTTAAGCGTATTAGAGTTAAACGAATTAGTAAAAGCTTGTGAGGAAGAGTTTGGCGTATCTGCAGCAGCAGGCGTTGTTGTAGCAGCAGCTGGCCCGGCAGAAGCTGAGGAAGAAAAGGACGAGTTCGATGTAGAACTGACAGAGGTTGGTCCGAACAAGGTTAAGGTTATTAAAGTTGTTCGTGAAGCAACCGGTCTTGGTCTGAAGGAAGCAAAAGAAGTTGTAGACAGCGCTCCGAAGGTTGTAAAGGAAGCTGTTTCCAAGGCAGAGGCAGAAGAGCTGAAGACAAAGCTTGAGGCAGAAGGCGCAAAGGTTACACTCAAATAATCGAAAAGCGTATAGAAAAGATAAGGGCTGGTGCATTGCACCGGTCCTTTTTTTATGTTACACTATAATTGTCCGGAAAATCGTGGAATGGTGAGGTTCCGGACAGAGACAGGATATGAGAAAAGGGGGAATTTGAAAATGGCTACACCACATAATGCTGCAAACCCGGGCGATATTGCCGAGACAGTGCTGCTTCCGGGGGATCCGCTGCGCGCAAAGGTAATTGCGGAGACGTTTCTGGAGGACATTGTACAGTTTAACAGTGTGAGAAATATGTTTGGGTACACGGGTACTTATAAGGGAAAAAAGGTATCTGTCATGGGTACCGGGATGGGCTGTGCGTCTATCGGTATCTATAGCCATGAACTGATTCATTTTTACGGAGTGAAGAATCTGATCCGTGTCGGTTCCTGCGGCTCCATTGGAAAAGATATTAAGCTGGGTGAGATTATCATGGCGCAGGGCGCCTGCACGGACAGTAATTATGCGCATCAGTATCAGCTTCCGGGAACAATGTGCGCGATAGCGGACTATGAGCTTTTGAAGACAGCACAGGAGATGGCAGCGGAGGCAGGCTATCCCTACCGTGTAGGCAACATCCTTTCCTCTGATATTTTTTATACGGAGACGCCGGAGTGGCAGCAGTGGGCAAAGATGGGTGTGCTGTCCATCGAGATGGAGAGCTTTGCGCTGTACTGCAATGCGGCGCGCGCAGGTGTAAGAGCGCTTGGTATTTTTACAGTTTCCGACTCCATTGTAAATGGCGAGGAGCTGGATGCTGAGGCGAGACAGAATGGCTTTACCAATATGATGAAGGTGGCTCTGGAGACGGCGATCAGAATCTAAGGAGAAAGATGTGAGATGGACGGAGAGCAGAGAAGAAAAGAAATTATCAGACTGCTGGAGACGGGAATGGAACCCGTCTCCGGCGCTGCGCTTGCAAAGAAGTTTGGCGTGAGCCGCCAGGTGATCGTGCAGGATATTGCCCTGCTGCGCGCGACAGATAAAACAATTCTGTCAACAAATAAGGGATATCTGATCTACGGTGCATATCACAGGGATAAGTGCAAGCGGATCGTTGCGGTAAAGCATACGGACGGGCAGATGCGGGACGAGCTGTATACGCTGGTAGATGCAGGCGCATATGTGCTGGATGTGGTGGTGGAGCATGATGTTTACGGACAGATTTCTGCGGATCTGATGCTGGCATCACGCAGGGATGTGGATGAGTTTATTACGAAGATTTTTGCAAATAAGGCGAAGCCGCTGAAGGAGCTGACATGTGATACCCATTTTCACACGCTGGAGGCGGAAAATGAAGCAATTCTGGATGAGGCCGAAAAAAGATTAAAAGAAAAAGGATATTTACTTGATTTTGCCGGAGACTTGTAGTATGATTGCCAGGTGACATACATGTGACAAGACACTTGACAATACAACGAGGAGGCAGTTATGAAAGTATTTACAAAATGGTTAAACCGTGTGTTCATTGATGGGTTAAGCGGAATGGCACACGGTCTTTTTGCAACATTGATTGTCGGCACGATCATTCAGCAGATCGGCACACTGGTCGGCGGCAGCATCGGCGATACGATTTTCCTGATCGGCAAGGTTGCCGCGGCACTTACCGGTGCGGGCATCGGTGTAGGTGTAGCGAGCAAATATAAGGAAAGTCCTCTGGTGATCCTTTCAGCAGCGACAGCAGGCATGGTTGGCGCATTTGCAGGGAAGCTGATGGCGGGCGAAGTGCTGGCTGGCGGTGTGATGCAGTTTTCCGGTCCGGGCGAGCCGCTCGGCGCTTTTATCGCCGCATATATCGGCATCGAAGCCGGACATCTGGTATCGGGAAAAACAAAGGTGGATATTCTGGTAACGCCGCTTGTCAGCATCGGTGCCGGTTCAGCGGTCGGACTTCTGGTGGGACCTACCATCTCACAGATGATGACGAGCCTGGGCGCGCTGATTAACTGGGGAACCGAGCAGCAGCCATTTCTGATGGGGATTGTGGTCTCCGTCCTTATGGGTATGATTCTGACGCTGCCGATCAGTTCGGCGGCGCTGGGCGTAATCTTAAACCTTTCCGGCCTTGCGGCTGGTGCGGCGACAGTCGGCTGCTGCTGCAATATGGTCGGTTTTGCGGTGGCAAGTTACCGTGAAAATAAGGTCGGCGGTCTGCTGGCACAGGGTATTGGCACCTCCATGCTCCAGGTGCCGAATATCGTGCGTAAGCCGGTTATCTGGCTGCCTGCAATTTTATCAAGCGCGATTCTTGGTCCGGTCGGCACCGTGCTTCTGAAAATGACAAGCAATGCTACCGGTTCCGGCATGGGAACGGCAGGTCTGGTTGGACAGATCATGACATGGGAGGTGATGACGGCAACGGAAGCGCCGGAAATTGTTCTGATTAAGATTCTGGCAATCCAGATTATTCTTCCGGCACTTGTGACACTTGCGATTTCTGAGACAATGCGCAAATGGGGCTGGATCAGACCGGGCGATATGAAGCTGGATCTGTAAGTAATATACGTGTGATGCGAGAACGGTTGCAGAAAATGCAGCCGTTTTTCTTTCTTAAAATAATCCACCAAATTTATTTTTTTGGAATTCAGGTTTTTCTGCAGATGCGTTATAATACAGGAAAATGGGATAACCAGGGGTAAAACAGGCGATGCCTGTCCGGGAGGCGGGGACAGATGAGACTTGGAAGAAAATTACTGGAGAAATACAATAGCTGGAAGCTTGGGAGCAAGCTTCTGGCGGCATTTACGCTGGCCTCTATTATCCCGATTCTGTTTGTCCAGATCGTGGCGTTCCAGGTAAACAAGAATCAGATGACCGAGAAAATAGATGAGCTTATGGTGAATAATCTGACGCAGATTGCTGAGCGGACAAATTTGAATCTAAAGGTCTACACCAATCTCATTTACCAGATTTACAAGGACGAGCAGGTGATTGAAAATGTCCTTGCGCTGGTGGATGACGGGGACAGCCGTAAGGCTGTCGCCTACAATAAGGTGGTCAACCGCCTGAAGCAGTATCACAACAGCGAGGCCGGCATCCGCTGCCTGAGTATTATATGCCCGGACGGAGCTGCCGTGGTGTACGATTTTGAGACAGACTCTTCACTGAATACTGTGTGGCAGGATTATCCGGATCTGCGCGGGGTGCCGCCGTATCTGGACGCTGAGGACGCGCCGGGGATGGTTGTCACGGATACGATGAATTTTAAAGGCAAAGAGCAGGAACACTATTTTCATATATCGAAGCGGATGTTTGATTTTAATCATCTGGAGCACGGAAGCATTGCCACCGTGATTATGACGATAGAGGAGCGCTCGCTGAACGCTATTTGTAGCAGTGGCGGGCTGGATGAACACAGCATCAATTTTATCCTCAGTGATGACCGCAGAGTGGTATCCTACCCGGATGAGGATTTTGCAGGCATTACGATGAATCCGGAGCTGGAGGTGGAGGAATTTGTGCATGTTTCCGGATATCTGCGCAACCAGAATATAACCATCAACCGTTACGAGGATCCGGTGACAGGGTGGATTTTCTGCAACGCTTACGATAAAGACTATATGCTGAAGGACGTTACAAGGACACAGCAGATGCTGGTGCTGATTACGGTGCTGACACTTTTGTTTGCCACTGTACTGATTATTTACACGGTGCGCACAATGGATGCCTCTGTGCGTTCGGTCGTGTCCGGTATGCGCGAGGTGCAGAAGGGAAATCTGGATGTTGTGGTTCCGGTACGCTCGTTTGATGAGATCGGTACGATTGCCGACAACTTTAACGACATGACAGTAAAGGTGAAGGAATTGATCGAAGAGGTGGGCGAGGCAAAGGAGCATCAGAAAAATGCCGAGATACGTGCGCTGGAGGCGCAGATAAATCCGCATTTTCTCTATAATACCCTGGATTCCATCAACTGGATGGCGATTGAGAAGGGAGAGTTTGAGATCAGCAAAATGCTGCGCGACCTCGGAGTGATTCTGCGCTACAGCGTGAACAAAAGCAATCAGATCGTCAGCATCTGGGAGGTGGAGGACTGGCTGTCGAAATACATCAGCCTGCATCAGATGCGGTTTAATAATGCATTTTCCTATGAGATTAATGTGGAAAAAGAGACGTATCGTGTAAAAATTTATAAGCTCCTCCTGCAGCCCTTTGTGGAAAATGCGATTCTTCACGGCTTCCGCGATATTGAAAGCGGCGGGCTGCTGCGGATAGATATCTCTCTGGCAGAGGACGGCGGCGGGATTGCGGTAATCATAGAAGATAACGGAAAAGGAATACCGGCGGAACTGCTGGAAAATTTCAATGACAGGGAGAAAGCAATAGTAGATGATGGGAGAGGGATCGGACTGCACAATGCGTTTTCCAGAATACATATGTATTACGGCGAAGCAGCGTCATGGAAGGTGAGCAGCATCTGCAGTATGGGAACGGTGGTGACACTGCGTCTGCCATTTCTGAGGAGGGAGAGCAATGAGGATACTGATTGTGGAGGATGAGGTGAAAATCAGAACCGGTATGTCAAAGCTGATTTCCGCTCACACCGCTCATACGATTGTGGGAGAAGCGAAAAATGGAAAAGAGGGTCTGGAGCTGATTCTGCGTCTGCATCCCGAGCTGGTGATTTCAGATATCCGCATGCCTGTTATGGGAGGGCTTGAGATGCTGGAGGCGGCGAAGCGGGAGGGCATGAAGTGTCACTTTATTATTTTAAGCGGGTATTCGGAATTCGAGTATGCGCAGAGGGCGCTCAGATCTGGCGTGGATGATTATCTGCTGAAACCTCTGGCGGCAGAGGATGTGACGGCCGTTCTGGAAAAAATCCAGAGCAGGGTGCAGGCAGAGGAAGAACAGGCGGCGGAGAGCGCGGAAGGGCTGCTGCGCGATATTCTGCTGGGCGTAAGATCGATCACGGAGGAGGACTATGAAAAGCTGAAGGATCAGGCCTCCCTTACCGAAAATCTGCCGTGCTATCTTGCGGCCGGCTATCTGGGAGACGCGGATGCCGGGTATGCCGTGTTTGCCGCCAGGCAGTGGGAACAGCTCAGGATAGCGGACGGGCAGCTTTGCATTTTTTATACCATGCTGGAAAATACGCAGGAAATGTTTTGCTTGATCCAGGGAAATATCGGAGAGGATGCGCTGGCGGAAAAAATTGCGCACCGGCTTTTCCGGAATCTGCGGCAGGAGGACATGCCGGTATGGGCACTGACAAAGCTGGAGGATATACGCAAGCTGCAGAGTGCGGGAAAAGAGCTGCGTGAATGGTATTTATACGGCATGTTTCCGGGACGCCGCAGGGTTCTGACACGCGAATGTATACAGGAAGCAGGCGGCGGAGATTATCAGTATCCCGTCCAGCTGGAGAGCCGCATACGGGCATCCATCTGCAGCGGTTCCGCGGAAGGGCTGGACAGGGATGTGAAAGCTTTTATGGAATACATTCGGGGGCTGCAGTGCAATCCGCTGTATTTCCGGAAAGCATATGGAAAAATGATCAATGTTATAGAAAACATCTGCAGTGAGGTAAATCCGCAGGCTTACCGGCAGATGCAGGATGAGCATCTGGAAAAGACCGTGGCAAACGCGCTTACTTTGAGAACGCTGGAGAAATGCCTGCAAAGAGAGCTTCAGATTCTGTTTTCCGGGAAAGACAGGAAAGAGGATATCCGGAATTATACTATCCGGCGTGCGATGAACTATATCCGGGAGCACTATTGCGAAAATATTTCATTGGAGCTGCTGGCTGACCGTCTGGAAATAACGCCGGAATATCTTAGTACGCTTTTCAACAGAGAAGTGGGTATTAATTTTACAACATTTTTAAAGCGTTTCCGCATTAGTCATGCCAAGCGGCTGCTGAAGGGAACGGATAAGAAAATTTATGAGATTTCGACGGAAGTTGGCTATAATGATCCGAAATATTTTAACAGAGTATTTAAGGAAGAAGTCGGGATTTCGCCGGGGGATTACCGGCAGAGAGACTGATAAAGCCGATGCGGAGGGATGGACGATGAAAAGAGGAATGGCGGCGGTAATGCTGGCCGGTCTGGTGCTGCTTTCCGGCTGCGGGCGGCAGGAAAAGCTGACAGGAACAGCACCGGAAATACAGGATATTGTAATCTGGGCGTACTACGAAACGCAGGCACAGAGAGACGGGCTGGATGTTCTTGTGCGCAGCTTTAACCAGTCGCAGAACAGGTATCGCGCCTCGTGGGAATACGTGCCGATGACCGGTTTTGTGAAAGGGCTGTCCTCTGCGTATACGGAAAACGACCTTCCGGATATGGCAATCATTGACAATCCGGATATGCCGACCATGATTCAGCTTGGAATGTTTGAGGATATTACAGAACAGGCGGTATCCTGGAAACTGGAGGAGGAGTATTATCCGTCTATTGTTGAGACTCTGAAATATGAGAACCGCTATTATGGAATTCCCTTTAACTGCAACAGCACGGCGCTGATTTATAATGAGGAGCTGCTCGAGGAAAATCATATTTCACCTCCCACTACCTGGCAGGAGCTGCGGGAGGCGGCGAAGATACTCACGACACCGGAGCGCAGCGGGTTTGCTATGTGCTGTATTGCGAGCGAGCAGGGGGCTTTCCAGATTCTGCCGTGGATTCTGGCAGCGGGAGAAGACGCGCAGCAGCTTGGAGGGGAGGCGACTGTGGAGGCGTTCTCTTTTTTGCAATCGCTGCTTGAGGACGGGAGCATGTCGGAGCAGTGCATCAACCTGACGCAGACAGACCTTGCCCTGGAGTTTGCGGAGGGAAGAGCGGCTATTATCCAGAACGGACCCTGGGTATTTCCGCAGCTTGAGGAGGCGGGCATACGTTATGGAATCGTGCCGGTTCCAGGCAGAAAAGCGGGAGCTGCCGTAGTCGGCGGAGAGAACATTGGCATTCTGAAGGGAAAAAACCTGGAGGGCGCCCTGGAATTTCTGCGTTTTTGTATGGAGGAGGATACACTGACACAATTCTGCCACAGTGCAAGTGTCCTGCCGGCCCAAATATCTGCGGCAGAGATGTCGGCCAGAGAGCAGCCGCAGATGCAGGTATTTGCGCAGCAAATGGAGACAGCGGTCACGCGGACTGCGATTCCGGGGTGGACTGCAATTTCCGGAAAGCTGACGGAGGGGGTCTACAGGATGATAGCAGGCGAGGCATCGCCGCAGGAGGCTGCCGAAGCTCTGTTGCGTTGCAAGTTTGATGCCCCGTCAGCTTGCTACGGGGTTGTTGACTTGAAGTTTGTCCACCATTCTTAAATAATTAGAATTAACGAAAGAAGAAACCTCTTTTATAATGAAATTAACAGCAGGAGCTGAGAATTTCACAATAAAGGAGGTTTTTTTCATGAAATTGAAAAAGGTATTGGCAGCAGGACTGACAGGCGCGGCGCTTTGTGCGATGGCAGCAGGTACGGCATCTGCAGAAGGAAAAGAAGTGGTCATCTGGGACTACTTTGAGACAGATGCACAGAAGGAAATGATGCAGACTCTGATTGACGGATTCAACGCATCGCAGGATGAGTTTACGGCATCTCATGTATATGTTCCGTTCGCGGATTATGAGAAGCAGCTTACGCTGGGAATTGCTTCCGGGGAACTTCCGGATCTGGTAATTCTGGATGGATGCGGCATGGCTTCTTTCATTCAGCTTGGGTTGTTTGGCGACATTTCGGATGCGGAGATTAACTGGGATGAGTACATTCAGGGACCTCTGGAATCTACTATGATGGACGGAAAGCATTATGGCATTCCGTTTGCAACAAACTGCACCGCTCTGTATTACAACAAGGATATGTTTGATGCCGCGGGTATTGCTTATCCGGATGAGAACACAACCTGGGATGATTTCCGTGAGATGGCAAAGGCGCTGACAAAAGATGGCGTATATGGTTTTGGAAACGCAGCAACAAACACGGACGAGGGGACCTTCCAGTGTCTGCAGTGGCTGTATACAGCGGGCGGCTCCTACACAGATATTGAAAGCGGAATTGATGCGTATAAACTGATGCAGGAAATGATTGAAGAAGGTTCCTGGACAAAAGAATGTGTAAACTGGACACAGTCTGATGTAAACAATAACTTCATGGCAGGCAACCTGGCAATGCAGCAGAACGGTCCGTGGCAGATCCCGGGTATCGAAGCAAACGCTCCGGATCTGAATTACGGTGTTACTGTGCTTCCGAAGAGAGATGCGGATTCAGGGCAGGCAACCTCGATTCTCGGCGGTGAGAACATGGGCGTGGTAAATAAGGAAGATATGTCCGGCGCAAAGGCATTTCTGCAGTATTATGACCAGACGGATGTGATGGTAGAAGCGATGAAACTGTATGGTTCCTACCCTCCGAAGACAGAGGCGGCTGCAGACAGCTACTGGACAGATGATCCTATCCAGAAAGCATTCCTTACGCAGATTGAAACCTCTATTCCGAGAGGACCGAGTGCATCCTGGCCTTCTTACTCCAGCGCAATCCAGACTGGTTTCCAGGAAGTCATGACTTCCGCAAAGACACCGGAGCAGGCGGCGGCAGATACACAGGCGGCTGTTGACGCAGTGCAGTAAATGATAAGCAGGGGCTGGCGCAGATAGTGCGGCAGCCCCTTTTTCGCAAAGGAGGTCAAAATGAAAAAACAAAGAAAACTGAACGGCGGGGCAAAGATGGGATTTCTGTTTGCGCTGCCCGCGGCGGTTTATATGATGGTTTTTATCGGCTATCCGATGATACAGAATCTGGTACTGAGTATAAAAAATGTGGATGTGTATTCATTTGCAAAGCCGGAGAACCAGATTTTTGTCGGGATACAGAATTATGTGGAACTGTTTACCAGCAAAAATTCCATCATGACAAAGGCGATCATAAATACACTGATCTTTACGGTCGGCTCCATTTTCTTCCAGTTTATCATTGGCTTCGGGCTGGCGCTGCTGTTTAACAGGAAGTTTCCCGGCTGCTCATTTTTCCGCGGTGTGACAATGATTTCCTGGCTGCTTCCTGTGACGGTTGCGGGACTTCTTTTTAAATTTATGTTTGCCAGCTCCGGCGGCATCATTAACCAGTTTCTGATGGGATTTGGGCTGATCCGGAAGCCAGTTGACTGGCTTTTGCAGCCGGGGACAGCGATGGTGGCGATCGTAATCGCAAATATCTGGATCGGCATCCCGTTTAATATGATGCTGCTGATTACGGGGCTTACCACGATTCCGGCGGAGGTTTACGAAAGCTGCAGCCTGGACGGGGCAAATAAAATCCAGACGCTGTTCTGGATTACAATACCAATGATTAAGCCGGCGATTATGTCGGTCCTGACACTGGGCTTTGTTTATACGTTTAAAGTGTTCGATCTGGTCTGGGTGATGACAAAGGGGGGGCCGGTTAACTCGACAGAGCTGGTTTCGACCTATGCATATCGTCTTTCTTTCGAGGAATTCCAGTTCAGCAAGGGAGCAGCGGCGGCGAATGTTTTATTCCTGATCCTTCTTGTAGTGGGGATTTTTTATATTAAACTGATCAATGATGAGGAGGAGATTATGTAATGGGCAAAAAAGAAAAACGCAGTCAGATGATCGCGTTCCTGTTTGGCGCTGTCATTTTTATTATTTTTATCTTCCCTTTGTATTGGATGGTTGTGACGTCTCTGAAAACACAGGTGGAAATCTTCCAGATTCCGACGCCGCTCTGGCCGGAGAATCTGACGCTGGAGGCTTTTAAGGCGCAGCTTTCCTCTTCCAGTGATACATTGCGGGGCTTTAAAAACAGCGCTGTCATTGCAGTGGGTGCGACGCTGATCTCAACAGTGCTTTCGATTCCAGCGGCATATGGTCTGGCAAGATTCCGCTTTAAGGCCAAAAAGGCGCTGATCCTGTTTTTTCTGATTACGCAGATGCTGCCGTCCACTCTGGTGCTGACCTCGCTTTACATCATGTTTTCCAGGGTGGGGCTCTTAAACACATACTGGGCGCCGATTCTGGCGGATGCAACGCTCGGCATTCCGTTCAGCATCATCATTCTGCGGACATATTTTCTGTCGATTCCGAAGGAACTGGACGAAGCGGCGAATATTGACGGGTGCGGTTACTGGAAGTCTTTTTTTACCATTATGCTTCCTATCGCGAAGCCGGGTGTGATTGTGGCGGCGGTATTCTCCTTCGTGTATGCGTGGGGTGACCTGATCTATGGGATTACGTTTATTACCAATCCGACAATGCGCCCGATTACATCGAGTATTTATAATTATGTACAGCAGTATCAGACGCTCTGGAATTCCACGATGGCGTTCGGCATCATTGCCATATCGCCGGTCGTGCTGATTTTCATCTTCATGCAGAAATACATCGTCAGCGGTCTGACAAATGGCGCGGTAAAAGCGTAAAGAAAAAGGAAACCTTTCTGAACAAAGCCGTGTGATAGGATCTGGAATAGAAAAATCCGTGGGGAGACCTGCGGATTTTTTATTCCCGCGAGCAACAAGCCGGGATATTAAAAAAACTTATAAAAACGATAAAATTAAAGTATTTTACAATATAAAATAGAAGGTGTATATTAAAATTGTACAAAAACAAAAGCCGAAAAATAAGAATATTGGTTATTTTTGGCAAACTATGACTATGGGAGGAAGAAAGTATGAAGAGGAAAATTGCAATCGGTTTCGTTACAACATTAATGCTCAGCGCCTGTGTTACAAACAATATTGCCGCTGAAACAAAAGCAGCTGACGATTTCACAAGTCTTCGGGAAGCTTATGCGGATATTGAGCCGCTTACGGATCCTGCGACGATTCGTTATATTGGTACAATAGGTTTACAGCTTTCAGCGCCGATCTGGCTTGCATATGAGTCCGGCGGGCTGGAGGATGCCGGTATTACTCTTGATTTTACGCCTGCGTCCACAGGACCGTTGTCTATAGAAGCGCTGACAGCAGGGGAGGTTGATCTTGTTGGTACGGGTATTGGAGGCATTGCGGTTGGCACGATCCAGGGTACAGCGCAGATGCTGTGTTATATTAACAGTGAAGCTTCTGTCCAGAAGTTCTACGTAGCAGGTGATTCTCCGCTTGCGGACGCAGAATATAATGAGGAAACGGGCTTTTATGGGACAGCAGAAGACTGGAAAGGCCGGGAAGTTTACATGCCGGCAGGGACAACACTCCAGTATCTTATGGGCTATTCCATGAATAAGCTGGGTTTGTCTCTTCAGGATATAACGCCTGTGTATATGGATGCAAATAATGTTAACACGGCAATGTATGCTGGAAAAGGAGAGGTCTGGGGGATCTGGAATTATCTGTGTTATGCGGCTTCTGTTGAAGAAAACGGCTATGTACCCGTTATTGAAGGAGATGATGTTGGTATATATCTGATGACCGCATACTGTACAAATGATAAAGTTCTGGATGACCCGGTTAAGCGGGCAGCGATTGAAAAAATTCTGGAATATCACTTTGCTACGATTGAATGGATGAAGGAAAGCGAAGAAAATATGTATTTTGCGTCAGAAGTGATGCAGCAGTGGTGTGAAGAAGAAGGTCTGGATATCAGTGTTGATGAAATGCATCGTTATATGTCAGACAGCACGTTTTTCGGACTGCCGGAGAATATAGAAATGTGGACAGAAGAGGTTACGAATGATCATGGCACTATGATTAAAGCACTTGATGATTTGCAGGGAATTATGGATTTTTATGTGGAACAGGGAAATTATACAGAAGATGACAGAGCGGCAATGATAGAAAATCAAAATGAATTATTTGATGTTGATATTTTAAATGCTATAGGTCAGTAACAGGGTCCGGAGCGGCGGTATCTGTTTTAGATAACGTCGCTCCCGTCTGAGAAAGTTGGTGGATGGATGAAAAAAGATGAAAGCAATATAAAATATGTGTTTCTTACAATAGTCACATTTATCATATTCTTTTTAACATGGCAGCTGCTTGCGGAGTTTGACATTGTCGGGAAATATATGCCGTCTCCTGTGGATGTATTCCGGGCGTTTGTTTTTAAGCTTTCTAATATAGGACCGGATGGCTCGCTGCTTTCCACAAATATTCTGACAAGTCTGAAGGTATCATTGCTTGGATTTTCTGTGGCGGTTGTAATCGGCATCCCGCTGGGACTTTTTATGGGCTGGTACCGATTGTTTGACAGAATTGTGAAAACCTTATTTGAATTGATCCGGCCGATTCCTGCGGTTGCCTGGATCCCTCTTATGATCGTCTGGGTCGGCGTTGGACTTACCGCAAAGGCACTCATTATTTTTTTTGCGGCATTTGTGCCCTGTGTGATCAATTCCTATACAGGCATCCGTCAGACAAATCCAGCACTTATTAATGTGGCAAAGACATATGGCGCTTCAAATTTTTACACATTTCTGCATGTAGGCGTGCCATCTGCGATACCGATGATATTTGCAGGGATGAGGGTAGCCTTGTCCACATCATGGGGGACACTTGTAGCGGCTGAAATGCTGGCGGCATCTTCGGGGTTGGGATATATGATCAGCATGGCGCGTTCCTTTGGACGGGCAGACGTCGTTGTGCTTGGTATGGTTGTAATCGGAGCACTTGGATATATCTTTACATTACTGTTTTCCAAAATTGAAAGCGTTATCAATAAAGGAGGTACAGTATGAGCAGCGGTGTGAAAATTGAAAATCAGGTTGAAAATGGAAAGGATACATCGGCCAGAAAGCAGGGATACAAATTCGTTTATACCATTGGACCGTATATTTCGCTTATCGTTTTATTTATTGTCTGGATTATCGCTTCGGGTAAAAATGTGAAAACATTCCCGACACCGTGGATTGTGATCCAAAAAATAGCTTCATTGCTGGTTAATCCGCTTAGCGGTGCAACGTTGATCGGTCATATGCTGGTGAGTATGCGCCGCGTATTTGTTGCATTGTTCTTTGCGATTGTAATAGGAGTTCCGTTTGGTATTCTTGTTGGCTGGAACAGGGCTTTCAGGGCAACACTCGGTGCGCTGTTTGAGTGTATCAGACCGATTCCGGTTCTTGCGTGGATCCCGCTTATTATCATGTGGTTCGGCATTGGTGAGAATGCAAAAATTATTATGATTTTTATTGGTTCCGTTATGCCGATTGTAGTCAATTCCTATACAGGTATTAAGCTGGTAGCGTCATTGTATTTAGACGTTGGAAAAATGTTCAATGCGTCTACACAGGGACAACTCTTAAAGAATATTGTATTGCCGGCTGCGCTTCCCACTATTTTTGCCGGGATCAGAAATGCAACCAGTGTGGCATGGATGGTAGTTCTGGCATCGGAAATGCTGGCTGCAAAATCCGGTCTGGGTTTTTTGATTAACCGGGGCATGGAGGTATTTGATATTTCACTTGTTATGGCAGGAATGATTGCGATTGCTGTCGCGGGTGCTTTTTTAAGCTGGATAATTTCGTTTATAGAAAGGAAGGTATGCCCATGGAACCGGGGAATCATGTCAGAGTAAAGGTTGATAATGTATCGAAAAGTTTTGTGGGGATAAATGGTACTGCAGAACAGGTAATAAAAAACGTTTCTTTTGATGTTTATGATAATGAATTTCTGGTCTTATTGGGACCGGGACGCTGCGGCAAGTCGGTTTTGCTCAATATGATTGCGGGCTTGATGGGAACGGATGAAGGTCAGATTTTGCTGGATGGCGTTCCGGTTACGAAACCAAATCCTGAGATGGGTATGGTATTCCAGCGGACAGGTACATTGCCGTGGCTGACGGTAATGGATAATGTCCGGTTTGGACCGCGGATGCGCGGCGTGCCGAAGGAAGAACAGATAAAGAAAGCCCGGCATTATATTGATCTTGTAAATTTACATGGATTTGAAAAGCATTATCCTTATCAGCTTTCCGGAGGAATGAAACAGCGCGTGGGTATTGCCAGGGCATACGCAAATGATCCGAAAATCCTGATCATGGATGAACCATTCGGCGCTCTGGACGCGCAGACAAGATACAACATGGAAAATGAAATTCTGACGATTGCAGAAGGAGAAAAGCGGACAATTCTTTTTGTTACCAATAATATTGAAGAAGCGCTTCTTCTGGGTGACAGAATTGTATTGTTCACAGCATGTCCGGCACAGGTAAAACAGATTTATACGGTTTCCCTGCCCAAACCCCGCGACACGATGCAGGAAGAATTCCTGCGTCTGCGTAAAGCAATATCGGATAATACAGATCTGGCACTCTGATAAGTAGTAGGGAGGGACTGTAAAATGGATGAAACCAAAATACGCGTGGAGCATCTGACAAAAAAATTTGGCGATTTACTGGTACTTGATGATATCAGCTTTAGCGTAAAAAAAGGCGAATTTGTATGTGTAGTTGGTCCGACGGGCTGCGGAAAAACAACATTTCTGAACCTGCTGACAAGGATTTATCAGCCGACACAGGGGGAACTTTATATTGACGGTACGCCTGCTGATCCGAAAATTCATAATATTTCCTTTGCCTTTCAGGAACCGTCAGCGATGCCATGGCTGAATGTAGAGCAGAATCTTCAATTTGGCATGAAAATTAAAAAAATTCCGGAGGATGAAAGAAAGCGCAGAGTAGAGAGAATCCTGAAGCTGCTGGGTCTGGAAGAATTCAGAAAATCATATCCGCGGGAGCTGTCTGTAAGTGCTGAGCAGCGGGTTATTATTGGACGGGCGTTCAGCACATACCCGGATTTGCTTTTGATGGATGAGCCATATGGGCAAATGGATATCAAGATGAGATTTTATCTGGAAGATGAAGTTTTAAAGCTATGGAAAGAATTTGGGAGCACCGTAATTTTTATTACACACAATATCGAGGAAGCGACTTATCTTGCGGAGCGGGTTTTGATTTTGACAAACAAACCAGCGACAATTAAAGAAAATCTGGAAATTAATCTGCCGCATCCGCGTGATGTTACTTCGCCGGAGTTTATTGAAATACGCCGCCATATTACCGATGCAATTAAATGGTGGTAGGATATTTGCATAACAGGGAGGATAGACATGAAAGTAATAATGGTAATGTATGACTCGTTAAACCGGCATTTTCTGGAACCGTATGGCTGTGAATGGGTTCAGACACCGAATTTCAGACGTCTGGCAGAAAAAACAGTATGTTTTGACACCAGCTATGTTGGCAGTATGCCGTGTATGCCGGCCCGGAAAGAACTGCACACAGGGCGGCTGAATTTCCTGCACAGAAGCTGGAGCCCGATGGAACCCTGGGACGATTCCGTACCGGAAATTTTAAAACAAAACGGGATATATACGCACTTGATCAGCGATCACTATCATTACTGGGAAGATGGAGGTGCGACGTATCACACGCGCTATTCCAGCTGGGAGATGTATCGCGGGCAGGAGGGAGATCCGTGGCAGGGTGTCGTGAAGGAACCGCCGGAACCTTCGACTTTCACAGAAAACCGGGTTACGTATCAGTTCAGACATGATTACTACAATCGTCAGGTTATTAAAGAACATGATGAGTTTCCGCAGGTCAGATGCTTTGATGCGGGCCTCAGATTTATTGAAAAAAATAAGGATGAGGATAATTGGTTCCTGCAGCTGGAAACATTCGATCCGCACGAGCCGTTTTATGCGCCAAAAGAATTTATTGACCGTTATCCGGATGAATATCGCGGGAAGCTCTATGACTGGCCGGATTACCGTCCGTTAGATGAGCGCGATACACCTGAAGTCATTGAGCATATCCGAACCCAGTACGCGGCGCTGATGTCACTTTGTGATGAGCAGCTGGGACGCATTCTCGACATAATGGACGAACTGGATATGTGGAAGGATACCATGCTGATTGTGAACACGGATCATGGTTATCTTCTTGGAGAGCATGATCACTGGTCTAAAAATATTATGCCATGGTGGGAAGAAACTGCCCATACGCCATTGTTTATCTGGGATCCGCGCTGCCAAAAAGCCGGAGAACGGCGGAAAAGCCTTGTGACAACGATTGATCTGCCGGTTACGCTGCTGGATTTCTTCCATATAGAGAAGACCGGGGATATGGAAGGGAAAAACCTTGCGGCAACGATTGATCACGACGAAAAGGTTCATGATTATGTTTTGTTTGGCATTCACGGCGGTCATATTAATATAACGGACGGAAGATATGTATACATGCGTGCCCCTGCAACGGAAGAGAATCAGCCGCTGTTTAATTATACAGCAATGTGTTCCCAGATGGAGAGACGGTATCCTCTGGAAGAGATGTCGGATGAAAGAGTAGATATAGCAGGACCATTTAGCTTTAGCAAGGGCTGTAAGATGTTAAAGATTCCGCGTGATGGACAGCCGATTATTCAGCTGCCCAATACCAGAATCAATCTTTATAAATTTGGAACGCTTCTATATGACCTGGAGACGGATCCGTATCAGCTGCATCCGATTCATGATGCGGCAGTTGAGGACAGAATGATTCGGGAGATGGTTAAAATGATGAAAGAGAATGATGCACCGGAAGAGCAATATGTTCGCATGGGATTAAGCGGGTATCTGGAAGCATGATGATAAAATTATGACATGAGGAGAAAGTATTATGAGCAATTTACCGAAAACGATGAAAGCGCTGGTTGCTTATGGACCGGGTGATTATCGTCTGGAAACAGGCCATCCGGTGCCGGAGTGCGGACCAGATGATATTATAATTAAAACAGAGGGTTGCGGCATCTGCGTAAGCGATGTAAAATGTTATCACGGAGCCGGAAGATACTGGGGAAGTGAAACGGAAAAAGCGTGGGTAGAACCGCCTTTTATTCCAGGACATGAATTCCTGGGTTTTGTAGCGGAAATGGGCGAAAATGTAAAGGGCTTTGAGATTGGCGACCGTATCACGGCCGACCAGATACTTCCCTGCGGCGAGTGCCGTTTCTGCAGGAGCGGCAGATACTGGATGTGCCAGCCGCACAAGATGTTCGGCTACCAGAATACAAACGACGGCGGGATGGCAGAGTATGTCCGTTATCCCAAAACGTCTGTAATCTCTAAGGTTCCGAAGGTACTCCCGCGGGAAAAAGCACTGCTCATTGAGCCGTATGCCTGCTCCAAGCATGCAGTGGACCGCGCAGGTATCGCAAATGAGGATATCCTCGTAATTGCAGGAGCCGGTACGCTCGGACTGGGTATGATTACTTATGCACGCATGAAAAATCCGGCGAAGCTGGTTGTAGTTGATATGATAGATGAGCGTCTGGAAAAGGCAAAGGCATTTGGCGCGGACATTGTGCTCAATCCCGCAAAGGAGGACGCGCTGGCGAAAATCATGGAATTAACAGATGGCTACGGCTGCGATATTTATATAGAAGCGACAGGACATCCTTCCAGCGTAAAACAGGGTCTTGCCATGATACGCAAGCTCGGTACATTTGTGGAATTCGGCGTATTTGCACAGGAAACCAGCGTGGACTGGTCTGTGATTGGCGATGGCAAGGAACTGAACGTGCTTGGCTCTCACATCAGCCCATACTGCTATCCCTTTGTTATCGAACATATGATGGATGGAAGTCTGAAAACGGACGGTCTGATAAAGCGCACTTTCCCCATCGAAAAATGGGAGGAGGCCTTCGAATATGCCAGCGGTAAATACGGAGATTTCAAGGTAGCAATTACGTTTGACTAAAATAGGTTATAAATAAACAGGATCAGACAGGTATTTCCAACAATGAAAGGACTAATTTTATGACTCTGCGCCATCTTCAGGTTTTTCTTGCTGTATGTGATGCTGGCTCTGTTACGCTGGCTGCGGAAAATATGCATATTTCACAGCCTTCTGTCAGCCTTACCATAAAAGAACTAAGAAATTTTTATGGCGTTGAGTTGTTTGAACGTGTTTCAAAGAAATTGGTTTTGACATCGGAAGGACGTATCGTTTACGATTATGCCCTGCGCATAATTTCCCAGTTCAATGACATGAATACTTCACTGGAACGTATGCGCAGCGGCGGTTCCCTTTATGTGGGAACAGGAATCGCCGTCGGAAAACTTGACATGCCGGCTATTGCATATAATTTCTCGCAGCGCTATCCGACCATAGCGCTGCATGTTAATATTTCATCGTCGGATAATATTGAACGCAGACTTGCTGATAATATTCTGGATGTTGCGATTCTTGAAAATACGATCAATGCCAATAATCTGGTTGAGATTCCAATGCAGTCCCGGCCATTGGTCGCGATAGCCAGATATGATCATCCGCTGGTTGAAAAAAATAATATTTCTCTTTCCGATCTTGCAAAAGAAAAGCTGCTTCTGCAGGAAAAATATAGTCACACGCGCAATATTATTGATAATGCTTTTGCAAAACAAAATTTATCCATTGATCCGATATGGGAAAGTGCCAGCGTTCATGCACTTATAAATGCTACCGGAATGGGAATTGGAATATCAATTCTATCAGATATTTACGTAAAAGAGTTTTACAACCCGGACATCCGTATACTGGATATTGATTTACAGCTTTCGCGGGGGATTAATCTGGTGTACAGTAAATCGCGGAATCCGAGTCCATCTGCAATGAAATTTATAGATTACTGTAAATTATCATATCAGGCTGCTAATGCAACGGCTGATCTTAAACACAGAAAGCTGCCGTTTTTCCCTTAAAATTAGAGTATCCGGCTTTTTCAAAAATGCCGGATTTTTTTTGTTGACACCTTTTCGGGCTTGTGTTATAGTATAGAGTGCATTATTGTGCAGGAGTGTACCCCAAGGGGGAATTATGCCCAAAAATAAATTGGTGATTTTTGGCAGAAACCAGGGGAATATGCATACACTTTTATATAAAAAGACAGGGGTGAAACGTCAATGGAGAAAAACAGGATACGTCCTATCAAAAATGGCAACAGTTTCCGGATGAGCTACTCCAGGCAGAAAGAGGTATTGGAGATGCCGAACCTCATTGAGGTGCAGAAGGACTCCTACCAGTGGTTTCTGGACGAAGGGCTGAAGGAAGTTTTCGATGACATCTCGCCAATCCGCGACTACGGTGAAAAGCTGAGTCTGGAGTTTGTGGATTTCAAGCTTTGTGAAGATGACGTGAAGTATTCGATTGAAGAGTGCAAGGAAAGAGACGCAACTTATGCTGCGCCGCTGAAGGTAAAAGTACGGCTTCACAACAAAGAGACAGATGAGATAAACGAGCATGAGATATTTATGGGAGATCTGCCATTAATGACGGTGACAGGCACCTTTGTTATTAATGGAGCAGAGCGTGTTATTGTCAGCCAGCTGGTCCGCTCACCGGGTATTTACTACGGGATTGCTCACGATAAAATCGGAAAAAGACTGTTTTCCTGTACAGTAATTCCGAACCGTGGTGCATGGCTGGAATACGAGACGGACTCCAACGACATTTTCTATGTGCGTGTAGACAGAACGAGAAAGGTACCCATCACTGTTCTGGTACGTGCCCTTGGCATCAGCACCAACGCAGAAATTCTCGAGCTGTTCGGCGAAGAGCCGAAGATCGTGGCGACGCTTGCAAAGGATACGGCGACCAATTACCAGGAAGGTCTGCTGGAACTGTATAAAAAGATCCGTCCGGGCGAGCCGCTTGCCGTGGAGAGCGCAGAGAGCCTCATTATGGCAATGTTCTTTGATCCGCGCAGATACGATCTGGCAAAAGTCGGACGCTATAAATTCAACAAAAAGCTGCTGCTCCGCAACCGTATCGCCGGACATGTGCTGGCGGAGGATGTAATCGATCCGTCCACCGGTGAGATTCTGGCGGAGGCCGGTACAAAAGCGACGCGTGAGCTGGCGGATGCCATCCAGAATGCTGCCGTTCCGTTTGTCTGGATTCAGACGGAAGAGCGCAATGTGAAGGTGCTTTCCAGCATGATGGTAGACCTCACAAACTATGTGGACATTGATCCGCACGAGATTGGTGTTACAGAATTAGTATATTATCCGGTGCTGAAATCTATACTGGAAGAAAATAGTGATATTGAGGATATCAAAGAGGCGATCCGCCGTGATATCCACGATCTGATTCCGAAACACATTACAAAGGAAGACATTCTTGCTTCCATTAACTATAATATTCATCTGGAATACGGTATCGGAACCGATGATGATATCGACCATCTCGGAAACCGCCGTATCCGTTCGGTCGGTGAGCTTCTGCAGAACCAGTACCGCATCGGTCTTTCCAGATTGGAACGTGTTGTCCGTGAGCGTATGACCACGCAGGATCTGGAGGGGATTTCTCCGCAGTCGCTGATCAATATCAAACCGGTGACGGCGGCGGTGAAGGAATTCTTCGGTTCCTCCCAGCTGTCCCAGTTTATGGATCAGAACAACCCGCTGGGTGAGCTGACGCATAAAAGACGTCTCTCTGCCCTCGGTCCGGGCGGTCTGTCCAGAGACAGAGCAGGGTTCGAGGTCCGTGATGTACATTATTCCCATTACGGAAGAATGTGCCCGATCGAGACACCAGAAGGTCCGAACATCGGTCTGATCAACTCGCTGGCATCCTATGCAAGAATCAATCAGTACGGCTTCATAGAAGCGCCGTACCGTGTAATCGATAAATCTGATCCGAAAAATCCGCGCGTTACCGATGAGGTTGTTTACATGACGGCGGATGAAGAGGATAATTATCATGTGGCGCAGGCAAACGAGGCACTGGACGCGGACGGGCATTTTGTCCGCAAGACCGTATCCGGCCGTTACCGCGAGGAGACGCAGGAGTATGACCGTGCGATGTTCGACTATATGGACGTATCTCCGAAGATGGTGTTCTCCGTTGCTACGGCGCTGATCCCGTTCCTGCAGAACGATGACGCAAACCGTGCGCTGATGGGATCGAACATGCAGCGTCAGGCAGTGCCGCTTCTTACAACCGAGGCCCCGGTGGTTGGTACCGGTATGGAAACCAAGACCGCGGTGGACTCCGGTGTGTGCGTGGTGGCGAAGAATGCCGGAACAGTTGAGCGTGTTACCTCGAAGGAAATCGTTATCAAGACAGATGACGGAAAACGCGATGAGTACCATCTTACCAAGTTTCTGCGAAGCAACCAGAGCAACTGCTACAACCAGAAGCCGATTGTCTTCAAGGGGAACCGCGTGCAGGCGGGGCAGGTAATCGCAGACGGACCGTCTACGTCCAACGGCGAGATCGCGCTCGGCAAGAACCCGCTCATTGGTTTCATGACCTGGGAGGGCTACAATTATGAGGACGCAGTACTTTTAAGTGAGCGTCTGGTTATGGATGATGTTTATACCTCGGTTCATATTGAAGAATATGAGGCGGAGGCGAGAGATACGAAGCTTGGACCGGAGGAAATTACCAGAGATGTTCCGGGTGTCGGTGACGATGCGCTGAAGGATCTCGATGAGAGAGGTATTATCCGCGTTGGCGCAGAGGTGCGTGCGGGTGATATCCTGGTAGGTAAGGTAACGCCGAAGGGCGAGACTGAGCTGACGGCGGAGGAGCGTCTGCTGCGTGCGATCTTTGGTGAGAAGGCGCGCGAGGTGCGTGATACCTCCCTGAAGGTGCCGCACGGCGAATACGGTATTGTGGTAGATGCCAAGGTATTTACAAGAGAAGCAGGCGACGAGCTGGCTCCGGGCGTAAATCAGGCAGTGCGCATCTACATCGCGCAGAAGAGAAAGATTTCGGTCGGTGATAAGATGGCAGGCCGTCACGGAAACAAGGGTGTTGTTTCCCGTGTGCT
>DKTR01000003.1 GCA_002473385.1 Lachnospiraceae bacterium UBA7225
CAAAAAATAATGTTATAGTATAAATGTTTCTACCAGCTTTCAATAAAGTTGGTTATATTGCAACCGATAATAATAAATATCGGAAATTATTCAGAAATGAGGTGCAGTATGTTAAAATCTATCCCTGACAGTGATTATTTTGACAGAGTGAAACGACTTCAAGCCAAAATGGAGGAAAACAATCTGGACGCAGTGCTTTGCTATGGCGATACCGGTGTCTATGAAAATGTTTTTTATCTCAGTAAATATTGGCCATTATTTGAGGTCGGCGGTGTTCTGGTCGGAAGAACCGGTACGCCATTGGTATTAATCGGAGGCGAAGCTCCGGAATTTGGCGGACAGACTCCCTACGGAATGGACGCAGTGCGTGGTTGTTCCGCTTTCGGTCATACCAGCGGACCTGTTCGTGACTGGATCGGCGTTAAATACTATGATCTGGAACAATTGTTCAATGAAGTTACCGATGGAAAAGGCGTAAAGCGGCTAGGGTTGGCTGATTATAATATTGCCCCCCATCCGCTGTATGAAAAAATCTGTGCTGCTCTTCCCTCAGACGGGGAAGTGATCGATTGCGGAGACATTCTTATTGATCTGCGCATGAATAAGTCAACATATGAGCAGGAAATGGTTCGGGAGGCCTGCATTCTTTCCGAAAAAGCTTTCGATAGAGCTCTGGGCAAAATCAATCCGGAAATGACAGAATATGAGCTGGAAGGTGTATTAGCCGCAGAATTATACAAAGAAGGCGGCGAAGGTCCCTCCTTCCCTATCTTATGCTACTCCGGATACCGCAGCCGCAGCGGCATCGGCCGCAGTACCCACAATAAGCTTGGCCGCAACACGCTTATCAACATCGATATCGGCTGCCATTATGCCGGTTATGCTTCCGCTTATGGACGTCCTATTATTTTTGGAAAGATGCCGGATTCCATGAAAAAAGAAATTGATTTCATGGTGGATCTGCATGAGCGTCTGATCTGCGACTGGGTAAAACCGGGAGTAACCTCCGAATCCGTTTATCAGAGATATTACGACTGGTTTGTAGACCATGGCTATGGTGCTCCGCCCGCCAGTGCCTCCCATGGCATCGGAGTTTTCGAAGGGGAACCGCCCACATTCCGCTTTAACAATCCTACAATTCTCAAACCTGGTATGACCATCGCAGGAGATCATTTCTTCCGCTCAAAGGATTATGGTTTCCGTTTTGAAGATTGTTATCTCATTACCGAGACAGGTACTGAACTTTTCACAAGAGATCATTGGGGATACATTGAACTTTAAAAATCATCATGGCCGTTGAATTTTTCAACGGCCATTACTCCATATTATTACCGCTTTTTTTAGAAAGGACGGCTTGTTATGTCGAAAGTGACAATATCCTACTCCCTGATGCAGGGCAGCGAATGGGCGCTTGACAGTTGTCTTTACTGTTACAGCAGCGTGTTTCTGCTGTCCTGTGGTCTGAGCAACACTTTCATTGGCATCATACTCGGCTTCGCCATCACCCTGAGTTTTCTGGGGCAGATTTTCTTTGGGGAATTATTTAATACACGGGGGCAGTCGGCTCTGAAATGCTTTTTTGAAATCGGTGGCTTCATTCTGCTGGTCTGTAACTTTTTGCTGCTTCTTGGTCTGCCGAACTGGCTGTCCATTCTTCTTTTTATCGTATGCTGCCTGTATATACAGCTTTTTCCCGCATTCATGAACTCCGCCGCCATGTATGAAATCCAGTGCGGTGTTCACATAAATTATGGCGCAGGCCGGGGGAGCGGTTCTCTGGGATATGGAATCTGCACTGTGCTGATGGGACAGTTGATACTGATCTATGGGACACCGTCTATGTTTCTGTGCGGTTTACTGCTCTCCCTGCTGTTTTTTGTCAGCTCCCGTTCTTTTTTCTGCAGCTCCCGGAAAGAGCGGACCTCTGAGCCTGTAGATTCTTCCGCTGCTCTTACCCGATCATCCAACGGTCTCCGGGTGTCCTTCGTGAAAAAATATCCCCGCTATACTATTGTGCTCCTGGGAGCCGCGCTTGTCATGGCGGGGCACACCTATATGTCGAACTTTATCTACCAGATTGTCTCCTCCAAAGGCGGCAACGAGGCCTCCGTGGGAATTGCCTCTGCTATCGCTGCCTGCTGTGAAATCCCGATACTTTTTCTGTTTGAACGGATAAAACACCGGCTGCGCTGCGATTCCTGGTTAAAGCTCGCCTGTCTTCTGATGACGTTCAAAATGCTCCTGGCCTTTCTGGCGAGCACGCTGTTTCTGCTTAACCTGTCTGAAATCCTTCAGTTAGGCTATGCCCTGTTTATGGTAAGCAGCGTTTACTATACCAGCTCTGTAATTCCAAAAGAAGATACCATCAACAGCCAGGCTTATCTGAATGCCGCTTCCACTCTGGGCGTTCTGCTGTCCCTTCTCTCCGGCGGACTAATTATCGATCACAGGGGAGTCCCTGCGCTTTTGTTCACAGGAGTGCTTCTGCTGTGTGCCGGAAGCGGGATCATCTTTACGGCAGCTCATTATTCGAAATGACGACGCATCTGTTTTGATAGTTCAGCAGTCTGTAAACTATCATAAAAAAGCGGAGCATTTACCCGTATCATGGTAAATAATCCGCTTTTTTCCGTATGTTCCTTTTTCTGACACTTACTCGCCCAGTCCATCCATTATCAGCTTTGTGAGTGCTTTCAGCGCCTCCTTTTCATCTGGTCCGTCGCAGGAAATCATGATACTGTCATTGCATTTCACGCATGCGCTCAACACACTGAGCACACTCTTGGCATTGGTCTCCGTATCCGCAAAGGACAGCGTGATAGATGATTTGTACTTAATTGCCTCTGTACACAGCAATGCTGCCGGTTTTAAATGAAGTCCCGCGTGATTTCTGATCACAAACGTCTGGCTCACCATAAGCTATTCTCCCGTCTGAAGCTCTCCTTCCGCTTCCCGTTCTTCCTCTTCAACATTTACCACAATGGATACATCCGCACCCAGCTCACAGCCTTCCGGCAGCGTCACCGTAACCGGCAGTGTATAACTGCCATTTTCCTGACTCCCGGACAAATCGATTGCCGCCCGTATGTGCTCCACATCAATCTCATTAAGACGTTCATCCTCTGCACGGATATTAATAGCAAGCCGGTCTGTCGGTGAGAAAATCAGTCTCTTTCCAGATGGTGCGTTAATCAGCTCCAGCTCCGATACCGGAAATTCGATTGTCCTGCTTCCCACCTCATCAATTGTCACTGTCACCACAACAGCAGAAGAAACATCTGCCTCCAGCCGCACATCCTCGTACTGGTTTAGTGTCTCGTTCAAATCCACCGTAAACTCCATATTTTCTGCTGCACCGGTAATATCAACGGGATTCTGAAGCGTCAGGCTGCTTCCAATGTACTCAATTGCCGCCTTCGATGCCGTCAGATTCACCATACGCGGAGAGATAGAAATATCCGTTACCTCATAACCCTCCGCCGGTTCTCCGGTCAGATTCACATTCAGCGCAATTTCCCCATAGATTCTCCAGATTTCAACGCCTACTTCTGCCAGGTTATCTTTCAGCACAACTCCATCCATATTTTTCAGTTCCAGATTATTCCATTGGCTGTCCGTCAGTTCAGCCCCGTTCTTATCTTCAATGCGGATGGGAAGCTGCTGGACACTGTCCTCCGACATATAGGTAACATCCACCGGAACTGTCACCTTTCCGATAATCTTAATCAGTGATTCCGGTCCGGCAATTTTAATTGTGTCTCCTGTCAGCACGGTTGTCCTGCCCACCTCGAAGCCCTTCGCGGTATTACCGGAAACCGTAGCGGCAATGCCGAAGGTCTCCTCTATTTTGTCTTCCAGCTCTATTTTCATGGATGCCGGCTGGATCCGCATGTCTTCCTGTGCCACCGACGGATTGGAACACGTCACCTCCAGCGGCACTGAGCCGATTGCTTCATTATAATTTTCCAGATCGGCCCGTACTGTAAAGCTTGAAGCGCTCAGTCTTGAGTGTACTGACCGCCGCGCCGTTACATAAACATTCACCTTATCTGTTCCGCCGACCACCGTGTACGTTTTATTCGCATTGGTAATGGTATCCTGGTTTTTGATTGTTACCGGAATGTTCCGGTATACCTGCTGTGTTTCCGGGTCATTACTGTCCATAACAACCAGCCAGATAAGACATGCAGCCAAAACGGAAAACAGCTTCAGTCCCAGATTATGTGTCAGTTTATATCTCATGCTATTTGCTTCCTTTCTCCGCCTCCGTCTTTCCCTTACGTCCGAAAATAAACTTACCGCCGCTGATCAGTTTTCTGGAATTAACGGATTTATTCTGAAGCGTCACCAGTTGTGCGCGCAGAATTTCTTCCGTAACATTTCTGGTAAGTACTCCTTTCTTTGCGATAGAAATCTTGCCGGTTTCCTCCGATACAATAATTGTGAGGGAATCTGTCACCTCACTGACACCGACACCGGCGCGATGCCTCGTTCCCAGCTCTTTGCCGAGATTCTGGCTATCCGACAACGGCAGATAGCAGGTTGCGGAAACAATTTTATCTCCTTTTATTATGACTGCTCCATCGTGCAGCGGCGTGTTGTGTTCAAAAATATTAATAAGAAGCTGGCTGGATACCACGGCATCGATAGCAATTCCCGTACGCTCATATTCCGCAAGCGTCTCATTCTCTTCAATTACCATCAGTGCGCCGGTTTTTACCTTTGCCATCTCCAGCGATGCACGCACTATTTCATTGACCGTGCGGTCGCTGCAGCGCTGTACTACTTCTTTTACGGCACCTGCAGGGATAATATTCGAAAAAAGTTCCTTTTCCCCTAACTGTTCAAGCACCCTGCGCAGCTCTGGCTGAAAAATGACGAACACACCCATAATTATGATGTTCAGCCCTTTTTCAATGATAAACGTGAGCGTATCCATATTGAACAGATAGGCAAGTGCAATAAAGAAGCCCACCAGAAGAATTCCCTTCAGAAGTGTCCATGCCCTGCTCCTCTTAATCCATACCAGTACACTATATACCAGAAAGGAAAGGATGATGATTTCTATAATGTCGATGATCCCTATTGTAATAGCAGGTGCCTTCAGCCACGGGAAATGACTGCCAAACCACATCCTGATCGTATCCACCGTTTATCTCCCTTCTGCCCTGCGCCGTCTCTTTCTTCTATGAAGCTTCTTTTTCGGCACAGCTTTTGCATAGTAATAATATTCATCGTCCTCAAAACGAACTGTCTGCGTTTTTTTGTAATCCAGGTTGAACAGCATCGTCTGTGCTATCCATCCTGCAAACAGAGTAACCAGAATTTCCACAACGATCTGCAGTGCGTCAGGCGACACCCCATAGGCTGCTGCACCAAAAACCCGTACCGCAAGATATACTGCACACCCTGCCGAGGCAGCAATCATCCATGCATATTTTATTGCCTGGATGCGGACAAAGTATACCACCAGCAGCGCCGCTGCCAATGCTGCCGCCATCACCAGCATTTCCTTCTCCACAATCACTGCCTGTATCAGCTGTGCCGCTTTCTGCACCATGGCTTCCGCCGCCTCAGCAGCGGTAGAGTGCAGATCCGCACCGTTTTTTTCTACGATCTGTATCAGATAATAGGAAAGCGCCCCAAACGCAGCCCCGACTGCACCGAGCGGTCCCCCTGTCAGACCAAACAGTACTGCCGGTACACATCCCATTTTTCCTCCAAGCGCAAGCGCCGTCAGCAAAAGCGGCCATGCTGACTGCGGTGCCAGGCTGAAATAGATGAGAAGACCAATAATCAGAATCCCCCCTCCGACCAGCGCCGCTTCCAGGGAAATCCCGTAAAAATGTACCAGAACCAGTCCCGCTGCAACCAGAATAATCGTATTCGACGGCAGAACCATGCAGCCCACAGCCAGAATCAGCAGCACTGCCGGATGATTAATAGCCGCTGTCTGTCCGAGCATAGCGCGTATCGATAGAAAAATCAAAAAAGCTGCCGCAAACTTAAAGAGCAGCCGGATAGCGGTATCATACTTCCCATAAAACCTGCCCAGTGCGTCCCGTATGGTAAGCAAAAGTCTCATACTGTTCTCCTCCTGCGGGCATCACCTTTCGCGTCGTCTTCTTCACGGTATGCTTTTTCAAGCTGCTTCAGAAGCTCCTGATACCGGTAAAGATCCTGTTTTGCCCTCACATAGCGCAGAGCCTGTATCGCATAGGTAAGCACCAGAAAAACGCAAAGCACTACGGCATAGAGGAATAAAATCCGTGCGCCAAGCGCCATCACATCTATTTCAGTAATATCCACAATCAAAGTCTCCGCATTGTAAAGTCCCCATCCTGCCAGTCCGAGCAGGAACGCAAGGGTAATCCGAAGCCCGTTCTTTATCATGTGACGTCCGATATAATCTCCGCGAAAATATCCCTGCACGCCCTCTAACTGTTCTTTATGCTGTTCCTCAAAGAGTGCAAGCTGTGTCATCAAATAAATCCGTTTTTCATCTGGCATGCTATACCAGCTCCTCATTTTTCTTTGTGTGTAGTTCTACAGGAAACGGCACATCTGATCATCGTTTCCTGTTCTATAGTATATCATGAAAAACCGTCTTTGCAAACACCCTAAGTAACCTGTATTTCAGGAAATTTCCGGTACTGCACAAATAGTCACAAAATATACATACTTTACTCCTGCTCTTTTCAGCACTGACGCGGCTTCGTGCAGTGTGCTGCCTGTGGTATAAACATCATCTATGAGAAGGACGCGCTCCCACGGCAGCCTCATTTTTTCTGCGTCCGTAATTTCCTGCTGGTTGTTTTCATGCGGGTCATCTTGATTTTCCGCCATATACTCCTTTGCGACCGCAAAAGCACCCTTTAAATTGCTCCGCCGGGCACGGTAATCCAGTTCCTTCTGGTTTGCTGTTTTTTTCACCTTTCTCAGCACATTACAACGCACCGGAAGCGCAAGCTGCCTGCCCAGCTCCTTCGCCAGAATCCCGGCCTGATTATAGCCGCGCTTTCTCTGTGCCGAAAAATGCATAGGAACCGGAATCAGCACCTGGGGCGCCCATTTCTCCAGAATCTCTCCCAGCTGCCAGGCAAGCTCCTGCGCGTAATATTCCAGATATTCCCGCTTATTGTGGTATTTCACCGCATGAAGCGATTCCTTCACCACATCCGTATATAAATACAGTGCGCGCCCCTGTGTGAAAGCAAACTGCCGGCTGCTGCAGGCGGGACAATATTCGGCATCCTTATCCGCCAGCGGCCGTCCGCAGCGAAAACAGACTGCTCCTTTGATATAGGGCAGCTTTTTCCTGCACGCTTCACATATTCCGTCAGACAGTTTCCGGCACAGCGGACACCTGCGCGGCAAAAGAAGATCCAGCGCAGCTCCTGTCGTTTTATCCATCGTTTTCTTTACAAATTCTTTCCATTGCTTCATAAAACGTCCTGTTTGCAGATTCTCTCCCGGCACGAAAATTATCTGTTCCCGGACTTATATTTCGTTCCACTCACAGATCCGCTCCCGGAGTGTTGAGTACCGCTTCTGCTCAAAGCGGTTATCAATCATCTGATAAAAGACCTCCGCGGAACCTACCAGTGTCACACACTTTCTCGCTCTTGTCACTGCTGTGTACAGGAGATTCCGGTTCATCAGCATGCGCGGTCCGGCAAGCAGAGGAATCACAACAGCAGGATATTCGCTTCCCTGCGACTTGTGAATCGTAACCGCATACGCAAGCTCCAGCTCCTCCAGCTGCTTGAAGGAGTAATCCACGAAGCGCCCCTCGTCAAACTCTACCGTCAGCAGCTGCGCATATGTATTAATCTCACGGACAATACCCATATCTCCATTAAAAATTCCGATGCCCTTTTCCACGGCAATACCGTATTTTCCGCGCACTTCCCACTCTGCCTGGTAATTATTTTTAATCTGCATTACCTTATCGCCTTCCCGGAACACACCACCCGCATGCTCCCGCTCCCGCTTATCCGGAGCAGGCGGATTCAGATACTGCTGCAGAATCGTGTTCAGACGCTCCACTCCGAGCAGCCCCTTGCGCATCGGTGTGAGCACCTGGATATCGTATGGTTTTGCCTCCACATATTTGGGAAGCTTCTGCTGGACCAATGCCAGGACCACACGGATAATGATATTCGCCTCATCGCGTTTTAAGAAGAAGAAATCCCGGCTCTTGTTATCCAGCACAACATGCTCACCGCTGTTAATCCTGTGTGCATTCACTACAATATCACTTTCACTCGCCTGGCGGAAAATTTTCGTCAGACGTACAACCGGAAAGCGCTCTGATTCTATGATATCTTTCAGAACACATCCCGGTCCCACAGACGGAAGCTGATTGACGTCCCCCACCATAATCAGACGCGTGCCAGGAGTTACAGCACTTAGCAGTGCGTGCATCAAGAAAATATCTACCATTGACATTTCATCAATAATAATAACGTCTGCCTCCAGAGGATTCTGCATATTGCGCTCAAAATGTGTATGCGCCGAGGATTCCTCCACCGCACCCGACACCTCCAGCAGGCGGTGTATTGTCTGCGCTTCATAGCCCGTGGTCTCTGTCATACGTTTGGCTGCTCTTCCGGTCGGCGCCGCCAGCAGAATTTCCAGTCCTTCAGAAGCAAAATAATGGATCAGCGCGTTAATCGTCGTTGTTTTTCCGGTACCCGGACCGCCGGTAATTACGAGAAGTCCATGGCTCACTGCCTCTGCAACAGCTTTTTTCTGCAGCTCTTCCAGCTTTGTCCCTGTCTCCTGCTCAATCTGCTCCAGGCGCCGCCGGACTGCCTCCTCCGATATTTCCGCCGAAATGTTCAGATCATGCAGCATTTTCGCAGTATTCAGTTCCAGATAATAATTAGAGGCGCTGTAAACTCCCGGAACCCGCGTTTCCTCCCCACCGTTTTCTATATTTCCGGACGGTACATCCTTTATAATAATTTTCCGCTCGATCGCCAGATCTGGCAGAAGCTGCTCCATCATCTCCAAAGAAACACCGAGCAGCTCCGAGGCACGCCGCATCAATTCCGGCTGGGGCAGATATACATGTCCTTCTGTCACTGCCTGTGCCAGCACATACAAAAGTCCGCTTTTTATACGAAAATCAGAGTCGGTATGAATACCCACTCTGGATGCAATTTCGTCGGCTGCCCGGAAGCCGACGCCAGTGATATCGTCCGCCAGCTTATACGGGTTTTCCTGCACGATCTGATATAGCGATGCGCCATACTGATTGTAAATTTTCAAGGCAAGTGCCGTAGAAATGCCATACTGCTGCAGAAAAAGCATTGCCTTGCGCATATCGCGCTTTTCTTCCATCTGCTGCGCTATCTCCTGCGCTTTGCGCTCGCTGATGCCCTTGATTTCCGCAAGCCTCTCCGGCTCTTCCTCAATGATGCGGAACGTATCCCCCTTAAAGCGACGCACGATCCGTGCGGCAAGTGCCATTCCGACACCCTTCACTGCCCCCGATCCGAGATAGCGTTCGATTGAAAGCTCATCCTCCGGTGTTTTATATTCATACGAGGAAATCTGAAACTGCTTTCCATACGTACTGTGCTCCGTGTAGCTCCCCTCTGCCTCAATCAGCTCTCCCTCACCGGCGGACTGCAGTGTTCCGACACAGGTCACTTCCTCGCCGTCACAGATCAGAACCAGTACCGTATAGCCGTTGTCCTCATTGCGGTATATAATATGGTCTACATACCCTGAAACCTTTTCCATCCTCTGATTTATTCACATCCTTATAATATTTATCGTCACCTGCGCCGTCTGTTCTGTCTTTTAAGATCTGCATTTTACAGCCGGACCGCTTCATCCCTACTCCGTCTGACGCACACGCCCGGAAATAACTTCCGGATAACGTCCGACGCCGATAACTACCGCGGAAATCGGATCTTCTGCTGTAACTGTGTTGATTCCGGTCTTTTCCTCGATCAATTCCTCAATGCCATCAAGCAGACAGCCGCCGCCTGTCAGCACAATACCGCGTTCCACAATATCAGCGGCAAGCTCCGGCGGTGTCTTTTCCAGCACACCGTGTATCGCCTCTGTGATCTGGGCAAGCGGCTCCTGCAGTGCCTGCCGTATATCCTCCGAGCTGACGCGCACTGTCTTTGGCAGCCCGGTCGTCAGATCCCTGCCTTTCACTTCCATTATTTTCTGCTGCGCACGCTCCACTGCTGTCCCCACATGAATCTTAATATCCTCTGCCAGCCGCTCCCCGATAATCAGGTTATGTGCTGCCCGTGCATAGTGGATAATCGCATTGTCAAAATCATCCCCTGCTACCTTCAGCGTGGTATCTACCACAATCCCATCCAAAGAAAGAATTGCCGCATCACAGGTACCGGCACCAATATCGACAACCATTTTTCCGCAGGGTCTTGAAATATCAATGTCCGCGCCGATCGCAGCCGCAACAGGCTCCGGTACAAGCGTTACCTCCCGCGCACCTGCCTGGTAAGTAGCATCCTCTATCGCTTTCTGCTCGACCTCTGTAACCGTTCCCGGAAGGTTAATACTGATACGCGGCTTCTTAAAGGAAAGTTTTCCGCTTGCTTTCTGGATAAAATATTTCAGCACCTGTTCTGTAACTGCGTAGTCAGAAATAATACCGTTTTTAAGCGGACGGATTGCAACAATATTACCGGTACTTCTGCTCAGCATCATGCGCGCTTCTTCACCGATTGCCTTTATTTTATTAGCGTCCCTGTCAAAAGCAACCACGGACGGCTCCTTCAGAACAACGCCCTTTCCCCTTACATAAACCAATATACTGGCTGTTCCAAGATCTATTCCGATATCAGAAACGTTCATCTGTTTTCCTCCTTTGCCTTGTCTGAAGTAAGTATAAAACACCCTTATATTTTTTTAAAGTCCTTTTTAGGAATTTCACATTTTCTTTAGATAGAGAACATATTTTGAACACATTTGTCAGATATACTATCAACATATTAGCGAACAGCTAATATATTTCATAACTCACACTTCGCAGCCCCCACACGCTGCGAAGTACTCCCTCAAAATATTTAATTTTTTCTCTTTCCTGAAAAGGCTGTGCCGTAAGGCACAGCCTTTTCACATGCCTGCTTCGCAGGCTGTGTGCATGTCTCGGATTTCCGTGCATGACAGCACGGAAATGCCTCGCGGGATTACACTCCCACAAAGCAATTTCCGGCTGCCAAAACCGGTTCTCCGGCAAGCTGACACGGAAATGCTTCTTTACAGATATTTCTTCACGTACTGCCCAGTATAGGATTTTGCGACCTGTGCTACTTCTTCCGGTGTGCCGCGTGCAATTACGGTACCGCCGCCGTCGCCGCCCTCCGGTCCCATATCGATAATGTAGTCGGCAGTTTTGATGACATCGAGATTATGTTCTATCACAACGACCGTATTGCCGCCCTCCGCCAGCCGCTGCAAAATCTCAATCAGCTTATGCACATCGGCAAAGTGAAGTCCGGTGGTCGGCTCATCAAGAACATATATCGTCTTTCCGGTGCTGCGTCTGCTGAGTTCTGTAGCAAGCTTAATGCGCTGCGCTTCTCCGCCGGAAAGCGTTGTGGATGGCTGCCCGAGGCGGATGTAGGAAAGTCCGACATCATAGAGTGTTTCAATTTTTCTGCGGATAGATGGAAGATGCTCGAAAAATTTCAATGCCTCCTCCACCGTCATATCCAGCACATCATAAATACTTTTTCCTTTATATTTGACTTCCAATGTTTCACGATTATAGCGTTTTCCCTGGCAGACCTCGCATGGCACATAGACATCCGGCAGGAAATTCATCTCAATTTTCAAAATACCATCGCCGCTGCACGCCTCGCAGCGT
The DNA here is from genome assembly GCA_002473385.1 of Lachnospiraceae bacterium UBA7225. Taxonomy (GTDB): domain Bacteria; phylum Bacillota; class Clostridia; order Lachnospirales; family Lachnospiraceae; genus Marvinbryantia. The sequence goes on from DKTR01000003.1 coordinate 11,864, forward strand.
CCGCCTTTAACATTGAAGCTGAATCGCCCTTTTTTATAGCCGCGCGCCTTGGCATCTGCCGTCGCCGCAAACAGATCGCGGATCTGATCGAATACCCCAGTATAGGTTGCCGGATTTGAGCGCGGCGTTCTTCCAATCGGCGACTGGTCGATAGCGATGATCTTGTCGAGCTGCTCTACACCTTCAATACGGTCATGATCTCCGGCAATGCATCTTGCACGGTTCAGCCTTTTTGCAAGGCTCTTGTAAAGAATCTCATTTACAAGAGAGCTTTTGCCGGAACCGGATACCCCCGTCACACACGTCATGACACCCAGCGGAATTTCTACGTTTATATTCTTCAGATTGTTCTGCCTTGCCCCGACCACACGCAGAAAACCAGTCGGCGTTTTGCGCACCGCAGGTACCGGGATTTTCTTTCTCCCGCTCAGATAATCACCTGTAATGGACTCCTTACAGTTCATGATATCCTCAACAGTACCGGCAGCCATTACTTTGCCGCCGTGCTCTCCCGCACCCGGTCCGATATCCACCACAAAATCCGCCGCCCGCATGGTATCCTCATCATGTTCCACAACAATCAGCGTATTTCCCAGATCCCGCAGATGGTTCAGCGTATTCAGCAGTTTATCGTTATCACTCTGATGCAGTCCGATGCTCGGCTCGTCCAGTATATATGCCACTCCTACGAGACCTGAACCAATCTGTGTGGCAAGCCGGATGCGCTGTGCCTCTCCGCCCGAAAGGCTTCCGGTTGCCCGCGCCAGCGTCAGATAGTGCAAACCGACATCCACAAGGAACTGCACCCGGGCCCGGATTTCCTTTAAAATCTGGTGTCCGATCAGCTCCTGCTGCTTCGTGAGCTGCAATTCCTGAAGGAATGTCTGCAGCTTATTGATCGGCATGGAGGTTACTTCATAAATATTTTTGTCCTGTACCGTAACCGCAAGCGCCTCTTTTTTCAGACGCTGCCCCCTGCAGGTTTTACAGGGAGTAATGCGCATGAAAGCTTCATATTCCTGCTTCATAGTTTCTGAACCGGTCTCGCGGTAACGCCGTTCTGTATTCTTGATCAGCCCCTCAAACGCCACATCGTACACACCGGTTCCCCGCATGCCGGTATAGTGAACTTTTACTTTTCTGCCGCCTGTTCCATGAATCAGCATATGCCGGATATTTTCGGGAAGCTGCTCATAGGGCGTCTCCAGACTGAACTGATATTCTTCTGCGAGAGCATCCAGTATCGCTCCTGTGAAACTGCCCTTCGTCGTACAGGACTGCCACCCCGTCACCGTAATGGCACCCTCTGCAATACTCAGCGATTTATCCGGGATCATCAGCTCCTCATCAAATTCCATTTTATAACCAAGACCGAAGCAGTCCGGACAGGCTCCGAACGGATTATTGAAGGAAAAACTGCGCGGTTCAATCTCATCTACGCTGATGCCGCAGTCCGGGCAGGAAAAGCTCTGACTGAAACGTATCGGCTCCTGACCGTCCACATCCACAATCACAAGTCCATCCGAAAGCTCCATAACATTCTCAATGGAGTCCGTCAGACGCTTTTCAATCCCCGGCTTAATAATCAGACGGTCAACCACAATCTCTATATTATGCTTTTTATTCTTATCCAGTTTGATTTCTTCAGACAGATCATACATATTTCCATCCACAATCACACGCACGTAGCCGCTGCGCTTTGCCTTCTCAAACAGCTTGACGTGTTCACCCTTCCTGCCGCGTACCGTGGGCGCCAGAAGCTGGATTTTCGTGCGCTCCGGCAGCTCCATAAGCTGATCCACCATCTGATCGACTGTCTGTTTTCTGATTTCCTTTCCGCATTTCGGGCAGTGCGGCGTTCCGATTCTTGCATAGAGCAGACGCAGATAGTCATAGATTTCCGTCACCGTACCGACCGTCGAACGCGGATTACGGTTTGTTGACTTCTGGTCGATAGAAATCGCCGGAGGAAGCCCCTCAATGCTCTCTACATCCGGCTTTTCCATCTGCCCCAGGAACTGGCGCGCGTAAGAGGACAGTGATTCCATATATCTTCTCTGTCCCTCTGCATAGATTGTGTCAAATGCGAGCGATGATTTGCCGGAACCGCTCAGACCAGTCAGAACTACCAGCTTATCGCGCGGAATATCAAGATCCAGATTTTTCAGATTATGCTCATTTGCTCCGCGTATGCGGATATACTTCATCTTGTTTGAATTGTCTGCCATGATTTTCTCCTGTTTTCTATCCTATATCATAATTGTGTTCGATGTTATACCCCGATTGCCTTGCGTATCTCAGCCGCTTTACACTTCCTGCAGGTGCTGCTTCAGACTTATCATCTGGTCACGCAGCTCCGCAGCTGCTTCGAAGTTCAGCTCCGCAGCCGCTTTTTTCATCTTTTTCTGTACCTCGGCAATCAGCTTTTCCAGTTCTTTTTTGCTCATAGATTCCGGATCGACCACAAGCTTCTTTTCTTCCTTCGCTACTTCCTTCGAAATGCGGATAAGGTCGCGCACTGATTTCCGGATTGTCTGCGGCGTGATGCCATGCTCCTGGTTATACTGATCCTGTACCTGCCGGCGGCGCTCCGTCTCTGAAATGGCAATCTTCATGGAATCTGTCATCATATCTGCATACATGATCACATGTCCGTCTGCATTTCGTGCGGCACGCCCGATCGTCTGTATCAGAGATGTGGCAGACCGCAGAAAGCCCTCCTTGTCTGCATCCAGAATTGCTACCAGCGTAATTTCCGGGATGTCCAGACCTTCTCTCAGCAGATTTATGCCGACCAGCACATCAAAAACATCCAGCCGCATATCCCGGATAATTTCTGTTCGTTCCAGTGTATCGACATCTGAGTGCAGATATCGCACGCGGATACCTATTTCCCGCATATAATCTGTCAGATCCTCCGCCATGCGCTTGGTAAGCGTAGTAATAAGCACCTTATTCTTCTTTGCAACTTCTTTATTTACCTCACCGACAAGATCGTCAATCTGTCCCTCCACCGGACGCACCTCCACCTTTGGATCCAGCAGACCGGTCGGGCGGATAATCTGCTCGGTGCGCAGAAGCTCGTGCGCCTCTTCATATTCACCCGGCGTCGCCGAGACAAACATGATCTGATCTATTTTACTTTCAAATTCTTCAAAATTCAAGGGGCGGTTATCCTTTGCGGATGGCAGGCGGAACCCATAATCCACCAGCGTCGTCTTGCGCGACTGATCCCCTGCATACATTGCCCTTATCTGCGGAATCGTTTTATGAGACTCATCTATGATCATCAGAAAGTCATCCGGGAAATAGTCAATCAGTGTGTGCGGCGGCGCCCCGGGCTCCAGTCCGGCCAGATGACGCGAATAGTTCTCGATTCCCGAACAGAAGCCGGTTTCCTTCATCATTTCAATATCAAAATTTGTCCGCTCCGCTATGCGCTGCGCCTCAATCAGCTTGTCCTCACTCTTAAAATAGGTCACGCGCTCTTCCAGCTCTTTTTCAATATTTTCTGCCGCCTGCAGAATCTTATCCATTGGCACCACATAATGCGAAGCGGGGAAAATAGCGATGTGCTCCAGCCGGCTTCTGATCTCACCCGTCAGCACATCGATCTCCGTTATGCGGTCAATCTCATCCCCGAAAAATTCCACCCGCACTGCCGTATCCGTGGCATGTGCCGGAAAAATCTCCAGTACATCCCCATGCGCCCGGAAGCTGCCGCGCTTAAAATCGATATCACTGCGATCATACTGCATATCGATCAGCCTGCGCATTACTTCATCACGGTCCTTCTCCATTCCGGGACGCAGTGAGACAACCATATTCTTATAATCCACCGGGCTGCCCAATCCGTAAATACAGGACACCGACGCTACAATGATTACGTCATTCCGCTCGGCCAGCGCTGTCGTTGCCGACAGCCGCAGCTTGTCAATCTCATCATTGATTGCCGAATCCTTTGCAATATACGTATCGGAGGAAGGAACATATGCCTCCGGCTGATAATAATCGTAGTAGGACACAAAGTATTCAACGGCATTATTCGGAAAATACTCTTTAAATTCCCCGTAAAGCTGTGCAGCAAGCGTTTTATTATGTGCTAAAATCAAGGTCGGCTTATTCAAAGCCTGTATGATATTTGCCATCGTAAAAGTCTTGCCAGAGCCCGTAACCCCTAGTAAAGTCTGGCATTGATTGCCTTCTTTAAATCCATTCACGAGCTTCTCAATCGCCTGCGGCTGGTCACCG
>DKTR01000068.1:0-12927 GCA_002473385.1 Lachnospiraceae bacterium UBA7225
CGCCCACGATCCCCGCGTGCAGAATGCCATTCCGCTGAGCGGTTTCGAGACCGTGCAGCCCGCGTATCAGTTTATCAAGGGTTTACTCAGTCATGTGAAGGATCTGCAGATCGACAGCGACCACATGATGGTGATCAGCCCTGACGAGGGCGGTATGAACAGAGCGGTCTACATCGCCAACGTGCTCGGCCTGGATATGGGCATGTTCTACAAGAGGCGGGATTATACCCGCATCGAGGACGGCCGCAATCCCATTGTGGCACATGAATTTCTCGGCTCCAGCATCGAGGGCAAGGATATGATCATCATAGACGATATGATCTCCTCCGGCGAAAGTGTTCTGGAGGTCGCCTACGCGTTAAAGGAGCGCAAGGCCAACCGCATTTTCGTATTCTCCACGTTCGGGCTTTTCACGGCTGGACTCGACCGTTTCGACAAAGCCTACGCGGACGGCACGATTTACCGTGTGCTGACGACGAACCTCATTTACCAGACGCCGGAACTTTTGGAACGCGAGTGGTATATAGACTGTGATATGAGCAAGTATATCGCCTACATCATCGACACCCTGAACCACGACGCCTCCATCAGCGACCTGCTCAATCCGGTGGAGCGCATCCAGTCGATTATGGCCAGGTATCGTGACGAAAATTAAATTCATTTCGGAAAAACCATAGATACCGATTTTCCCAATGCTACACGTCAGTTCGAGACCTTCCTGACGCTAAACAAAACTAAAGGAGACAAATGAATATGAGAGACAAAAAAGTGTTATTTATTGTACAGGCAGCAGCGATTGCTGCGATTTACGTGGTGCTTACCATTATTTTTGCACCGCTTTCCTTCGGCGAGGTACAGATTCGCTTTGCAGAAGCTCTGACGATTCTGCCGTATTTTACACCTGCTGCAATTCCCGGATTGTTTATCGGCTGTATCATCGGGAATTTTATGGGCGGTGCAATTCCAATAGACATTCTGTGCGGCAGTATTGCTACATTAATTGGTGCCTTTGGTTCCTACGCACTGCGGAAACAGAAATTTCTCGCGCCAGTTCCCCCTATTCTGGCAAATACGATAATCGTCCCCTTCGTTCTTTTCTACGGATACGGCATCAATCTGCCGATTTTGCTGATGATGCTGAGTGTGGGTGCAGGTGAAATAATTTCCTGCGGGGTATTAGGACTTGTAATTCTGTTTGCACTTGAAAAATATAAAAATGTAATTTTTAAAACTGCATAACAGTAGTCAGGTGAAGGCATCTCCTTATCCTGCTGCTACTCAAAAAAGGTCCACCGGACCTTTTTCTCATATGCATAGCAACAAAAAAATCCGCTGCCAGAGCACCTGGCAGCGTTATTTTGTAAAACTATTCTTTAAGATTCTCCGGTCCAAAGCCAAAGGGGAGCATTTCCTTTAAGGAACACTGGATATATTTATCTTTTCCATTCGCCAGAATAATCTGAAATGTCTCCGGTTCGCAGAATTCCATCATAACCTGACGGCAGACACCACAGGGAGGGCAGAGCTCATCACCCTCCGTTTCCTCCGGTCCGCCGACAACCGCAATCTTCTCAAATTCCCTCTCCCCATCATAAACTGCCTTAAAGAAAGCCGTTCTCTCCGCACAGTTTGTCGGTGTATATGCTGCATTTTCAATATTACAGCCATAATAAATCTTTCCGCTCTTTGTGACAAGCGCCGCCCCTACCTGAAAATGGGAATACGGTACGTATGCATGTTTCCTCGCTTTTTTTGCTTCCAGAATCAGTTCTTCATTTGTCATGTTGTCCCCTCCTGGTGCATGTCTGTTATTTTTAAATGCGTGCCACTCCGCTCCTGCGCGCCGCCTGCGCAACTGCCGCAGCCACTGCCGGTCCTACCTTCGGATCGAACGCATACGGAATAATATGCTCCGCATCCAGCACCTCTTCCGGAATCAGATCTGCCAGCGCCTTCGCCGCCGCCATCTTCATTTCCTCGTTGATATCACTTGCCCGCACATCAAATGCACCGCGAAAAATTCCCGGAAACGCCAGGACATTGTTAATCTGATTTGGAAAATCGCTGCGCCCGGTAGCAATCACCTTCGCGCCGCCCGCCTTTGCATCCTCCGGAAAAATTTCCGGTGTCGGATTAGCACACGCAAAAATAATGGCATCACGGTTCATCGTTTTTACCATCTCCGTCGTCATGGTGCCGGGCGCCGATACCCCGATAAAGATGTCTGCCCCAACCAGCATCTCTGCCAGCGTGCCCGCCTTCTTTTCCAGATTTGTGACCTGCGCCATCTCCTCCTTGATCCAGTTCAGCCCGTCACGTCCTGCATAAATGGCACCCTTACGGTCACACATCGTAACATGCCGGAACCCTGCCGCCAGCAGCAGCTTCACAATGGAAATTGCCGCCGCACCCGCACCGGAGGTTACTATCTTTACTTCCTCTTTCTTCTTTCCGACAACCTTCAATGCATTTATCAGCCCGGCCAGGGTAATGACCGCCGTGCCATGCTGATCATCATGAAAGACCGGAATATCACAGCGCTCCTTCAGCTTGCGCTCAATCTCAAAGCAGCGCGGTGCGGAAATATCCTCCAGATTAATACCGCCAAAGGAACCTGAAATCAATGCCACAGTGTTGACAAATTCATCGACATCCTTCGTTTTTACACAGAGCGGAAAAGCATCTACGTTTCCAAAAGATTTAAACAGCACACACTTACCCTCCATAACCGGCATGCCGGCCTCAGGTCCGATGTCACCAAGACCAAGCACCGCCGAGCCGTCAGTAATAACGGCACAAAGATTATGCCTTCTCGTCAGCTCATAAGATTTATTTATGTCCTTCTGAATCTCCAGGCAGGGCTGGGCAACGCCCGGCGTATATGCAAGGGACAGATCGTCCTTTGTAGATACCGGGACTCTGGAAACAACTTCAATTTTTCCTTTCCATCCTGCGTGAAGCTTCAGTGACTCTTCTGCATAATTCATAGTTTTCCCTCCTGTAATTTGATTGTCCTTCTTCTGTTATACTAAAATCTGCCCCAAAATGCAAGGGAAACAGACCTTCCTCCGCCGAAATATAAATTGCCAAAACAAACGCAGCCCCATCTGGCATCTGCTGCATTTACTTTGGCAATAACTCCCATTGCATTTACTTTGACAGAAAAACTATTTTTCGCCGGGCATTTCCTGCTGCTCCGTTGGCAGCGGCACGCTCAGTCTGCCGAGCGGAAAAGAATTTCGTCCTCACCGACCATGCCAAGCTTTTGTCTTGCAACCTCACCGGCATACTCCGGCGTTTTGACATACTCTTCCAGCTCTTCTATTTCTACCGCGCGCTCGCTTTCCCGGGCGATCTGCTCGTTCAGTTCTCCGATACGCGCTTCATAGCCGGCATTCTTTTCCCTTAGACGGCTGCTCTGCGCAAATACCACACACATCAGCACGACCACAACTGCCGAAATGCAAACCATTTCCCTGCGATTACCCCATCTGCGTTTTTTTCTTTTTCTCATAGACTGGATTCTCCTGTTAAAAACCTTCTATCTTCCGTGTACTGACATTTTACCTCTTTTTCCTATCTTTTTCAACAGTTTTGTCCATATCTTCCGAAAAAATACCTCTGCCAGATACTGGAGCCACACGCCGAGAAGTATTCCCACAAAGGAATATCCCCGCAATGCGCCGTTATTTTTTTCAAATATCATACCGAATATGATAAAAGATACTACAATCCAGTAAAGCACATCCTCAATGCTGACCGCCAGAATATGATGAGGAACGGCTTTGCGGAAAATCCGGAAAAGATCATACGCCCAGACCAGAAAAATACCTGTCAGGATGCTGGCAAAGAAAAATACCGCCTCCTGTCTCACTACCGCGCTCATATCAGCGGAGCAGCCTGCTGATCAGGCTTCCCTCCTGTTTCTTTTTATGCCCGCGCTCGGAATAGACCATGCTGTCTACCTTTCCCTCAAGATCGGCTTCCCCAAGCTCCAGTGTCAGGCGGCTGATATGCAGATTTTTTCCCTTGATCGTCAGAAGTCCCATCTCCGTATCCAGCACAATCTCATTTTCGTCAAATGACAGCACATCAGATATTCCGGTAACCGTCCCTGTTTTTCTCCCAATGAGCGCAAGCTTGTGCGCACGCTGCATCTGCTTTTCTTCCATGGCATTCTCCGGCGTCATCCTCAATTCTATATATATGCGCCGCCCTGGCTTTTATGCGTTGCAGTTTAGATACCGGACAAACACATTTGCCATCTAAAGATACCGGTACATCTCCTGTGCCTCTTCCTTACGAATCGTTTCCTGTACACTGACCACTTCCACCTTCACACTCTTTGTCCCAAACTGGATTTCAATGGTATCGCCCGCCTTCACATTCACGGAAGCCTTCGCCACCTTATCGTTTACCAGCACGCGTCCGGCATCGCACGCTTCATTTGCAACAGTCCGCCGCTTAATCAGACGGGAAACCTTCAAAAATTTATCTAATCTCATATTTTGCTCCTATATCGTTTTTTGTCTTATAGAAAATCCGGGTAATTTTCCCGTAAGATAAAAATAGCGAGGCCCGTCAGCCCCGCAATTACTTCTCTCTTGCTTAGTTGTTCACAGCATCTTTCAGAGCCTTGCCCGCTTTGAATTTCGGTGTCCTGGATGCCTGAATGCTCATTGCCTCACCAGTCTGCGGATTTCTTCCTTCTCTTGCTGCTCTCTCAGATACCTCAAATGTACCGAAGCCTACCAGTTGAACCTTCTCACCTTTTTTCAGTTCAGCAGTTACTACATCCGTAAAAGCCTTTACAGCTAATTCTGCGTCTTTTTTTGATAACTCAGTTTCCTTTGCGATAGCTGCGATTAATTCTGTTTTGTTCATGGAAAATTTCCTCCTCTAGATTTTCTCCTAACTTGCCGTCTGGCATTCGTCAGATTTATCAGTCTTGTACGCCTCTGCGTGCATTACTATTAACTTTTATATACCGTAACTTTTCTTTTGTCAAGACCTTTCCTTGAAAACATCACTGTTGCTGTTTATCAGCTATTTATTCGATCACAGATATGCCTGCAAATCCACTAATTATGCCGTTTCACGAATAAAATTTGCTATTCATTCTGTCCACAGATACCGCCCAGATGCTGTATCATCCCGGCATGCGCATTCTGCAGTGCCCTGCGCTTTACCTCCTCTATCTCCGGCGGAATATGCGCCTTTTCCGCCCGTTTGATTGCCTCCCAGTCGGGCAGTTCCTTATTTTCGCTAAAGACATGCGGGTGACGGCGGAGCATTTTTTCACATGCTGCCTGCACGACATCCGTAATATCAAACAGCCCCTCCTCCGCAGCAATCTGGCTCTGCAGAACAACCTGGAGCAGCATGTCTCCAAGCTCCTCACACAGATTGCCGCTGTCTCCCGTTTTCTGCCATACCTCAATAGCGGCGAGCGCCTCTGCTGTCTCATTAATCATACAGGGCTTCAGGCTCTCATGTGTCTGCGCGCGGTCCCACGGACAGCCGTCCGGGGCGCGCAGTTTTTTTATAATTTCCACATAATCTTCAAAGCAATATTTCATATAGCACTTTCCCCTATCCTGTTCTCTCATCAGAGTGCGCCGTTCACTCCAGTGTTTTTAAAAATGCATTCCGTCTGTTCTGCTGGCTGATCAGAATTTCCAGCTTCTCCTTGCTTTTTTCCGGTACCCAGGCTTTATTCCGGTTGTAATATTGGTTGGCAAGCTTCCAGAATTTCTCCGGATAGAGCAGCCGGATATAGAGATAATCGCGCTGCCGCTTTCCCATTGTCTTTTCCCGGTCATATCCTTCCAGAATGCGGTACCCACTGTGCTTCTGCCACTCCTGCTTTTCCATAATCTTGCGCATAAACTGGTAGAGATCTGCCTCCTGGACATCGTACCGGCACTTATCAAAGTTGCCGACAAAAATCTGATTTCTGCCGAGGAACCAGACATTGTGCTGGTTAAAATTGCCGTGGCAGAGCGCGCCGCGTTCAAGTACCTCCTCGCGCAGCGACGCATATCCTGAACCGCGAAGCTGCTCCAGCGCCTCCTGTGCCTGCTCGTAAAACATGCGGAAGCAATTCAGGAACAGAATCTCAAATCCGCTCTTTTGCTTCCGCTTCCGGATAAATGCATAAACCTTGCGAAGTTCCCGGTTGTGGCGTTCCAGTTCCGCCTGCAGATCCTCCCCGGCATAATTCCCAATGTCCGTGTCCGTCTGCGGTTCCGGCGGCAGATACATAATCCTGTGAAGCTGTGCCAGACGTCTCACCGTCTGCTCCACATCTGCCATGCTCTTGGTATCACACTCGCGCCCCTCATACCAGTCCTTGAGAATACACGCCTCCTCCTCCCGGTCCATTGTCAGAAGATTTCCCTCTCTGTTTTCCATCGCTGTATCAGCATACAAATATCCCTTCTGCCGCATGGATTCCAGCACGCGGTTGACAAATACCATTTTCTTCTCAGAGCTGCCGCAGCCTGCAAGCAGCTTCTTCCCCAGATTCGTCTCGCAGATATAGGAGCCTCGTCCTCTCCTTGTGCTGATAACCTCGATTTCATACTGTTCCAATACCTTCAGGCTTTTTTCGTTCACGCATAACCCTCCCCTATATCACTCCTTCTATCGTATGCGGAGCGGGGACAGATTATGTTTTAAAAGATTTGCGTTAAAAGGAGGTTTGCCGGCACTTTCTCACATAGGTATCCATAAGATATTCCCGGGTGTTATGCTGCGGCTCTTCAAGAACGTCCTCCAGCATGCGCTCCAGGATCTCCCCGATCTGTTTTCCGGGGGCAATCCCGGCGTCGATAAGATCCCTGCCGCTCACAGAAAGCTCCTTTAGAGAGAGGCATTCCTCTTTCTGCAGGATTTCCTCGTAGATATCGTACATCTGCTCCAAAAGCAGCAGCTTCTCTGTTTTCCGGTAATCGCTCTGCGCCAGCACATCTGCACCGCATACCTGCATCAGTGCAGGAAACAGTTCCTTTCCGCACCGGTAAACAAGACGGCGCACACTCTTTTCAGAGACGGCACGCCTGCCATCACGCAGCTTCGCTTCCGTTTCAGCGTTCAGAGGCGGCTTTGCGTCATGCAGACGCACCAGCACCTTTACCTTATGGACCGTGTCGTTGTCAAATTTCAGACGGCGCAGCATTTTCCCGGCAAGCTCCTCGCTGATAGCGGGATGCCCGTAAAAATGGTCAACACCGTCCTTCGTAATCCGTGACGCCGGTTTCCCAAAATCATGGCAGAGAACCGCCAGCCGTATGATCCGGTCAGATTCCGCGTACTCCAGCGCTTTCAGGGTATGCATACCCACATTGTAAATGTGATGCCTGTGATTCTGCGGTGTCTCCATCATAGCGTCAAATTCCGGAAGCACAACCGCCGTAATGCCAAGCTCATACGCTTTCCCAAGAATCTCCGGATGCGGCGAAACAAGCAGCTTGACCAGCTCAGCCTGTATCCGCTCGGCGCTGATGCTCCTTAAATTTCCCGCCATCTTCCGGGCGGCTGCCTGCGTCTCTTCCTCGATGGAAAAGCCAAGCTGCGCCGAAAAACGTACTGCGCGCAGAATGCGCAAGGCATCCTCACCAAAGCGCTCTTTTGCATTCCCCACGCAGCGAATAACACCATCCTGCAGATCCCGGATACCGCCAAATACATCCACCAGCCCCCGTGTCTCGCTGTATGCCATTGCATTGACCGTAAAATCGCGCCGCCGCAGATCCTCCGTCAGATTGTCCGTAAAGCTGACCTCCCTCGGATGACGGTTGTCAGCGTATTCTCCATCAATACGGTAGGTGGTGACCTCATAGCCCGTCTTCCCCATCATGACAGTCACCGTGCCGTGCGCAATGCCGGTGTCCACCGTCCGGCTAAACAGCTCCTTAACCTGCTGCGGCTTCGCGGAGGTAGTGATGTCCCAGTCAACGGGCTCCCTTCCAAGGACAGAATCACGCACACAGCCGCCAACAGCAAATGCCTCAAAGCCTGCTGCCTCCAGCTTTCCGATAATTTGTTGTACATGTTCCGGTAAAATAATGTTCATAAACGTCCTTTACTGCCCCTGCACCCAGAAATATGCCAGTACGACCACACCAAGAATAATGCGGTACCAGCCAAACACTGTAAAATCATGTTTGCGGATATAGCCAAGCAGCAGCTTAATTACCGCAACAGATACAACGAATGCCACAACCATACCAACCAGCAGCATCATCAGCTCCATCTGGGTGAAGGCAAAACCGAATTTCACGATCTTTAAGAGACTGGCGCCAAGCATAACGGGCACGGCAAGGAAAAAGGTAAACTCGGCAGCCACGGTGCGGGAAACACCGATCATAAGAGCGCCCAGAATGGTTGCACCCGACCGCGATGTGCCCGGAAATACTGCGGCGATGAGCTGGAAAGCCCCGATCCACAGCGCAACCGGATAGGTAATCTCTGCAACAGAGCTGACTTTAATTTTCATACCGCGGTTCTGCCGCTCAATCACGATGAACAGGATACCAAATACAATCAGCGCCATGGCAACCGTCTGGTAATTGTAAAACAGCTCGTTAAGCTTCTCATCAAACAGGATACCCACGACTGCCGCCGGTATACATGCAGCAAGAATTTTAAACCACATGGAAAACGTATCCTTTTTGATGAAATATTTTTCCTTTAATGAAAACGGCCACAGTCGTCCAAAATATAGCACGACGACCGCCAGAATCGCGCCAAGCTGAATAACAACCAGAAACATTTCCAGAAACTCTGCCGATACATCCAGCCTGACGAATTCATCCAGCAGAATCATATGCCCGGTGCTGCTGATCGGCAGCCACTCTGTGATTCCCTCCACAAGACCGAAAAGCACTGCTTTTAAAATTTCGATAATGTCCATATATTACCTCCTTATTTTATGGGTATAACTTTGCCGGACGCAGCGCGTCCGCCCATGCGCAGCATCTGAATTCCGGGATGCCCGGATGGGTATACTTTGCCGGACGCAGCGTGTCCACCCATGCGCAGCATCTGAATTCCGGGATGCCCGGATGGGTATATTATATTGCCCGGCAGATTAAAATACAAGTGAATTCTTTCTTAAAGCACTCTCCGCCCCATCCGGCAATGTCTTTTATGCCATTTTTAATATTCCTTTGTGATTTCTTCTACGCCGTATAATTCCTTAAACGCCGCCAGATCTCCTGCACCTCTGATCAGCATAACCTCCTCGAATTTACCGGTGCGCAGATCCTTAAAACCCGCAACGGTTTCCCCTGTACAGATACTGCAGTGAAGTACCGGCTTCTGATGAAGCTTATCGTATTCTTTTCTAACTGTTTTTTTCTTTCTGAACATAGGTTTTCCTGCCTTTCTCTGTCTTCACAAAGCCTTTTTTTCATTATAACATTGCTTTTATTTCCAGACAACCTTGAAAAAGCATGAGACCAACGGCTGCCCGGATTCATCTAATTAGTGTAAGATAAAAATGCCGGCCGGCAGACATCACTGAACTGCAGCCGCAGGAAACCATTCTCATTCACGCCGCAGGTATCGTTAACGCTGATGAGCTTCCTTACCTGTTCGTAGATCTCAATGCAATCCGCAGCAGCACACTCATCAAAATGCTATAATAAATGGAAGCTGAAAAACGAATACCGTTCACCAGCTTCCATTTCTATCATTTCAGTCTCTCCCGCAACACTTCTACCTTACACTCGTGCCGCTTATTTTCATCATTCTTGTTATAGGCAATGCCGACGGCAAGAATACGTCCGGTATACTCCGGATTTTCCCCAAATTTTCCTTCAAAACGAAGCGCATACTGACGATCCTTGATCTGCCGGATAGCCTCCTCCGCCGTGTGATTTACCTTCAGCTCAATGATAATGGCATCATCACTTTTTATAAATGGATAGAAAATAAAATCCACATACCCGACACCCGCCTTATCTTCACGCTCAATCCGGTAGAAGTCCAATGCTTTCAGATATACCCATTTTATGATTGATGCCAGCTCTGCTTCATCATTGTACAACTGCAGGGGACTGTGCGTATTATGAGCATATTCCATAAGCTCAGTCATAGTTGCAGTATCCCCTGCTTTCGTTGCCGCAAGCATCCTCCCCGATTCCTTTGTGAGCTTATATACATTTCCCATAGACGGTTCCCTCTGAACCACCTCTGCAAATTTGTCCATCAATTCCTTGTTCGGAATAGAAACATACCCATTATCATAATTCAGGAAACCATATACCACCATTGCAGAAAAAATCTGATCCTTTGTTTTCAGTTCCATAGAGGTTGCGGCGTACTCCTGCACCCTCGCAGGTACCGGGTTGTCCGCTACCATCAGCGCTACATCATCCTTTACCGCGTCTGTGTTTGCCCCAATATAATAAAATACCTCATCATATGGTCCCGAACTTGTCCAATAACTGCCCAGCTCATTATCACTCAGTGCACCGACTACAGACCGCGGGTTATATATTTTCTTTCCGCCTGCCGTCTGATAACCGTCATACCACTGTTCCAGGCCCTCACGGGTTATTTTCGGATTCTGCTCCGTCTGTAAGTACTTCTGATACAGAACATCCACTTCCTCATCTGTAAATCCAAAATACTGGCTGTACTTCTTCCTTGTTGCCATCGAATACTCAAAAAACATGTTCAGCTCAGATCCGCTGGAATATTTTGAAATCGGCAGGATACCTGTCATATATGCCATTTCCACATAGGCTTTGTCCTTCAGCAGGTTACTGAGAAATTTTGTAAAATTCGCCTTGTCCGCATCTGTAACAAAATTCTGATGATAAATATAGTCCCACTCGTCAAGCACAAAAATGAATTTCTCACCATTGCAGTATGTGTATACTTTCTTTAAAGCATCCCATACCGCATCCGTTTCCCTGATTTTCAAATTCGGATAAGCCATTGTAAGGTCATCAAGCAGCAGCGTCTGTATACGGTTAATATACTGAGCATACGATGTACACTCCCTTGGCATCTCATTAAACACAATACGGATCACATTGTGCTGGTTCAGATGATTTTTATACCACGGATATGCGGACACTTTCAGTGTATCAAACTCCTCATGGCTGTCCACGCCCTTTTCAAAATAGGCCGCGATCATATTGGCTATGACCGTCTTTCCAAAACGGCGCGGTCTGGTAATCGCCACATACTTCGGTTCTTTTCCTTTTCCTGTGCCGGTCTTTTTATCTGTATTCCTCTTCAGTTCTATAAGCGGTATAAGCTCTTTGATAATTTCACTCTTATCCACGTAATACGTAAGAGAAACGTCTTCCTGGAACAATCCATATGCACCGGGATCATTCAAATAAACACCCATCCTGCTACCACGCCCCTTCTTTTCCACACTTCCCACTATTTTAATTTTATCATCGGCTCTGACATATTGCAAGCAGGCAATAATATTTGATTGGTATTATCCCGGGCAATATCTTTTTCCGATTTGTTATTTAAAACAACACGCTTCTGACATAAATATGTTTTTTTCTGCTTGCATTTCCTTTTTGATTCTGCTACTATTATTTTAAATGTTTATACATCATCATTTTGTCGTTTTTAATAACATTTTATCAGAAAGGAGTTTTTTATGAAGAAATTATCCCTGCCGCTGCTCGCCGATACAGTAGTCTGTCTGCGGAAAAAAAATTCCCTTACACAGCAGCAGCTTGCCGCACTTACCGGGATAAACCGGGCAATGCTCAGCCGTCTGGAAAAGCAGAATTATCTTCCGTCTATCCCGCAGTTACAAAAGCTGGGAGAAGTGCTGGCATTTGATCCGACCGCTTTTTTTGTAGAAGAAACAGATATCCCGGCTTCTGCCATGGAAGAAGCTGACACTCCAAAGCAGGCCCCGCTGAACATTGCGGTTGCAGGCACCGGCTACGTCGGTCTTTCCATTGCCACGCTGCTGGCACAACACAATCATGTCACCGCCGTGGACATCGTACCGGAAAAGGTGAACATGCTCAATCAGCGGAAATCACCCATCCAGGATGAGTATATCGAAAAATACCTTGCCGAAAAAGAACTGGATCTGACTGCCACACTGGACGGGGAAGCTGCCTATCGCGATGCTGATTTCGTTGTGATTGCCGCTCCGACAAACTATGACAGCGCGCAGAATCATTTTGATACCTCCGCCGTTGAGGCAGTCATCGAACTGGTGTTAAGCGTAAATCCTGCAGCGGTCATGGTAATCAAGAGCACGATACCAGTGGGCTATACAGAATCCGTACGCAAAAAATACCATACCGCAAATATTATTTTCAGCCCGGAATTCCTGCGCGAATCCAGGGCGCTGTACGACAACCTGTATCCCTCCCGCATCATCGTCTCCACCGATCCGTCCGATGAACGGCTGGTGCAGTCTTCCCATACCTTTGCCCGTCTTTTGCAGGAGGGCGCCATAAAAAAGGATATCGACACCCTTTTCATGGGCTTTACGGAAGCGGAAGCAGTCAAGCTTTTTGCCAATACCTATCTTGCACTGCGCGTCTCTTATTTTAATGAGCTGGATACCTATGCAGAAATGAAAGGTCTGAATACAAAGGATATCATTGACGGCGTTTGCCTTGATCCCCGTATCGGCGCGCACTACAACAATCCGTCCTTTGGCTACGGCGGTTACTGTCTTCCGAAGGACACTAAGCAGCTTCTCGCTAATTACGCTGATGTACCGCAGAATATGATGAGCGCCATTGTAGAGAGCAACCGCACCCGGAAAGATTTTATCGCCGACCAGGTACTGCGGGTAGCAGGTTACTACGGCTACGCAAACGCAAACACCTACAATCTGAACAATGAGAAAGAAGTTGTGGTCGGCGTCTACCGTCTCACAATGAAAAGCAATTCCGACAATTTCCGCCAGTCCTCCAT
>DKTR01000068.1:13186-13617 GCA_002473385.1 Lachnospiraceae bacterium UBA7225
CGACAATTTCCGCCAGTCCTCCATCCAGGGCGTTATGAAGCGCATTAAGGCAAAAGGTGCTTCCGTAATTATTTATGAACCCACCTTACAGGACGGAACCACCTTCTTCGGTTCCCGCATTGTGAACGATTTAAAGAAGTTCAAAAAGATGAGCGACAGCATCATTGCCAATCGCTACGACCCCTGTCTGGATGATGTTGCAGAGAAGGTTTACACCAGAGATCTTTTCCGCCGTGACTAAACCGAAGAATTCATGTCCAAAAATCCAGAAGCTTCCCGTTGAAACAGAAAATGCCGGACATCCACAAATATGTCCGGCATTTTCAATCATTCCATTACATTTTTTGAGCAAGCTCCATTTTACTATATCCCATAACAACTAACATATCATCTAATGAATTATATTACAATTTCCTTTATATTTTCTTTTG
>DKTR01000068.1:13814-14053 GCA_002473385.1 Lachnospiraceae bacterium UBA7225
TCCTTTATATTTTCTTTTGACTCAAAAGATTGATTAATAGCCAACTGATGTACCATGAAAATTCAAAAAATCGGTAATTCCAAACACTTCTCCAACAAATATATTATCTTCTGCATCATATTCCACAGATGCATGATATCCTTTATACTCTAACATTGAATTCATCGTATCACCTCTAACTTAATCTAATTCACCTATATCTTTTAAAAATTGTATAATTTTATTAATTTGGTATCTAT
>DKTR01000082.1:0-3715 GCA_002473385.1 Lachnospiraceae bacterium UBA7225
TTCTGCTTTCGGCTCTTCTGCCTTTACTTCTTCCACAGCCGGTTCTGCTTTCGGCTCTTCCGCTTTCACTGCTTCCGCAGCCGGTTCTGCTTTCGGCTCTTCTGCTTTTACTTTCTCTGCCGCAGATGCTGCCTTTGTCTTTCTTGTTCTGGTTGCCTTTGCCTTCGGCTCTGCAGCTTTCGTTTCCTTTGCTGCCTTTGCGGTTTTCGCCGCCTTTGCTGTCTTCGCAGTCTTTGCCTTCGGCTTTTCTTCCTTCGCCGGCTCTGCAGTTTTAACTGCTTTCGCAGCTTCTGTTTCCGGCACTTTTTCCCTGGCAGAGGTTTCCTTCACGGAAGTTTCCTTTGCTGCTTCCGCTGCGATACCCTCTGTCGGAGTTTCCTTTATGCTTACTGTAGTTGCTGCCTTCTTTCTTGCCATTATAGCACCTCCAAAAAAATCTATCGTATTTTCTTAATCTAGTAATCAATATTATAAGTCGTAGATAATTGTATCACAAATAATATACAAAGGTAAATAGTAATTTTTCTGCACTACCTGTGAGACAATTCTTCTGCAATATCCTCCCAGCTAACGCCGCGTTCCGCCATCAGTACCATCATGTGATATAAAAAGTCGCTGATCTCGTATTTGATTTCCTCCGGATTGGGATTCTTGGCTGCAATGATGATCTCCGTCACCTCTTCTCCCAGCTTCTTCAAAATCTTATCAATGCCCTTATCAAACAGATAATTTGTATAGGAACCCTCCTTCGGGTTCTTCTTCCGATCCAGGACCACACCCATGACATCCTCCAGCACGGTCTCCATACTGCGGTATGCAGACTGCTGCGGCACAACATCACGATAAAAGCAGCTTGTATTTCCCGTGTGACATGCCGCGCCCACCTGCAGTACCCTCGCAAGCAGCGTGTCGTTATCACAGTCCAGCGAAATCTGTTTTACAAACTGATAGTGCCCGGAAGTCTCCCCTTTCAGCCAGAGCTGCTGACGGCTTCTGCTAAAATATGTCATCCGCCCTGTCAATAGCGTCTGCCGGAATGCCTCCTCATTCATGTATGCCAGCATCAGCACCTGCTTTGTCCGGTAATCCTGAACAATCACCGGCACCAGCCCATCTGCATTTGTCTTCAGATCACTCCACGCAAAATTACTCTCCAGCGACTGTATGTGCACACCAAGCTCCATCAGTCTTTTACGCAGACTGGAGAGATCCAGGTCAGACGATACACGTGCCGAGACGCCTACCACTTTTTCAAGCTTCAGCAGAGCACCGATGCGGTCCGGCTGCATGTCGGAAAATACCGGAATCGTATACAGGGACACATTGTTCACCGCCTCATAAATGTGACGGTTGTCACCAAACAGCAGCGCCACTGAAGCAAATTCCTTCAGATGTTCATTGCTTTTCGTGAGCGTGGCAAAATCATTGATGCTGACACCAATCTTTTCTTTTCCAAAGCGCCTGGAAACCTCTTCCAGCATATCAGCATTGCTTTGCTTTGACATATTCAGAAACGCGCAGGAGCAGCCGGCGTAGAGCATTTTCTTGACATCCTCCATACGGTTCATATGACCGCCGCCGATCAGCGGAATATCCACTGCTCTGCCAATTCTGCGAATCACATCCAGATTCGCTTCATGCTCTGCATCACTGTCCGATAAATCGAAAATAATCAGCCCATCCGCGCCGCTCTTCTCATAAAAACATGCAATTTGCACAGCATCCCCATCCGCAAACGGCTGGTTATTTTCCAGACTGATAACTGCCTTCTCGTTTTTCAGAAAAATATGCGTAAATAATTTCTTGTTCTTCATATCCGTTCCCTCATGTACTTTCTATAAAGTGCCTTTCGTCGATAACACTCCGGCGATCCTCTCATCCGTCATAGTCGCCATGTCAAGCGCCTTTGCAAACGCCTTGAACGCGCACTCCGCAATGTGATGGTTGTTCACCCCTGACAATTGTTTAAAATGCAGGTTCATCCCGGCAGAATAGGAAACCGCATAAAAAAATTCCCGCACCATTTCTGTGTCCATATCACCGATTTTTTCCACTGTAAAGGTAAGATCTGATTCCAGATATGGTCTGCCTGACAGATCCACCGCGCAGAGCACGAGTGCATCATCCATCGGAAGAATGGCATGACCGAATCTGCGGATGCCCTCTTTGTCGCCGACAGCCTTTTTTATCGCCTCGCCAAGCACGATCCCGGTGTCCTCTATGGTATGGTGGGAATCCACCTCTACATCCCCGCGGATCTTCGCGTTTAAATCAAACAAGCCGTGTCTGGCAAACCCATTCAGCATGTGATCCAGAAAAGGAATTCCGGAATCTACGCTGCACGCTCCGCTCCCGTCAATATTTAATGTCAGCCTGATACTTGTTTCCTTTGTCTCTCTCTGCACTACTGCTATTCTGTCCGGCATAGGCTCATCCTCCAGTTTTTCCCAGATTTTTCATATTCCATTTCTATAGGGACATTATAATCACAAACGCACCCATTGTCAAACTTAATCCATACCCCAAAGCCATGCTCTGTCACAGCGGGAACAGCCTCCCAGATTATTTAAAATATCCTTAATTTTTCAAAACAATCTATACAATTTTTGAGGTATATGCTATACTGCAAGAGAAAGAGAACGTATTCGAAAGGAGAATAACATGAAGAAAAAATTACTTGCAACTGTATTAGCATTTAGCGTATGCAGTGTTCCGTTCGCCGCATATGCAGAAGACGCAGCAGATGTTACTGCTGAGTCCCTGCTGGAAGCACAGCAGGAGGCATCCGCAAACGTATCTTCCATGTCTCTTGGCATGAGCATGAATCTGGATGCCGCAATGGAAATTTCCTCCGATGGCGCAGCAGCATCATCCCTCGGCATTGCCATGACCGGCGATTTCGATGTAAAATCCATCACTGATCCGATGCAGATGGAAATGACCGGCACCTACAACATCTCCGTAATGGGACAGACAATAGCTATGGACATGGATATGTACATGCTTGTCTCTGAGGACGGAAGCACGGTAGATACTTACGCAAGAGTAAACGCAGGCGGAGAAGACTCTGGCTGGGAACATCAGCAAAGCTCCATCTCAGATGTTCTGGATATGTTCGGAGTAAGCAGCTTTGATGAGCTGAAAAACATGGATCTCCAGGACATACTGCCGGAAGATATTGAACTCAGCTGGGACGTAGCAGATAACGGTGATACTTATGTACTGTCTACCGCTCTTATGTTCAGCCAGTTCATGCCGCTGATCGAGGCTTCTATAGAAGCTGCCGGAGAAAGCCTGGATGAAGAAACCATGAGTATTGTAGAATCCCTTATGGACAGCCTGGGGATGAATATTTCTTGCACGATTGACAAGACATCCAGTCTGGCATCTTCCATGCATATGGACTTTAACAACTCTGATCTGTCCGTATTTGACGAGCTTATCACCTCTCTGATGGCGGAAAGCATGACGGATGACGAAACAGATTCCTCCAATATGCAGTGCAGACTGCTCCTGAACGATTTCTCCGTGGACGCAGACTACACCTATGACGATGTGACAGAAATCACCGTTCCGGCAGATGCGCTCGCAGCACCGGCAATTGATCCGTCTGAAGAACTGCAGGAAGTACTGGATGATGCGCTGGAAGCTGCCAGTGAAGCAGAAACAGCAGCATAAACAGCAAGATATCATAAGTATGTTTATAAGAAAGGCG
>DKTR01000082.1:3998-4244 GCA_002473385.1 Lachnospiraceae bacterium UBA7225
AATGTTTATAAGAAAGGCTGCCGCAGATTTGCGGCAGCCTTTTTGTGCCTATTTTTCAAACCGCACATGGATGGAATTTGCATGCGCAGTCAGCCGTTCCGCCTTTGCAAAGGTCTCAATGTCCTCATGGACGGCTTCCAATGCTTCCCGCGAATAGTAAATGATGCTGGATTTCTTTATAAAGTCATCAACATTCAGCGGCGAGAAAAATCTGGCCGTCCCGTTTGTCGGCAGCACATGGTTCGG
>DKTR01000082.1:4543-4895 GCA_002473385.1 Lachnospiraceae bacterium UBA7225
GTTTGTCGGCAGCACATGGTTCGGACCGGCAAAATAA
Source organism: Lachnospiraceae bacterium UBA7225 (assembly GCA_002473385.1). Taxonomy (GTDB): domain Bacteria; phylum Bacillota; class Clostridia; order Lachnospirales; family Lachnospiraceae; genus Marvinbryantia. The sequence continues at coordinate 4,581 of DKTR01000082.1, forward strand.
TCGCCAAGCGGCTCGCTGCTGTACGGTCCGATAAAGATTGCCCCGGCATTGCGGATTTTTGTCATCACCTCAAACGGATTTTCCGTCATGATTTCCAGATGCTCAGACGCGATCTCATTTGCCGCTGCGATTGCTGTCTCCAGATCATCCGCCACCAGAATATAGCCAAAATTATCAAGTGATTTGCGGATGATCTCCTTTCTGGAAAGCACTGCGGCAAACTGCTCTGCCTCTGCAGATACCTTTTCTGCAAGTGCACGGCTGGTAGTGATCAGAATGGCAGATGCCATTTCATCATGCTCCGCCTGTGAGAGC
>DKTR01000082.1:5207-16554 GCA_002473385.1 Lachnospiraceae bacterium UBA7225
ATGCTCCGCCTGTGAGAGCAGGTCTGCAGCCACATAGCGCGGATCGGCGCTCTCATCAGCAAGCACCAGAATCTCGCTCGGACCCGCAATAGAATCAATATTTACAAAGCCATACACCGCTTTCTTTGCAAGCGCCACGTAGATATTGCCCGGTCCCACAATTTTGTCCACCTTCGGAATGGACTTTGTTCCAAAGGCCAGCGCTGCGATTGCCTGGGCGCCGCCCACCTTGTAAACCTCATCCGCGCCAGCCTCTTTTGCGGCAACCAGCGTTGTCGGATTTACTTTTCCTTCTGCATTACAGGGCGTTGTCATGATAATCTGTCCGACGCCCGCCACCTTTGCCGGAACAATGTTCATCAGCACCGAGGACGGATATACCGCCTTCCCACCCGGCACATATACGCCGACACGCGCCAGTGCGGAAATTTTCTGCCCAAGCATCGTCCCGTCCGGTCTGCTGTCAAACCAGCTATAATGCTTCTGCTTTTCGTGATAGGCGCGGATATTGACAAGCGCCTTCCGGATAACCTCCAGAAGCTGCGCATCTACCTCCCGGTACGCCTGCGCGATTTCCTCCTCCGTCACACGTATATTCTCCGCCGTAATCACAGCATGGTCAAACTGCTCTGTGTAGGCAAATACAGCCTCATCCCCGCGTGCACGGACATTTTCAACGATTTCTGCAACGCGGTCCTCGTATTCTCCGTAATTCTGCGGACTGCGCTTTAATAAATTTTCTAGAAGATTCTTTCTGCTCTCTTCTGTCAAAGTAATAATTCTCATCTGATCACCTCTTCTGCAATGCTTCTTTTAGTGCATTCAGTATTTTCGTAATGCGCACGCTCTCCATCTGCATGCTGACACGGTTCACCACCACACGGGCAGAAAGCGGACAGACTTCCTCCAGAACCTCCAGCCCGTTTTCCCGCAGCGTGGAGCCGGTCTCTACAATATCGACAAACACCTCAGAGAGACCGACAAGCGGTGCCAGTTCTATGGAACCGTTCAGCTTGATAATCTCAACTGTCTGATGTTTTTTATTGTAAAAATACTCTTTCGCAATATGCGGATATTTTGTCGCTACCCGGATCTGTTCCTGGTGCTGCAGAAGCTCCTTTGCTCCTGACGGTCCGCAGACGCACATCCGGCACTTTCCAAAACCGAGATCCAGCACCTCATAGAGCTTGCGTCCCTCTTCGTCGATGGTATCCTTTCCGACCACTCCGATGTCGGCAGCGCCATACTCCACATAGGTAGGTACATCCGGTCCCTTTGCCAGGAAAAATTTCAGTTTGTACTCTTCATTTGTAAAAATAAGCTTTCTGGTACCGGGATCCTTCATTTCCTCACAGGTAATCCCGCTTTTTTCCAGAAGCTCCAGGGTCTGTCTGGCAAGCCGCCCCTTGGTGAGGGCAAATGTAAGATATCTCATACGCATTCCTCCAGCTTCAGCACAACGGCTTTTCCTTCTGCACGGAGCGCCTGTGCCTGTTTAATCGCTGCCTCCTGTCCTGCCGCGCTATAGCAGATCTCCACCGGAGCCTCTGACAGCTTTGGTACGATGTTCTGACGTCCAAGTGCCGCCAGCAGCTCATCCGCCACAACGACAAATCCAATGGACGGCGCATCCTTTCCAAAATGAGCAAGAAGGTTATCATAGCGTCCGCCCTTTACAACCGCATCGCCGGTTCCGAATGTATAGCCGCGGAAGAAGATTCCCGTGTAATAGTTGTAACGGCTCAGCATGCTCAGATCAAAGCTGACGTATCTTGTTACACCATAATACTGCAGAATCTGATAAATCTCCTTCAGCCGGACAATTGCGCGGTCAGCGCCTTCGTTGCAGGCAAGCTCATGAGCCCGCTCGAGGATCTCCACAGAACCGTACAGCGACGGCAGCGAAAGCAGTGCTTCCTTCTGCCGCTCTCCCATCTCCATACCGGACAGCAGACTCTCCACGCCAAACAGATTCCTGTTTGAAATGAAATCCTTCAGCTCCCCTTCCGTCTCCTCCTCAATATCCATATCCTTCAGAATACTCTTAAAATATTCCACCTGCCCGATGCTGATCTGGAATTCCTCCAGACCGGCCTTTTTCAGACAGTCCACTACCATGGCAATAACCTCGGCATCTGCCTGCGCATTGTCCGCGCCAATCAGCTCCGCGCCAATGTGCGTATTCTCCTTCAGACGTCCCTGATAACTGGAATGATTAATAAAGGTCTTCCCCTCATAGCAGAGGCGAAGCACCTCTTTTTTACCATCAAAATATTTGGAGACAGCCCGTGCAATGGACGGTGTGATATCCGGGCGCAGCACCAGCGTGTTTCCCTCCCGGTCGAAAAACTTGTACAGCTCGCGCGACGGGATCGTGCCGACATCGCTCCCAAATACATCAAAAAACTCGAAGGTCGGTGTCTCAATGTCCCGGCAGCCGTAAGACTTCAGCACATCATGAAGATCCTTCTGCAGGCGCAGCTTGCGCTCACATTCTCCATTGTATATATCACGGACACCCTCCGGCGTATGTAATAATCTCTGATTCATAATCCTCTCCATTTTGCTTTATTGCAGTGCAGTGATAACTCGTTAAATTACCCGTTTATTATACTACAGAAGCGCAGATTGTCAATCCCTTTTCAGCAAATCCTTCTGCAGACCCTCCAGATAGGGAACCAGTACACCGTGTCCGCGGTGCAGCAGATAATCCCGGTCAAGCTCTTCATAGCGGAAGCTTTTGCGCCCGCCTGCTTCCTTCCGGTCCCAGAACCGTCTGATATCAGCATAGGGCAGATAAAATATTTCATCCCGCCCGGTATAATAAATAATCAAAAAAGAGACCCCGCCCTGCTTTTCAAATTCCTCCATAAAACGTATCTGATGCGGATGAATATTCTGCAGTGCAAAAGTATCCGTCGTACATTCCTTGGCGTCAAAACAAACGGGTACTCCCTGCACGCAGCCAATATAATCCACTGTACTTTTCTGGTCAAAATACGCCAGCGTAATATGGCGGTTCTCCTTATCAATTTTAATGGGGGTGATCGGTGTCGGTATTTTCTGGATCAGCGCGAGTCCCTTCTCCAGATAGGTTTCATTTGACCGGTTAATCAGATCTTCCAGAAGGGAGCCGCGCAGCCCCCGTGAATTCCAGGTCGCCATTTGATTCCTCCCATGTATTACTCATAGCACCTGCAGGACCTGCCACCGGCAGCTCCCTTCAGATGCATGGCAACTCATGTCCTGCCACACATTCTTCAGTCTGTCTGCCGCCAGGCGTCCGTATCCATCATGTCACAGCCTGCGTCCGCCAGTATTTTCCGGAAATTTTCCGGCAGCGGTGCAATAAATTCCCGGCCGGAAAGATGTGCAAGCGTACCCGTCAGAGGCGGCATTTTCATCTGATAGGCGTGCAGGAGCTGCCATTTTAAGTGATATTTTTTCTGATAAAAGCCATTTTGCTGCCTGTCGCCGTATTTTTCATCCCCGATAACCGGATGTCCGGCGCTGGCGAGATGTGCGCGGATCTGATGAGTCCGTCCGGTGATCAGCCAGATTTTCAGAAGAGTCACTCTGCCGTCCGTCCAGAGCGGCGTATATTGCGTGACGATCGGTTTCGCCTCCTTATCGCCCCGGTCAGACGCTGAAACCTTCACTTTGTTTATCTGCCTGTCCTTTACTAGAAAGCCCTCCAGCCGCTGCTGCTCCGTGAGCCTGCCTGCCACAAGGCAGAGATAATACTTGTGCAGACTGCGGCTGCGCAGCGCCTCCGCCATCTCCTGCAATCCGGCCAGAGTTTTTCCGGCGATCAAAAGACCGCTCGTATTGCGGTCCAGACGGTTGCATATAGACGGCCGGAAGGTCTGAAGTTCCTGCTCCTTCAGCCTGCCTGTCTGCAGCAGATAGGACAGGAAACGCTCATTTGCAGACACATCCTCCGGGCGGCTCTTCTGCGAGAGCATCCCCGCCGGTTTATTAAGGATCAGAATATCGCCATCCTCGTAAATGATCTGCTCCGGCAGGAGCGGCTCTGTCTTTCTGAGCGGTGATGTGTTCTCTTTCATGGAAAACTTTTCATACGTCTCGTCTGACACAAAAATACGGATACAGTCGTCCTTTTCCGTTATTTCATTCCCGGAAGGCTTTTTTCCGTTCAGCGTAATATTTTTCTTGCGCATCATTTTATAAAGAAAGCTCTTCGGGGCCTGGCTCAGATACCGCGCAAGCAGCTTGTCCAGCCGCTGTCCCGCCTCATTTTCCTGCACGATAATTTCCTTCATACTTCCTCCAAATCAGATGCAGATGCACAGAATTACGCTCTTTACCAGTTCATCTCTGGCAGCGTCGGGATAGCGTTCATCCGGCTTGAACGGCGCAGATGCTTCCAGCTCCTCCCGGTTCGCATAAAGCTCGTCTACCCGGCGCAGAAAAGGCTTCTGCTCTGTAAAAATTTTCACATTGGAGCGGTAGCCATTCCCCTGCAGAATTTTTTTAATGTGCTGCTGCACAAATTCCTTGTCGATCTTCGTATCTTCGCTATAGCAGATTACATTCTGACCGCAGATTACGATGCACGGCAGAGGAAAATTTTTCTGTTCTGAGCTGACAGTCGTCTCATAGAGAGCAGTCAGATCCTTAATATGTGTGCGGAACAGTTCGTACAGCTCCGCCTTCATCGGTTTCTGCAGACAGATCATAATCATGCCGACTGCACACTTGCTCGCCGGGAGACAGCCCATAATTGCTACAAATGTAAACAGATTTTTCCTGGTACCGGTCTGGAGATACCCGGTCACATAAATCATAATCGGTATCGCAAACAGGACAATCGTAAGCAGAATCCGTTTTTTCTTTTCGTAATTAATATAGCCGTAGGTACCTTTTGCTTTCTTCTTCATTATTTCGCCTTCTTATGCACATTTCGGATTGTTTTTTTCTTTGTGTGTACGGCAGTCTGTTTTCTGCCCGCCGGTGCCGTATTTCCGGAAGATGTCTTTTTCCCATCGAATACTCTCCCGGGGCGCGGACGGATCAGACACTTTTTGTCAAAACCGATCAGATCGGTACGTCCCGCACGGATCAGCGCCTCTTTTACCAGCTCGTAATTCTGCGGATTGCGGTACTGGATCAGTGCGCGCTGCATTGCTTTCTCATGCGGATTTACCGGCACATACACCTTTTCCATCGTGCGCGGATCAACACCGGTATAGTACATGCAGGTGGAGATGGTGGAGGGCGTCGGATAAAAATCCTGCACCTGCTCCGGCATGTAACCCAGATCCCGCAGATATTCCGCAAGCTCCACCGCTTCCTTCATAGTCGATCCCGGATGCGAGGACATCAGATACGGCACCAGGAACTGGTTTTTGCCGCATTTTGCATTCAGCGTCTGATATTTCTGCACAAACCGTCTGTAAACGTCATTTTGGGGCTTCCCCATCTTTTCAAGCACCGCATCCGACACATGCTCCGGAGCGACTTTTAACTGCCCGCTCACATGATGCTCCACAAGCTCTTTGAAAAACGTATCATCCTTATCCGCCAGCAAATAATCAAAACGGATGCCGGACCGTATAAACACCTTCTTCACCTTCGGAAGCGCGCGAAGCTTCCGCAGAAGCGCCAGATAATCACTGTGATCGGCGATGAGATTTTTACATGGCTGCGGGAAAAGACATTGCTTCTTCGGACATACACCCTTTGTGAGCTGCTTTTCACATGCCGGATGGCGGAAATTGGCAGTCGGTCCTCCCACGTCGTGAATATAGCCTTTAAAATCCTTATCCCAGATAAATTTTTCTGCCTCCGCGAGCAATGATTCATGGCTGCGCGTCTGGATGATCCTGCCCTGATGGAAAGTCAGCGCACAAAAGCTGCAGCCGCCGAAGCAGCCACGGTTACTGATCAGAGAATATTTTACCTCCTCGATGGCAGGCACCCCGCCTTCTTTTTCGTAGGACGGATGATATGTTCTCTGATACGGCAGCGCATACACCCGGTCCATCTCTGCCTCTGTGAGCGGCTTCTGAGGCGGATTCTGCACCACATAGATACCGTTCGGGTACGGCTCAACGAGACGCTTCCCGGAAAACGGGTCGGTATTGCAGTACTGCGTGTAAAAGCTTTTTGCATAATTAATGCGATCCGCCTTCAAATCCTCATAGGAACACAGCAGTTCGGCATCATATACGCCGGAAAGATCCTTTGTCTTGTAAACTGTCCCGTCAATAAACGTGATATCCTGCACGGCTATCCCGGCAGCCAGTGCATCGGCAATTTCCACGATACACCGCTCCCCCATCCCGTAGGACAGCAGATCCGCCCCGGAATCCAGCAGGATGGAGCGTTTAAGGGAATCCGACCAGTAATCATAGTGCGCCAGCCTTCGCAGACTTGCCTCTATCCCGCCAATAATAATCGGTTTTTTGCGAAAGCTGCGGCGGATCAGATTGCTGTAGACAACTGTCGCATGATCCGGGCGCTTTCCCATCACACCGCCCGGCGTAAACGCATCCGTCTTTCTGCGCTTTTTTGACACGCTGTAATGGTTCACCATCGAATCCATATTTCCGGAGGAAACCAGAAAACCAAGCCGCGGCTCTCCCAGAACAGCTATGCTTTTGTCATCCTTCCAGTCCGGCTGTGCGATAATTCCCACCCGGTAGCCGTTCGCCTCCAGCACACGGCTGATAATCGCATGCGCAAAAGAGGGATGATCCACATAGGCATCCCCGGTCACGAGTACAAAATCAAGCTGTTCTATCCCTGCCGCCTCCATATCCTCTCTGGAAACCGGCAAAAATCCGTTATTCATGCAGTGCCCCTTTCCGTAAATCGTCTATTTCCTCCTGTGTGAGCAGACGGCTCCCTCCCGCCTGCAGTCCCCCATCCAGCACAAGGCTTCCCATGCGCAGCCGCTTCAGATAAAGCACCTGTTTTCCGACTGCCGTAAACATCCGCTTTACCTGGTGGAATTTTCCCTCCTGGATAGTCACACGCACTTCCGATACCGGTCCGGCCGTAAGAATTTCCAGCAAAGCCGGCATCGTCAGACGGTCTTCCCCGATATCAATGCCCTCGCGAAACCGCACAGCATCCTCCTGCGTCGTCTCTCCCTGTATACGGGCATAGTAGGTCTTATCTACATGCCTGCCCGGCGCAAGCAGCCGGTGCGCAAGATTCCCGTCATTGGTAATCAGCAGAAGACCCTCCGTGTCCAGATCGAGCCTGCCCACCGGAAACAGCTCTTTTTTGCGCGCAGAAGTAATGTAATCCATCACTGTCGGATAGCGGCTGTCCCGCGCCGCCGTCACGCAGCCTGCCGGTTTATACAGCATGTGATATTCAAATTCCGTATAGGTCAACGGCTGGCCGTCCAGGCAGATCACATCGTTTTGGGCATCCACCTTACCGTCCGCATTTTTGCAGACCGCTCCGTTTACCGTCACCTGTCCTTTGCGGATGAAGCTTTTCACTTCACTGCGCGTACCTGCGCCGCCCGCCGCAAGCAGCTTATCCAGTCTGATTCTTTCCATTTTCCGTATTCTCCATCTCATCCGGCTCTAATGCATCCGCCACCCGGCATAATATTTATTTTTCAGCATATCGTTATTGCATTTTGCCCATCCGAGCGGAAAGCCGTCTGTACACACCAGCATCCATCCATTTCCGGCTGCATCTGCTTCCTCCTCCGTCAGAGAAATGGTTTCGCCCTTCAGATAACGCACGGTGCGTGCATCCTGTGCCGTAAACGAAACGCTGTTTTTCACTTCCTGCCTCTTCAGATACATGGCAAGCGCCTGCGACGGTTCAAAACCATGCTGCCGGCATTCTCCCAGGAATAACCCGGTACGCAGATAACGAAGCTTTTTGCTGGCCGCTGAATCCGGCGGCAGCGCATACAGACGCTCTTTCAAGGAAAAAATCTGCCAGTCTGCAAAATTTTTCTCCAGATAATGTTCTGAAAACTCCTGCCACTGCTCCGGTATCCCATTCTGTTTCCCGATCTGATACCTGCCCGGCATGCGTCCGGCTGTTTTCCCGCCAAAGACAGCCTCTTGATCGCAGGGAAGCACCTCGTCACCACCATCCCTGGCTGCACACCCGGATGTTTTCTCCAGCACGGCGGCAAAATGTCCTTCGCCTCTGACGCGATGCGGATAAAGGCGTACACAGCCTGCCAGTTTTTCCGGAAGATCTTCACTGCCCGGAACCTCTGCCGCAACCAGCCGCAATTCCGGGTAATGCGCAAGCAGTTCCAGAACAGTCTCCTCGTTTTCTTTTTCCGAGAATGTGCAGGTGGAATAGACCATTCTTCCGCCCGGCCGCAGCATTTTCACCGCCGCCTCCGCAATCTCCCGCTGAAGCGGCGCATAGTAATCCGGTCCATGCACCTCGTATGACTTTTTCATGGACGGCTCTCTTCGCAGCATTCCTTCCCCGGAGCAGGGAGCATCCACAAGAACTCTGTCAAAATATGCCGGATAGATCTCCTGCAATTTTTCGGGCGTTTCACTGCACACGTATATATTTCCAATACCATGCTGCTCCAGATTTTTCAGAAGTGCCTTCGCGCGGGAGGCGCTGATATCGTTGGCAACCAGCACGCCCTTCCCCGCCAGACGGCTCCCAAGCTCCGTCGCCTTTCCGCCGGGCGCCGCACACAGATCCAGTATCCGCTCCCCCGGCTCTGCCCCCAGAAGCGCTGCCGGAAGCATGGCGCTCGGCTCCTGTACGTAATACAGCCCCGCATAATAATAGGGATGCTTTGTTACCGCAGCATCCGCCGTCACATAAAACCCATTCTCAGTCCATGGAACCGCCGCAAGCGGAAACGGACAGATCTCCCGGAACCTGTTCACCGGGATCTTTCCGGTATTCACCCGGATTCCCTGCACACTTTCCTGTGAAAAGCTTTCTATGTAATCCGGAAACGCTTCTTTCAGAAGCTGCTTCATATTTTTCTCAAAACTCTCTGGCAGTACCATCTTTACGTCACTTCCCCGCAGGAAAAATTCAGCTCCTGCGCCCGGTATCCTTCCGAAATTATATCAAGCTGCCGATGAAAGCGCTCCAGCTTTTCCAGGTCATTTTCCCCGTATACCTCATAAAACTCCTCCTGGATCTTAGAAATTTCCCGCTTATTCGCATACTTGTAAAGGTTCTGGATATTATTTAAGATCTCTGCAACCAGATTCATCTGATGCTGCATGGAATTTTGCGCATCCATGATCTCATCACGCACAGAAGACATTTCGCTATCCAGAACAACAATCGCATCCGCCGATTTCAGCAGCTTCTCACGAAGGTGATCCGGTATATTCTGTTTGTATTTATACTGCAGCGAGTGTTCGATGGTCGACCAGAAATTCATCCCCATCGTGCGGATCTGGATCTCTGCCTGTATCGTCTTCGGACCATTCATCAGCTCCACCCCATAATTCACGATAACGTGATAGCTGCGGTAGCCGCTTGTTTTGGCGTTGGTAACATAGTCCTTTTCATGCTTTACAGACATATCGCCGCGGCTGCGGATCAGATTTACCACCTTTGGAATGTCTTCGACAAACTGGCAGATAATACGAATACCGGCAATATCCTCCATGCGTTCCTCAATTTCTGACACCTCAATTTTTTTCTTCTGCATCTTATCCAGAATACTGGAAATCGTCTTTACACGTCCTGTAACCTGTTCGATCGGGCAATACAGCCCGCGCGATTTATACTCATAACGTAAATGCTCAAATTTCGTGGTCAGCTCACGCACTGCCAAATCGTATGGATCTAACAAATCCCTCCAAATCTGTATTTCCATGCTGCTTTCCTGCTTTCTTAAAATTATAAATTTCCTTTTCCCGGCACGTTCTAATCTGCGCCGGGTATAAATAAAGTATAACACATCCTTTCCCCCTGTTCAACTTATTCAGTTTTCCAGAGAGGTTATTCATGAAAAATTTATATTTCGGCATTCTTACCGCTTCCGCTTTCTTCTTTGTACTTCTATTTCCTCAGGAGAGCTTCCATGCCGCCAGTTCCGGACTGCTGCTCTGGTATGAAACACTTGTGCCTACCCTGTTTCCGGTGATGATCCTCTCGCACCTGCTGCTTTCTTCAAATCTTGCCTTTTTCCTGGCAAAGGGCATCACGCGCCCTCTGACCGCCCTCCTGTCCATCTCCCCCTGCGGTGCCTACGCTCTTCTGGTCGGATTTTTCTGCGGCTGCCCAATGGGTGCAAAAGTGCTCTCCGATCTTCGGCAAAATGAGCAGATCTCACAGGCAGAAGCCTCCTATCTCGCCGTATTTATCAATAACATCAGCCCTGCTTTTCTGACAAATTTTCTGGTGATGAAACATCTGGAATCCCGGACTCTGCTGCTGCCTACGCTTGTCATACTGTTTTGTGCACCGCTGCTGTATGGGTTATTTTCCAATCACCGCTACCGCATGCACAAAGAACAGCCGGCGGCTTCCCATATCGCAAAAAACAAGGCACCCTCCACAGCAATCACATTTGCCATGGTCGATGCCTCTATCACAGACAGTATCTGCAGTATCACAAAACTCGGCGGATATATTATCCTGTTTGCCATTTTTACCGCCATGATCGACACACTGCCGCTGAATTCACCCTATCTTACGGCACTTCTGTCCGGCATCACAGAAATCAGCGGCGGTATCCACCGGATCTCAGCGCTTGCACTGTCCTTCCCTGTAAAATATCTGCTGCTGATCGCGGTGTCTGCGTTCGGCGGACTATGCTGCACAGCGCAGTCTGCACAGATGCTCGCAAATATCGGGCTTCCCCTGCGAAACTATCTTGCCGCCAAAATCTCCATCACAGCCATCGCGGTTATCATGGCGCTCTGTTATATCTTCTGAGGGACTATGCATCCTCCTCCTCATATCCGTCTTCCTCGTCCAGCGCTGCTGCCGCATAATTAGAAGCAGAACCCGCCTGCGGGGACAACTCCTGGCGGTTTTTCGTTACGATATCATAGCAGGACTGCAGCGAACTCATAAAGGTATTGTATTTCGCACTCACCGTATCCGTTGCATGACTCATGATCTGCTCCAGATTTGCCAGCATATCGTCTGTATAACTGATCGCACTCATGCGGATATTGTTTGCATCCTGCGTTGCATTGTCCAGAATCTCCTGTGCCTGCTGACGTGTCTGCTCAAGAAGCGCATTCGCCTGCTTCATCGCCTCCTGCATCACCTCATTTTCCTGCACCATCTGTGCCTGCTTCTCCTGTGCTTCTGCCATGATGGCGTCGGCCTTCGTCTGCGCGTCGGCAAGAATGGCATCCTTATTGCTGATGATCTTCTGGTAACGCTTGATCTC
>DKTR01000026.1:0-1765 GCA_002473385.1 Lachnospiraceae bacterium UBA7225
TTGCCTTTGCGGAATCCCGGAATGTTGATCTTTCCTTTGTTCTTTAAATAAGCGCTCTGCATTGCTTTCTCAAATTCTTCCGCACTTACTTCAATGGTAAGTTTTACCATATTGTGCTCTAAGTTCTCTACTTTCAAACTCATCTTGGATAGTTCCTCCTTAACATACATTCATTCGATTGAAATGGGTGCACGTCCCCATATTCACAGTCATTGAGATATGATACCACAACTTTTCAAAAAAGGCTAGTATTTTTTTAACGATAGGCGATTTCCTTCACAATTCACAATTTCAACAGGCCGATCATCACTCAATTCTGAGCTTTGATCGACCTGTTGATGATTGACTAAAGTCTTTTGATAAGAATAACCTTGTCTGATTCGGAAACTCCCATAGCTGCCTGTGAATATCCGGGTGCTTTTCCCCGTTAACTAAAAATATTGCTTCAAAAATACCGCTTTCGGTATGCTTATCTCCGGATTTTTTGCATATGCTTCTACGCTGACGCGTGCATTATATCCGCCCGCTTTTAATACAGAAAAGAATTTTTCATATTCCCTGCATGGCTTTTCCGGAAAGATTCTGCCATCGGGATTTGCAAAATGTGCATGTATCAGCATATCTGCTGCTTTTTGCAGCGCATCTACACTCTCCTTTTCCATTTTATGATGATAATAATCTACCAGAAGCTGAATCGCTGTTTTATCTTTTCCCGCACGCACTTTTACATCTTCCGCAAGCTTCCTGCCATCTGTCAGATTCAGAATAATATTACTCTCTTTTCTATTCAGAGGTTCAATCGCAATACGAATATCCCTGTCCGCTATGCAGGAATCCACAAGCACAAGAGTATCTACAATCTGCTCATACGCTTTTGCATAGTCAAATCCATCTGGAACATTCTTAGCCCCGCTGCTTCCAAACACGATCACTTTCGCGCCCATGCGTTCAGCTCTGTCAAGCGCCCGCTCCACATAAGCCCGAATTTTCTCCATGTCCGCTTCTTTTCCTGTGATTCTCACATACGCAGGAAAAAAGTTGTTGCAGGCTTCACAGGGAATGCCGGTCTCACGGATCTGCACAAGCAATTCCTCAAAGGACTCGTCGTCTAATTCCATCACCTGGGCCAGCGGAAGCTCCATATAGTCGTACCCGGTTTCTGATAAAAGTCCCATTGCTTTTCGTCCTATCACATCCCCGGCATCTCCCAGCATATTTAAACAGCATCCTAATTTCATATTCCGTACCTTTCCAAACGCTTTTTAAAAATCATTTATTCAGCGCTTCACTTCAACGCCTTCTTTTTCTTCGTAATAACGAACCACTGCACTGTGATCGCATTTACCCATACCCTCATCTGCCAATTTTTTCATCATATCAAGTACCTTTGCCGTCATTGGCAGATCCATGCCTACTGCCTCCGATGCATTCACAGCATTTGTCAGGTCTTTAATGTGCAGTTCAATTCTAAAGCCCGGATTGAAATTGCGCTCCAAAATCATCGGTGCTTTCGCGTCCATTACCGTACTGCCGGCAAGTCCTCCGCGGATTGCTTTGTATACATTTTCCGGATTAACGCCTGATTTTGCAGCCAGAACCATCGCCTCTGAAAGTGCAGCAATATTCACACCTACAATGATCTGATTTGCCAGTTTCGTCATGTTGCCGCTTCCGATCTCTCCTACGAGGACAACAGAACTGCCCATTTTATGCAAAATCGGCTCCACCTTATCAAACACTTCTTTTTTACCACCGCACATAAAAG
>DKTR01000026.1:2081-5092 GCA_002473385.1 Lachnospiraceae bacterium UBA7225
AAGAGTGCCGTCAATTGCTTTCGGTTCGCCGCCGCTTACCGGTGCATCAATCATTTCGCCGCCTGCACTTACAACTTCTTTTTCCAGTTCAACAGATACAGTCGGGTCAATGGAACTCATATCTACAATAATACTGCCCGGTTTTAAACCTTCAAGCACGCCATTCTCACCCAGAAGAACTGTTTTTACATGTGGAGAATTCGGCAGCATCGTAAAGATAATATCACTGTTTGCAGCTACTTCTTTTCCATTTGGGTATCCTACGCCGCCCGCTTCCTCGATTTCCGCAACAGTAGCCTGCTTATGATCACAAACATTTAATTCATACCCTGCTTTCAGCAGATTTTTCGCCATCGGTTTACCCATAATACCAAGTCCAATTAATCCAAGCTTCATAATTTCCTCCGATTTACCCTCGCCATGCTTTCCGCATCACGATGACTGTCTTATTTTATTTGCCTGCAGCTTTTTTAATTTTTTCAAAGATATGCTTCTCGTCCAGACCATAATGCTCTAACAGTTCTGTATGATTTGATCCGGACTGTCCAAATACATCCATTACCGCTACGCTCTCAAACGGAATGCCCATACCGCGCAGCTGATAAGCAATCAGCATATTCAATCCGCCGCGGATGTTACTCTCTTCACAGACGACCACACCCTTCTTGCTTTCCGCAAGCTTGCGCACAGACTCTTCATTCAGCGGTTTTACAGTCGGAATATGGATCACACTCACACTGATTCCTTCTGCCGCTGCCATTTCAGCGGCTTTTAAAGCACCATGTGCCATAATTCCCTGCGTATATACGGCAACATCGCTTCCCTCCCGCAATACAACAGGCTCTCCAACCTTATATTCTGCATCTGCCGGGAAAATATCTTCCAGATCATTTCTGCATAATCTGATATAACACGGTCCCTCTGTTGCAACTGCTGCTTCTACTGCCATTCCCACCTCAATACCATCACACGGTGTAAAAACGGTCATGTTCGGAATCGCGCTCATGATTGCCATATCATCAATTGCCTGATGTGTAGCGCCGTCACCAAAATCAGACATACCGGAACTGCTTCCTACGATCTTTACATTTAACTTTGCAGTTGCAATACTCTGGCGGATCTGGTCATACGCTCTGCCTGACGCAAATACCGCAAAGGTGTTGGTAAACGGAATCTTGCCGGTCAGTGCCAGACCGCCTGCAAAGCTGGTCATATTCTGCTCTGCGATTCCCATTTCAAAATATCTTTCCGGAAACTCCTGTTCAAATAAGCAGCTCATAGTAGATTTGCCCAGATCGGCTTCCAATACTACAATGTCAGGATTCTTCCGACCCAGCTCTACCAGCTTCTTTCCATATTCTTTTCTCTGGTTATGTGTTGTCATAATTCCTCTTTTCTGCTGTAGAAAAACAGCACTTTATTCCTTACTCTTCTAATATGCGCAACGCTTCATCATATTGCTCCTGTGTCAGTGTACCGTTATGGAAGCCCACAACATTTTCCGCAAAAGGAATACCTTTGCCCTTAACCGTATCTGCAATGATACATACAGGCTTGCCCTTAACCGTATCTGCACGGTCAAAAGCATCCGCAATCGCATCCATGTCATGCCCGTTGATTACAAAGACTTCAAAGCCAAATGCATTCATCTTGTCTTCCAGAGAACCGATATTGAAGCGCTCTGTTGTTTTGCCGGTAGCCTGCAAACCGTTACGATCAATAATCACTCTCAGGTTATCCAGCTTAAAGTTAGATGCTGACATGAACGCTTCCCAGAGCTGCCCCTCTGCCAGTTCTCCATCACCAACCGCTACATATACCCTGGCATCAATACCGTCAGCTTTCAAGCCTGCCGCCATTCCTGCAGCCAGTGATACGCCCTGTCCCAGAGATCCTGTATTGCCCTCAATGCCCACCAGTTTTCTCATATCAGGATGCCCCTGTAAATGGCTTCCCAGTTTTTTCAGCGTATGTATGGAAGATTCCTTGTCAAAATAGCCGCATTCCATTAACGCAGCATACTGTACGATTGCTGCATGACCTTTGCTGAGCAGGAAACGATCCCTGTCTTTCATGGAAGGATTCGAGGCATCATGTTTCATTTTGTGGAAATAAAGCACTGCTACAATATCTGCCAGAGAGCAGGACCCGCCCAGATGTCCGGCCTTTCCCACACCGATCATCGTTACGATATCCTTCCTGATCTCCTTTGCTACATGTTCCAGATGTTGTTTTTCAGTCTGACTTAACATGTGTTTACCTCCTTGTATATTTACATATTTTCCAGCATCTCGCGAACTCTTATAAAGCCTGTCTCACCGCTGTTGTATACCGGCACCTTTGTCTCTTTTAAGAACGGAGCCAGCGCGGACATGGACAACTGTGCCATAACGATACAGTCTGTTTCATCTGACAGCTTGTCAATCGCTTCTACGAGAATCTCATTGTGACGCTCAATATTTCCTTTGGAATACTCTTCGAACGCTTCACTGCACAGGACTGTTTTTCTCTCGATTTCCACACCTGCTTCTGCAGCTGCAATGTCAAGCAGTCTTTCAGAAGATGGTACAGTAGTTGCCAGAGTAGCCAAAAGACCAATTTTCCTGCCGGTCCGCACTGCCTTTTCCATCATCGGACGGTCGATCTGTGCGATCGGAGTGTCTACCAGCGGTCTTCCAAGCTCCGCTGCATAATTGAAAGTGGAGCATGCCAGAAGGATCAGGTCTACATTTGCCTCCTCCAGGTTGTGTGCATACTGTGCAAACTTAAAATAGTTTACTTTCGGAATTACTCCTGCTCCGGCTTTGATGTTGTCTCTCTGGATCGTATCATCGCACAGATGCATAATCTGTACTTCCGGAATGTATTTCTGGATGTATGGCTCCATTGCCTTGATCGTGATATGGGATGCGTGAATGATGCCAAGTGTCTTATTGCTGAGATCTTTCATAATGTCCTCCTTATATAAATTTTCATAATGCCAGGGGCAAAAGGTCTAAACCCACGTGAGC
>DKTR01000115.1 GCA_002473385.1 Lachnospiraceae bacterium UBA7225
AGGATTTTCAGTCCTCTGCTCTACCAACTGAGCTATCTGGGCAGGTAGGAGAGATATAAAAAACCGAAATCATTCTTTATCCTCACTTCTACGACAACAGAAATTATATAGTATCTTTTCGCAGATGTCAAGAAAAACTTCGAAAAACATTTTTACTTGCTTTTTCAAAAAAAATGATTATAATAGCGTCGAAGAGGTGTGTTTATGAATAGTCTGACATTACGAAAATGGATGTGCCGTCTGCTTGTATTGATTTTAACCTTATCCGGAATGTGCCTGGAAGAAGCGGAAG
The DNA here is from genome assembly GCA_002473385.1 of Lachnospiraceae bacterium UBA7225. Taxonomy (GTDB): domain Bacteria; phylum Bacillota; class Clostridia; order Lachnospirales; family Lachnospiraceae; genus Marvinbryantia. The sequence continues at coordinate 293 of DKTR01000115.1, forward strand.
CTGATTTTTCATACACAGGCATGGAGCAGGAGGCATGTGCCCGGCATATCAGACGGGGAGAACGTCCGCTGGTTGACTGGGAAATCTGTACGGATGAACAGATGGGAAACGAGACACCGGATGCCTATATGCAGCGGACGGTCCGCAGCCGTAAGACTGCAGAGAGCAGGGATGTTCTGAATCTGGTGAAGGGATATCCGTGCTGCGCGCTGGCATCGTTTGAGCGGCGCTGCGCAGAGCAGGTGAGGAAGAACACTGGCAGAAGTATTGCTGTCTGGTATGCGCACCGGCAGGATGGTAAAAAGAGCAGCCTCAGCATTTCTGATTGGGAAAACGAATGTGTTTTCGGAAAAGAAATTGACTGAGGAGGAAAATTTATGGTAGCACAGATAGTAGCTGTGACAATTTTTATTGTAATGTTTGCGCTGATCATATCAGAAAAAATAGAGCGTCATGTGGCATCTCTGGGGTGCGGTCTGCTGATGCTGATACTTGTATTCGGTGTCTGCATGCACAGCGGTTCGGCGGTGCTCAATACGTTGAATGTGGGCAGTATCTTCACGCCGGGCTTCTGGTATTCGGCGGGAGAGACTTCTGAGAGTCCGGCAGGCATTAACTGGGAAACAATTTTTTTCATCACAGGCATGATGGTGATGGTAGAGGGAATGGGAAGAGCCGGATTTTTCCGCTGGCTTTGCCTGTGTATCGCAAGGCTTGTAAAATATAAAGCGGTGCGGATTTTTATTACCTTTATGATGATGTCGTTCGTGCTGGCAATGTTTATCGACAGCATTACTGTAATTCTGTTTCTGGCGGCTGTTACAGTAGAGCTGGCGCGGCTTTTGCAGTTTAATCCGGTTCCGGTGATTCTGGCAGAAGTGTTCTGTGCGAATCTGGGAGGATCGGCAACTATGTGCGGAGATCCGCCCAATATCATTATCGGAACGTCCCTTGGCTATACATTTAGTGATTTTGTGACGAACACAGGACTGATTGCCCTGATCTGTCTGGTATTTGTCATCATTTATTTTTACATATGCTTCCGCAGGGAGCTGGGCAGCGGGCAGACGGATGTGCAGGTATCGTCATTGAATCCGGGAGACGCTATTGAAAATAAGAAGGATTTTACTATTAGCTGCATGATCTTTGCAGTTACAGTGGTTCTGCTGGTAACGCACGCGCAGACGGGGCTTACCGTTTCCACCATTGGTACGGTTATCGGTATTGTTACGCTGATTACGGCGGGCAGGGATGCTGTGGTGCTGCTCAAAAAGGTAGACTACAAGACACTGGTATTCTTTATCGGGCTGTTTGTGGTAGTCGGCGGTCTGGAGCAGACGGGCATTCTGGAGGTGATTGCCGGATTTATCGCTGACATCAGCGAAGGCAACGCAATGCTGATGATTGCTATTGTGCTGTGGATTTCCGCGGTTGCCAGCGCATTTGTGGACAATATCCCGTTTGCGGCAACCATGATTCCGATTATTAAGAGCCTGGCGGCATCGCAGGGCGTAGCGCTGCCAGTGCTGGCGTGGACACTGGCGATTGGAACTGATATCGGGGGAAGCGCGACACCAATCGGGGCTTCGGCGAATGTTGTCGGTATTTCCGTGGCAGCGAAAAATGGACATATGATCGGATGGGGCAGATACTGCCGGTATATGGCGCCTGCCACAATTCTGGTGGTGCTGATTTCGATGGTGTGCATTTATCTGCGTTATTTTTAGGAGGCGAAGAGCATGGAGAGACAACTGATCATTTCCGTTGGACGTGAATTTGGCAGTGGCGGTCATGTGATCGCCGAGAACCTGGCGCGCAGGTTTGAGCTGCCGCTGTACGACTACAATCTTCTGGAGCATATTGCTGAGGAAAGAGACATTACGCATGAGGAACTGAAGAGATACGATGAAAAACCGAAATCCAGGCTGTTTTCCCGGACAGTGCGCGGACATTCGAACTCCATCCAGGAGCATGTGGCGCAAATGCAGTTTGATTATCTCAGACAGATGGAGCGGGATGGAAGATCCTTCGTGATCGTCGGGCGCTGTGCAGAGACGATTCTAAAGGGAAATCCCGGTCTGGTGACGATTTTTATTCTGGGCGATATGGAATGTAAGGTGAAGCGCGTCATGGAAAAATACGGGCTTTCTGAGCGGGAGGCACAGCAGATGTGCAAAAAAGAAGATTGGGAGAGAAAGTACTATCACAATTACTTCTGTCCGGGGCAGTGGGGGGATTCCCGGAACTACGATCTGTCTGTCAACAGCAGCCGGCTTGGATTGGAAAAAACTGCGGATATGCTGGAGAGATTTATAAGAACCAGGATGCAATTTTAGAGAAAATGTGACAGGGGGAAGAAACTTATGGGTGAACAATTAATTATTTCCGTCGGAAGGGAGTTTGGCAGCGGCGGTCATGTGATCGCCGGGGCACTTGCAGAGCGTTTCGGGCTGCCGCTGTACGACCATAATCTTCTGGATGAAATCGCAGAGGGAAAAAATGTAGATGGACAAAGTCTGAAAATGTACGATGAAAAGCACAAAAACAGACTTTTTTCCAGGAAGGTGCGCGGGCATTCTACCTCGATGGAGGATCATGTGGCAGATATGCAGTTTGAATTTTTGCAAAAGCTCGCAGGAGAGGGAAAGTCCTTCGTGATAGTCGGGCGGTGTGCGGAGACGAAGCTGCGGAAATATCCGGGTCTGGTGTCGATTTTTGTGCTGGGGGATGAAAAGTGTAAAATACAGCGCGTTATGGAGAGGTATCATCTCGCAGAGGATGCGGCGAAACAGAAAATGAAAATGGCGGACTGGAACCGCAAGCGCTATCACAATTACCACTGTGCGGGTAAGTGGGGCGATTCCCGGAATTATGATTTTTCGATTAACAGCAGCCGGCTTGGCATTGAAAAGACGGTTGATTTTCTGGAAGAATATATCAGAGAGCGGCAGGCAATGGTAACAGGGCAGCCTGGCTGAACTGTTACAGGCAATGCGGCGCGGTTGAACGACAGAGTAAGAAAACTCTTGACTTTAAGGGATTCTTACGGTATTATAATTGCGAATATTTTACATGCTACGACGAAGTCAGTACATCTGCCGTGAACGCTGCAGCGAGCCGGGGAGGGTGTAAGCCCGGTGCAAGTAACACAGGTGGAATATCCCTTCCGAGCAGCAGGATGGAAAGCGCCGGGGGCGTGAGTAGATTCTGACGGTTTTCCACCGTTAACCGGAGCGCATATACGTTATTGTGCGGATTCTATTTAAGCGGGCAGTGACACGTATGTTAGTATTTTGTAACAGGTGGTATAGCGAGACCCTCGTCCTTTTACGGACGGGGGCTTTATTTTTCGCAAAAGTATAAAGCTGTGCAGATCCGGCTTTTTGGAGGCGGCACGGCTGCTTTATGAAAGAAAGGAGAGCATTTATGTACGACAAAGTCTCAACAAATCTGAATTTTGTGGAGCGCGAGAAGAATGTGGAGAAATTCTGGAAGGAAAACCATATCTTCGAGAAGAGCATTGATAGCCGCAGGGAAGGTCCGGTCTACACATTTTACGACGGACCGCCTACTGCAAATGGCAAGCCGCACATTGGTCATGTGCTGACCCGTGTAATCAAGGATATGATCCCGAGATACCGTACGATGAAGGGCTATATGGTTCCGCGCAAGGCGGGATGGGATACGCATGGTCTGCCGGTAGAGCTGGAAGTGGAAAAGATGCTTGGTCTGGATGGCAAAGACCAGATCGAGGAGTATGGTCTGGTGCCCTTTATTGACAAATGTAAGGAGAGCGTCTGGAAATATAAGGGAATGTGGGAAGACTTTTCCGGTACAGTCGGATTCTGGGCGGATATGGATGATCCGTATGTCACATATCATGATGAATATATTGAATCAGAATGGTGGGCGCTGAAGCAGATCTGGGAGAAGGGACTTCTGTACAAGGGCTTTAAGATCGTGCCGTACTGTCCGCGTTGCGGTACCCCGCTTTCCGCGCAGGAGGTAGCCCAGGGCTATAAGGATGTAAAAGAGCGTTCTGCGATCGTCCGCTTTAAGGTGAAGGATGAGGACGCCTATATTCTGGCATGGACCACCACCCCGTGGACGCTGCCCTCCAATCTTGGCCTTTGCGTAAATCCGGCAGAGGAATACGTAAAAGTAAAAATGAAAGAGGACGGCCGTGTATATTACATGGCACATGCGCTGTGTGACAAAGTACTCGGTGAGGACAATTATGATGTCCTGGAAACTTATGTGGGAACAGATCTGGAATATAAAGAATATGAGCCGCTTTATGACTGTGCTGCCGTACATGCACAGAAGCAGCATAAGAAGGCTTTTTATGTGACATGCGACAGCTATGTTACGCTGACCGACGGTACCGGTGTCGTTCATATTGCACCGGCGTTCGGTGAAGACGATGCAAAAGTGGGACGCAAATACGATTTTCCGTTCGTACAGCTCGTAGACGGCAAAGGAAATCTTACGGAAGATACGCCGTTTGGCGGCATTTTTGTAAAGAAAGCGGATCCGCTTGTGCTGAAGGATCTGGATGAAAGAGGGCTTCTTTTTGATGCACCGAAATTTGAACACAGCTACCCGCACTGCTGGCGCTGCGATACGCCGCTTATTTACTATGCACGCGAGTCCTGGTTTATCAAGATGACTGCGGTCAAGGAGGATTTGATTGCGAATAACAACACGATCAACTGGATTCCAGAGAGTATCGGGAAAGGGCGTTTCGGCGACTGGCTTGAAAATGTACAGGACTGGGGTATAAGCCGCAATCGCTACTGGGGGACGCCGCTAAATATCTGGGAGTGCGAGTGCGGGCACCAGCATGCTGTCGGAAGCATTGCGGAGCTTAAGGAAATGTCGGATAACTGCCCGGATGAGATTGAGCTTCACCGCCCGTATATCGACGAGGTCACGATTCGCTGCCCGAAGTGCGGGAAGCCGATGCACCGTGTGCCGGAGGTGATTGACTGCTGGTTCGATTCCGGCGCCATGCCGTTTGCGCAGCATCATTATCCGTTTGAGAATAAGGAGCTTTTTGAC
>DKTR01000084.1 GCA_002473385.1 Lachnospiraceae bacterium UBA7225
GGCGCACCCGGTTCTTCAGGCTGATTGCCTTTCCGACGTAGATGATCGCATCTTTTTCGTCGTGCATAATATAAACTCCCGGCTTTGCCGGGAGTTTTTTTAATTCCTCTTGGATATCAAACATAACTGCTCCTTATTTCGCAGTATATGCAGCACAGCTTAATCGGCATAACCGTTCGGATTGCTGCTCTGCCATCTCCAGCTATCTGCACACATTTCCTCGATTCCCTTTTCTGCCACCCATCCAAGCTCTTCCTTTGCCTTCGTCGGATCCGCATAGCAGGTTGCAATATCGCCCGGACGGCGAGGCTTGATCACATATGGGAGTTCTTTGCCGCATGCCTTCTCAAATGCATGCAGCACATCCAGCACACTGTAGCCCTTTCCGGTGCCCAGGTTGTAGATGCTCACCCCTTCCTTTTTCTGCAGCTTCTCGATAGCCTTTACATGACCCTTTGCCAGATCTACTACATGGATGTAGTCACGCACACCGGTGCCGTCGTGCGTATCGTAATCGTTTCCGAACACGCCAAGTGCCTGCAGTTTACCGACTGCTACCTGTGCGATGTACGGCACCAGATTATTCGGGATGCCCTTCGGGTCTTCACCGATCAGTCCGCTCTCATGCGCACCAATCGGATTGAAGTAGCGCAGAAGCACCACATTCCACTCCGGATCTGCCACGTTCAAATCTGTCAGTACCTGCTCCAGCATACCCTTCGTCTGACCATACGGGTTGGTGATCTTCCCCTTCGGGCACTCCTCCGTAATCGGCACGAACGCCGGATCGCCGTAAACCGTAGCTGAAGAACTGAACACAATATTCTTCACACCATGCTTTCTCATAACGTCGCAGAGATTAAACGTGCCTGTCATATTGTTATGATAGTATTCCAGCGGCTTTGCAACAGATTCCCCCACTGCCTTTAACCCTGCAAAATGGATGACCGATTCAATCTGTTCTTTATCAAATACTTCCGTCAATGCTTCCTTATCCAGCAGATCCACCTTATAGAATTTCAGCTTTTTCCCTGTAATCCGTTCAACACGCTCCAACGCCTTCTCGCTGGCATTATACAGATTATCTACTACGACAACCTCGTAGCCCTCATTCAACAGTTCTACACATGTGTGGCTTCCGATATAACCGGCTCCGCCTGTTACTAAAATAGCCATTGGATCTTCCTCCCTGTTTTTCTTTTTGCAGTTTATCTGTCTCTTCCTGCAAAATAAGTATATACCATTTTTATGGAAAATGGTATATACTTTTCTAATTTCTTTTTATTCCCACAGTTTCTCCGGATACAGCCCTGCTTTCTTTAAATTGCGCAGCGCCTGCACGACTACCGGCTTATCCTCCTTGTAGGTAACGCCATACCAGCGGTCCTTCGTCTCCAGCACCTGCACAGATGCCTTGCCTGCCTTAAGAAGGTCGTCTACGGCAAACGGAAGGAAATACTCGCATTTTAAAGGATTTACCGGCAAACTTTCCTGCAGGAAGCGCGGAAACCCGTCTTTGAGTTCCTGCAGCATGCTGCGGCCAAAGCCCCACATGTTCATAGATACAATACTGCCTGCCGGAATGACATTCCAGGTTGCCCCGTCGTCCTCCGTATATGCCGTCTCATTGCCGCGGCGCTCAATACGCGTGCGCTCATGAATATCTGTCAGATAACCGTTCTCGTCTGTCACACAGATGCCACGCGCAACGTGACCGTTCTCTGTCAGCGTATTTTCCAGAATATAGCCTACCATGGCATAACGGTATTTTTCATCATCCTCATGGGTCGTCAGATAATCGTACATCATGCGGTAAGCATTAACACCGTAATAATCGTCCGCATTAATTACCGCGAACGGTCCATCAATACAGTCCATAGCAGAAAGCACTGCCTGTCCGGTTCCAAAAGGCTTCACACGCCCCTCCGGCACGGAAAAACCCTCAGGCAGATCTGTCAGACGCTGATAAGCATACGCCACCTCCACCTGTTTTTCCATGCGGTCACCGATGCACGCTTTAAAATCCGCCTCATTTTCCTCTTTGATAATAAACACTACCTTCTCAAATCCGGCGCGGACCGCATCATAAATGGAAAAGTCCATAATGATATGTCCCTGCTCGTCAACCGGATCGATCTGCTTGAGACCACCATAACGGCTCCCCATTCCTGCTGCCATAATTACCAGTGTCGGTTTGTTCATAATATCCTCCTTCTGACATCTGCCGGGTCTTTTCCCTGCTCTGCCATTTTATTATTTACGGTTGGTGCATACACCGATAGAATTAAACTTATATACCTTCCCGCTAATGCGCTTCTTTGTGTTGACATAAGCATAGCCGTCCTGACCGATATAATAATACTTCTTATTGATCCTCAGCCATTTGCTCTTCACCTGCGCACCATCCGAGCTGCGGAAATACATCTTCCTGCCGCTGGCAAGCTTCACCCATTTTTTTTGCATCACTCCGGTGACCGGATGGAAGTAATACTTCTGCTTTCCAATCTTTTTCAGTCCTTTATATGCCCTGCCGCTTGTTGGACTGAAATAATACATCCTGCCATCAATCATCTGCCATCCTGTCCGGAGGAGCCCATTGCTGCCGGCATAATAATGCCTGCCCCTGTATTCCACAAGACCGGTCTGACGCACACCATTTTCATCGGTAATATACATCTTCTTACCTATCTTGAACGGTCCGGTCTTTAAGTAACCATTGGCATCAAAATAATAGTATTTTGAATTGATCTTCTTCCACTTATTCTTTACTTTTACATCGTTTATGTAGTAGCACTTCTTTCCGTTTTCCGTCTGCCAGCCATTCTTTACAACAGGCGCCGGATCCGGAGCTGTTCCAGTCTTTTTCAGTCCGTAATACCGTGCAATTCCGGCGGCATCTGCAACGCCTAATTTCTTCAGCTTTGCCTCACTGCTCAGGAAATTGATGCAGTCGCTGCGGTTATCAAGAAAGCAATGCTCAATAATCATGCTTGGAAGGCGGTATGTACCGACGCCCTTCTTTTTACCGATAGCAGTTTTAATGGTTTCATTCTGCTTTTTCATTCCGTACAGGATAATGCCAAGCTCGTCATCATACAGAAAGCCGCGGTTTTTCACACCCACACTGCCTTGAAGCTGCGCAAGGATAACTTTTGCAAGCGCCTGTGACTCCGATGCCTCCGCATAAGGATAGCCGGACAGCGACGGCACCATAGCAAGCGCACCGCTTATTTTTCCTTTGCCGCCGCTATTTAAATGAATGCTCACCAGCGCGTCTGCCTTTTGGCTTTTTGCAAACTTCACACGCATCTCACGATCCATAGTGACCATGTTCGTTGTGCGCGTCATATAGACGGTAACGCCGCTGTAGGTCTCCAGCTCCGCCTTCGCGTACTGGGCAATCTTCAGGTTCAGAAACTCCTCGTAATAATTCACGCCATTCCAGGTACTGTGCGCACCGCTCTCCGTGCCGCCATGTCCCGGGTCAATCACAATTACAATATTTTCCGCCTTCACCTGCCCTGCCGGAAGCGCAAGAAATACAAACAGCAGCGCCAGAATGCCCAGGCTCTTTTTCATAAATTTACTCATCACTTATCCCTCATACCCGATCCTATGCTTTACTATCACTTTCCCCAAAAACATATTCTTATAAAAATGTGCAAAAAAGGCAAGACTGCCGCCTCTTCTGCGCAGCCCTGCCTGTCCTGCTTTTATCTTCTCTTTAAGAAATCCGGAATCTGAATGTCTCTCTCCTGCACTTTTCCTTCCGGCGCGCGCAGCCTGCCTGCAGAGGAAGAACCACTGTTGTTCAGCCCGGCAAGCGGTGTCGGTGTACGCATTCCAGACGGCATTTCTGTTCTGGTGGTATTTGCCTGGTAATTAAAATCGGGAACGATTCTTCTGCCAGTACCTGTTTTCTTCGGAGCCGCCTCCTGCTCCGTTTTCTCTTCGTTCAATCCGGTAGCGATCACGGTGATACTTGCCTCATCGGCATATGTATCATCATACATAGCACCGAAGATGATATTTGCGTTTTCGCCTGCCATTTCCTGTACATAGCTTGCCGCGTCATTGGCATCCATAAGGGAAATATCGCCGGAAATATTGATGATAACGTGGGATGCTCCGCTGATGGTCGTCTCAAGCAGCGGACTGGATACCGCCTGTTTTACTGCTTCAAGCGCCTTGTCATCTCCCTTTGCCTGTCCGATTCCGATGTGGGCAATGCCTTTATCTGTCATAACAGTCTGTACATCCGCGAAATCCAGATTGATCAGCGCGGGTAAGTTGATAAGATCCGTGATGCCCTGTACCGCCTGCTGCAGCACTTCATCCGCCTTCTTCAGCGCCTCCGGCATGGTGGTACGCCTGTCCACGATCTCCAGAAGCTTATCGTTCGGAATAACGATCAGTGTATCTACATTTTCTTTTAATTTCTCAATGCCGGCAAGCGCATTGTTCATACGTGTCTTTGCCTCAAAGCGGAAAGGCTTTGTAACAACGCCAACTGTAAGGATACCCATCTCTTTTGCGAGACCTGCCACTACAGGAGCCGCACCGGTACCGGTTCCGCCGCCCATACCACAGGTAACGAATACCATATCTGCACCTGTGATTGCCTGCTTGATCTCCTCTGTGCTCTCTTCCGCTGCCTGCTGCCCAACCTGCGGCTTTGCTCCTGCGCCAAGTCCTTTGGTTACTTTTTCTCCGATCTGTATCGTATGCGGTGCACGGCAAAGATCCAGCGCCTGTTTATCTGTATTGATGGCGATAAATTCCACACCGGCAATCGCCTCGTCTACCATTCTATTGACTGCATTTCCGCCTGCGCCGCCGACTCCGATGACAATAATCTTTGCCGCAGACTCTGCTTCATTTGACATAATCTCTAACAAGGTATTTCCTCCTTCTTGTCCTCTGTCCTATGACAGTATTTTCCCACTATTTCTTCTATAATATAAGTTTTCGTGCAATTTATCAAGTATTTTTTGAATGTTTTTTGTGCGGGCTTCACAGATTCTATTGATTTAAGATATACGCGCCCGTATATGGGTCAATGTAGCCATAGCCGTCACTGATAATCTGCCCGTCATCGCCAAGGTACGGCTTATCAAGATTTGTGGTAACATTGCCCGCCTCGTCGGTATAGATCTGGTTGCCGCTGGCATCGCTTGAGAATCTGCCGGGGTCCTCCACATATCCGCTGCCGCCGCTGTCCGCGGAATTTTCCGGAGCTGCATTCTCACTGTCAGACTGCACAATCTCACCTGCTTCGTTTGTTTCCGCTTCCGGCTCCTCTGCAGACTTATTCAGATTGATAATCAGCTCCTCTTCCTCCCCGCCGCGCTCTCCCGGAACAAAACGGACGGAAGTGATCTCCGGCGTATAGGTTTCCATATGAAGTGTACCGGACATTCCTTCCATCTGCGGGTAAATAGCAGCGAGTTCCTCCAGCTTTTGCTCCATGTACGAGGTATCTCCCATCAGCACCCTGCTCCCGCCAAAATATAGAATCAGCTTCTGCTGCTCGTCATAATGAATCTCATCTGGTATTGGACCGCTCTGATGCAGCGCACGGGCATTCGAAATAATGTCGTTTAAAAAAGTCTCATCCGCCACCGGCAGCGCCTCACCGACCACCGGCTGCCCGATAGAAACCCCGGAAACCGGCGGAATACCCTCCCGCTCTTCACCAGAGATCTCCACCACGTTCCCGTCTATATCAAAATAAACCCTGGAACCGGAAAACATCAGATAGCCGGCAATCGTTTTCTCATACACCCGTATCTGCACATGCCACGGCTCTTCCATGGTCACCTCCACCGCGTTCAGAAATGGCAGTTCTTCTGCTGTCGCCGGATCGCTGTACTTCCAGATAAGGTAAATCGTATTTTCCGCCAGCGAATCTGACATTACCATTTTCCGGATTTCCTCCGCCGAGTAGAACTCATTGCCGGTCACATCCACCGTGCGGATGTGAAACAGCCCAAAAATCACCGCAAAGCCAATAACAACTACAGCAAAAAAAACCAGCAGTGGCAGCTTCAGTAGATTCCGTTTTTTCCTCCTCTGCAGTTCCATGCTCAAACACCTCTCATAGTTCTTTTATATCCGCCCCAAGACCAGAAAGGTCACGGCAGATATCCTCATAGCCTCTTTTTATAAAATGACTGCCAAGAATGACGGTCTCCCCCTCTGCCATCAGACCCGCCGCCACAAGCGCCGCGCCTCCGCGCAGCTCCTGTGCCCGCACAATGCCACCCTTCAGCCTGTTCTTCCCTTTTATTACGGCCGACTGCCCATCTACGGCAATCTCTGCCCCCATTTTTCGCAGCTCCTCTGCAATCAGAAATCGTGATTCAAAGAGCCGCTCCTCAATTCTGCTCTCCCCGTCTGCTCCGGTCAGAAAAACCATAAGCTGTGACTGCAGATCCGTCGGGAACCCCGGATAAGGTTCTGTCTGCACAGAGGGCACCGGAAGATGTGCCTCTCCCGCATTCATGCAGATGGCATCCCGCAGAATTTTCACTTCCGCACCGGTTTTCTGCAGAACCGCAGTCAGCGCTCCAAGATGCCCCGGACAGATGCCGCGCACAGAGATATTCCCTCTGGTGCCCGCCGCAGCAAGCAGATATGTACCGGCGACGATCCGGTCCGGCATTAATGTATACTGCGAATCCTGCAGACAGGTCACACCGGTGATCGTCAGCCTCCTTCTGCCAATCCCTTCGATTCTGGCACCCTTCTGATTTAAAAAGCGGCAAAGCTCCGCAATTTCCGGCTCCGTGGCACAGCCCTCAAGCACTGTCGTTCCCTTTGCAAGAACCGCCCCAAGGATCGCATTCTCAGTTGCCCCCACACTTGGAAACGCAAGCTGCAGATTACATCCCTGAAGCTGTGTGTCAGCATATACCCCGATACCTTTCTCTTCCGGACAAACCACCGCTCCCAGGCGCTCAAAGACCTGCAGATGCAGATCAATCGGGCGCTGGCCGATCGTACAGCCACCCGGATAAGGCAGACGCGCACAGCCGCATCTTCCGAGAAGGCTTCCCATCAGAAGCACGGAAGCGCGCAGCATGGTCGCAAACTGCGGCGCAACGCAAAACGCAGAAAGCTCCCGCGCGTCAATGATCAGCGTTCCGCCCTCGCGCCGTACCATGCAGCCGAGCCCGCGCAGAATCTCACTCATATATTCCACATCCAGAATCTGCGGACAGCGGTGAAGTACCGTCGTTCCTCTGTGAAGCACTGCTGCCGCCATCAGCGGCAGAGCTGCATTCTTCGATCCCTGTATTATCACTTCTCCGCATAGCGGAATGTTGCCCCTGGTCTGTATCCGATCCACACCCTTACCTCCGCACTATACAACACATACGTTAGTATATGCCGGAGTTTCCTTTTTGCCACCTGCTGACGGAAAGCGCCAGCCCCATTTCCGCAAGAAGGAATAATACAGACGTACCGCCATAGCTGATAAATGGCAGCGTGATACCGGTATTCGGGATCGTATTTGTTACAACCGCAACGTTTAAAATTACCTGAATTGCAATATGCCCCATAATTCCGGCACAGATCAGCGCGCCGAACAGATCGGGCGCATGCGTGGCGATTACCATAAACCGCCAGAGCATCAGCAGAAAAATAAACAGCAGAAGCAGCGCGCCCATCAGCCCGAGTTCCTCACAGATGATGGAGAAAATCATATCGTTCTGCGCTTCGGGTACAAACCCCAGCTTCTGCAGACTCTCGCCCAGCCCTCTGCCAAACAGACCGCCTGAGCCGATAGCATACAGCCCCTGAATGGTCTGGAAGCCCTTTTCATAAGCCTCCGGATTACGCCAGATGGCAAGTCTCTCCAGGCGGTACTGCTCCATGCTCAGAAAAACAGCAATAAAACCGATGCCCGTCAGCCCGATCCACACAAACTGCAGATATTTCGGATTCGAGACAAACGCCAGAATCACAGCGATTCCCAGAATAATGATCGCCGTACTCAGATTGTTTGTGCCGACCAGTGCCACGATCGGCAGCACCAGCACCACGACACCGAGAAGCAGAGCAATGCTCCCCTGCTTTTTTCTGCGGGTGCTGATGATGTAAGCAAGAAACAGAATCACTGCCGGTTTTGCAAATTCCGAGGGTTGAAACGAGAGCGGTCCCAGTGAGAGCCAGCGCTTCGACCCGTTGTAGGAATCACCAACCAGCAATACAGCACCCGATAACGCCAGGGATGCCAGATAGCCCCAGACGGCAAATCTGGAAAATATATGGTAGTCCATGCGTGAAATAATCCCCATGACGATCAGCCCGAGCACCGTAGCAAATAATTGTTTTTTGAAGTAATAGCCGGCATCCAGAAAGCGGACCCTGCCATTGTATGCGCTTGTACTTTTCAGCGTTACCAGCCCGAAAATGACCAGGGCAAGCACAATTATCAGCAGTGTGTAGTCCAGATTTTTCTTTTCTGAATGCAAGAGACCACTCCTGTCACTAAAATTCTTTCCGCCGTCCGGATACGGAGCCAGTGCGCGGCATTCTGCGTGGCAGCATCTCTGCTGCGCGTACTGCCGCATACCGGCGCTTTATCCCTGCGCCGGGCGGCGCTCCAGCCGGTGTACCAGCTCTTTGAATATTTTGCCGCGTACTTCGTAGTTTGGGAACATGCCCCAGCTTGCGCAGGCGGGTGAAAGGAGCACCGCATCACCCTTCTGTGCATGCTCAGCGCAGAAAGCAAAGGCATCCTCGAAGGTATCTGCAAGCACAGTATTCGTGAAACCGCACCGTTCTGCTGCCGCCTTAATCTTTTCGCGCGTCTGGCCGATGAGTACAAGATAGCGCACTTTGCCGTCAAACGCCTGTATCCACTCCTCATAATCAGAATTCTTGTCGTATCCGCCGCCGATCAGCAGCGTCGGACGGTCCATTGCCTGAATACCCTTGATCGCCGCATCCGGATTGGTTCCCTTAGAATCATTGTAGTAGGCAACGCCGTCTACCTCAGACACGAACTCAATGCGGTGCTCTACTGCCGTAAAACGCTTCAGTACATAACAGATATCTTCTGCAGAAACACCGTATGCCAACGCCATCGCCGCAGCCGCCATCACATTTTCATGGTTATGCCTTCCCGGAAGCTTCAGTTCCCTGGTGCTGCAGAAGGGGATCACTGTATTTCCGTCACGGTATTCGATCCTGTCACCATTTAAAGAAATTCCTTTTTCTAATGTACGCAGACTGCTGAAAAATATGACGCGGCACGATAGGCTTTCGCCGAATTTCCGCAAAATTTCATCCTCGTAATTTAATACACAGGTATCCTCCGGTGTCTGATTTAAGGTAATCAGCTCCTTTACCCGTATGTACTCCTCCATAGTGTGATGCCGGTTGAGATGATCCGGTGTGATATTTAAAATCGCGCTGACCTTCGGGCGGAATGCCTCGATGGTCTCGAGCTGGAAGCTGCTGATCTCCGCAACCGTCACGGAATCATCGGTGGTCTGCGTGACCATCTGCGTGTACGGCACACCAATATTCCCGACAACAAACACCGAATCCCGCGCATGTTCCATAATGGCACCAAGCAGGCTGGTCGTGGTCGTCTTTCCGTTTGTGCCGGTAACAGCGAGCACATCCCCGCGGCTGTTTTCGTATGCAAGCTCAATCTCGCCCCAGATGGGGATTCCCCGTTTACGCAGAGCGCTCACGAGCGGAATGTCGGTCGGCACGCCCGGGCTTAATACCACCAGTGAAAGCTGTGCCATCGTGTCCTCTGGCAGCTCTCCCAGATAGATTTCCGCCTCTGTCTCTCCCAGCTTCCCGCAGATTTCCTCTTTTTTCAATGCCGCATTCCCGTCAAAGAGTACCGGCAGGGCGCCCATCTTCTTCAAAAGCTGCGCCGCTGCAATGCCGCTGATGCCTGTCCCGAAAACCAGCACCTTTTTATTTTGTAAATCCATGTTGTTTTCCTCCGTCCTTTTTAACCTATAATCCGCACAGGCAGATCAGGCAAAGCAGCGCTGTGATCACCGTAAAAATCGCCACGATCTGCGTCTCAGACCAGCCACAGAGCTCGAAATGATGGTGGATCGGTGCCATTTTAAAGAACCGCTTTCCGCCTGTTTTCTTGAAATAGGTAACCTGAATAATCACCGAGATCACCTCGATCATGTAAATAAATCCGAATACAGGAATCAGAATCGGGATCTGCAGAACATAAGCGCAGCCTGCCACAAAACCGCCAAGCGCAAGGGAGCCGGTGTCTCCCATAAATACCTTCGCCGGATGCGCGTTAAATAACAGAAAGCCCAGCAGCGCGCCGCAGACTGCCGCTGTGATCGGCTCGATACCCGCCTGCGTGCCGATAGAAACCACAGTAAAAAATACTGCTACCATCGTCGTAACACCCGTGGCAAGTCCATCCAGCCCGTCGGTAAAGTTTACACCATTTACAGTACCAAGCACCACCAGGTATACCAGCGGCACTGTCAGCCATACGCAGTCGAAATACAGACCACCCGTGAACGGCAGCATAATCAGCAGGCTGTCGGGATCGACCACCAGTATGTAAATCACAAAAATCGTGGTGATCACAATCTGCAGAATAAATTTCTGCTTCGGCATCAGACCGTCCGAGCGGCGCAGAACAACTTTCAGATAATCGTCCAGAAAGCCTATGATCCCGAATCCCAGCGTCAGAAACAGAATCGGGATGATACGCGGATAGCGCCCGATAAACATCAGCGATGTAATCAGCACACTGATCAGAATAATCAGCCCGCCCATGGTCGGCGTGCCGGATTTTTTCAAATGCGACTGCACCCCGTCTGTGCGCTCCGTATTTCCCACCTTCAGCTTCCGAAGGAAGGGGATCACAAAGGGGCTTAAAATCACGCTGATAGCAAAAGCAATCAACAGCGATAAAACAATTTCTATACTTATCATTTTGTCATCCTCCTGAAAAAGACAATATATATCATATTATAAGTCTTTTTTCTCTATCAGGCAACCAAAAGTTATTGTGCCTCATCTTCGTCTTTTTCAATTCCCAGGTACGGCAGGATGTTCGCAAAAATTTCCCGGATGACCGGGGCTGCGATTGTCCCGCCATAATAAACGCCCTGCGGATTGTGAATGACACAAAGTCCGATTACCTGCGGATCATCTGCCGGTGCAAAGCCGATGAAGGACGAGATATATTTATTAGCGCTGCGCGGCAGCGTCTCGGAGGTTGCCGTCTTGCCGCCTATATGGTAGCCTTCCAGATAGGCGTTTTTCCCGGAGCCGCCATCCACCACCTGCTCCAGAATGTAGCGCAGCGTTTCAGAGGTCTCCTCCGACAGAATCTGCTCCCCTGCGGGATATTCCAGCACCTTCAGCAGCGTGCCCTCACTGTCGCGCACCTCCACGCCAAAATGCGGCGTAATGCGCGTCCCGCCGTTGATCAGTGAGCTGACGGTAGTGATAAGCTGGATGGGTGTGATCTGGAACGACTGCCCGAAGGATACCGTGGCAAGCTCCACCTGCCCCATATTCTCCATCTTATGCATGATGGTCGCCGCCTCACCCGGCAGATCGATACCTGTTTTCTGAAGAAGCCCAAACTGGCTGAAATAACTGTAGTACCGCTCCACCCCAAGCCGCAGCCCGACTTCAATAAACACCGGGTTACAGGAATTCTGTGCTCCCTCCACAAAATTCTCGCTGCCGTGCCCTGCCACCTTATGGCAGCGGATCCTGCGGTCCTCCACGATCTTGTACCCCGGGCAGGAAAATTGATCGGTGAGCGAAACGACACCTGCTTCCAGTCCGGCAGATGCTGTGATAATCTTGAAGGTGGAGCCCGGCTCATACGTGTCGTTGATACAGCCGTTTCGCCACATTTGATTCCAGGCATCCTGCCGCTCTGTATCAGACATGGCGGTCACAGCATCGTCCTCCGGGAAGACAGCGGCTTTGGCGGATTCTATGTTCCCTGTCGTGCCCGCAGTGTCTGTATTAAGTTCAAAGGGATCGTTCAGATCAAATTCCGGCACATCGGCCATGGCAAGAATCTCTCCGTCCGACGGACGCATGATGATAATCGAAACACGGTCAGCGCTCTTCTTCTCCATTACCTTCGACGCAGCCTGTTCGGCAAACTTCTGGATATTGGCATCCAGACTGATATAGAGATCATTCCCGGGAACCGGCTCCAGGCGGCTTTCTCCCGCCTCCGGCAGCTCTACGCCGCGCGCGTCTGTGAGCGTGAGGATTTTTCCATCACTCCCCTTCAGAATGTCCTCATATTTTACCTCAAGCCCGATGATACCCTGATTATCACCGCCGGTGAAGCCAAGCACCTTGGAAGCAAGCGTGCCGTAAGGATACCAGCGCTTAAAATCTTCATCTACCTTCACGCCGGCCAGGTTCATTTCACGGATCTTATCTCCAATCTCCTTGTCAACATTCGTCTTAATCCGCTCGATAGAGCTGCGCTTTTCAACGCGGCCGCGTACCGTCTCTTCAGAAAGTCCCAGCTCCTCCGTCAGCGCCTGTATGACTTTTTCCGGATCTTCAATCTGGCTGTGGATGACGGATATGGTACATACTGTCTGATTGGTCGCAAGTACATTGCCGCAGGCATCAATGATCCTGCCGCGCGCTGCCTTGATATCGCGCTCACGCTCGTGCAGATCCTGCGCTTTTTTTGCGTAATATTCCGATTCAAACAGCATCAGATCAATCAGTCTGCCCGCCAGAAAAGCCAGTGCAAGTACGCAGACGAAAAATACAGTAACCACCTTTTTTTTGTGAAATGTTTTCAGCCTCAAAGAAAAAAACTCCGCAGAAGATATTCATTGTAGTTTATGAATCCTTCTGCGGAGTTATGTCCACAATTACTCGTATATCAGTTCTTCCGGACTAGCACCGTCCAGCCAGTTTTCATCCACTGTGCCATCATCTGACGGTGCCGGCGGAGTAACATTGCCGTACACATTTTCCGCTTCATACCCGCTCTCCGTCGTTTCTACGGCGACCATCTCCGTAAGCGGCTCCCAGGTTGTCTCGTCATACATCAGATTGCCCCATTCATCGTACACGTACTGTGCCACCAGCTCCGTCTCCGGCTCCTTATTTACCTGCATGCCAAGGCTGCGCTGTTCCTCCTCCGTAAGATCTCCGGTAGGATAGATACCCATATACGGCAGGATTTCCTGCATAATATTTTTCACAAGGTTCTTCGTGTAGCTTCCATCCTCCTGGTTCTCAATATTCGGCTCATCAATGACCGCGTAAACCACTACCTTCGGATCATCGATCGGCGCCACTGCAATGTAGGAAATTACATATTTTCCATTTCCGCGGGGTATTTTCTCCGCCGTTCCTGTTTTTCCGCCGATGTCATAGCCTGCGATCTGCGCGTCCGTCGCGGTGCCCTCGGAAACTACCAATTTCAGATACTCCCGGAGCTGATAAGAGGTTTTTGTTGAAACCGGCTGGGAAATCAGCAGCGATCCAATATTGGAAACCACGCTGTTGTCCTCATCCAGGATCTGCTTTACAATATGCGGCTTATAATAATACCCGCCGTTTACCACGGCACAGAACGCCGCCATCTCCTGGATCATAGTCGCCGTAAAGCCCTGTCCGAAAGAACAGGTACACAGCTCCATAATCCCCATTTTACTTACTCCATGAAGATCGCCGGAGTTTTCATTCGGCAGATCAATGCCGGTCCGCTTTCCGAAACCGAATATGTCCTGATACCGGCAGAAGGTATCCACACCCATATCCATACCGATCGTCATCATACCGGGATTACAGGAGTTCTTCAGAACATCCCCAAGCGTCTGCTCCCCGTGAATGCCGGTACAGCCAATAGCATCCTCCTCCGCAACCGGCTGCAGATAACCGTTGCAGGTAACACTGAAATTTGTTGTAATGCTGCCGCTGTCAAGCGCTGACGCTACTACGATTGGCTTATAAGTGGAACCGAGTTCGAACGCCTCAGAGACACAGAAATTATACCACATCTCATTGAGTGCCTCAGACTTCTCCTCGTCTGTCATCGCCGCCAGTTCTTTTTCCGTATACCAGCTCGACAAATCCTGCGGATTGTTTAAATCGAAGGTTTTATCCGTCGCCATCGCAAGAATCTCCCCGGTGTTGGGATCGGCCACCATCACTGCCGTGTTTTTACTGGCGTGTCCCTGCGTGTCCTCCCGCGGTCCGTTTTTATTCTCTTCCTCCAGCTGCGCGATATATTTTTCCACCACCTGCTGGATATTAACGTCAATAGTTGATACAACATTGTTGCCGTTCTTCGGATCAATGATATTTTCCTGCAGTTCCCTGTCCTCATTCAGATATCCGTATTCCCTGCCGTTGGTGCCATTTAAAATTTCATCGTAATACGCTTCCAGCCCAAAAATACCGTCATTCAGGGAATTTGCAAACCCTAGCACAGTGCAGGCAACATTGTTCATCGGATAGGAACGCACATAGTCCTCTTCAAACCAGATGCCCTGCACATTTTCCAGCTCTGTCCGCTGCGCCTGTGTGAGACTACGATCTTCCGAAAGATCCGTGTAATCCTCAAATGCGTTCTTCTCCTCTAGCGAAATTCCGTATTTTACAATCTGGTACTGGCTGTTTTTCGTCTCCTCATTGGAAATGCGGCTGCGCATCTCCCCCTCATCCAGCCCGAATACCTGTGTGAGCGCCCGGATGGTCGGTTCCATGTAATCGTCCGAACTGTTGATTACCTTGCAGTCAAGTACCACATTATATACTTTGTCGCTCTTTGCCAGAATATTTCCATTCCGGTCCAGAATCTCCCCCCTGCGATAGGGAATTGTCTTGCTGTCGTACGTCTGCTGCGACAACACCCGCTTTGCATATTTTTCTCCGCTCTTCGCATTGATGTAGGCGATGAGAAGATTTAAAATAACAAGCAGTAATAAAATGAATGCAAATATCGCCATAAGCTTTATTTGCATTTCTTTCGTAAATTTCTGTTCTCTTTTTTTTCTTGCTGCCATCTATCCACCTGCTTCACTGCCCCGGTGCAGCGTCTATTCCTGCGAAACCCCGTAGCATTTCAAAACTGTTACGGAATCTCCTCATACTGCCGGATATAATCTCTATCCTGGCTGCTGTAAACGATCACCTGTCCCTCATTCGCATAAACCATGCCGAGTTCATTTATCGCAGTCTCCTTGATTTCCTCCATGCTGACGGACGAAACCGCTTCCTCGTATGCACTGTCATTCGCAAGCTTCGCCTCACTCAGTGTGCTCTCCAGCGCCGCGATATCGCTGCGGTAGTTTGTACCAAGTGCCTGAAGCTGCAGATACTGCACACATAAAAATACACTTGCGACTGCCGCCACCATGAGAAACATCACATAAGGCATCGTCATGTTCAGCGCCTTTTCCCTATTTCTGCGGGTATTTACCGCCTGCGGTCTGCGCGCACGCTGCTGACGCTCCCGCCCCGGTTCCGTCTGGATATGGCGCACCACGTTGCCGTCTATATATGTAGTTGTATAACGGCGGCCGGTCTGCTGACGCAATACCTGCCCCTGATCTGCCGTTCTGCGCGGTGCAGCCATGTTATTTTCCTCCTACTTTTGCCGCTCAAAGACACGCAGCTTTGCGCTCTTCGACCTGCTGTTTTCCTTTAATTCCTCTTCGCCCGGAAGAATTGGTTTTCTGGTAAGGACTCTCCCCTTCGGCTCTCTGCCGCACACACATACCGGAAATTCTTTCGGACAAATACAGGGATTTTCATTTTTGCGGAAACCGTTCTTCACAATGCGGTCCTCCAGCGAATGAAAGGTTATAATACAAATGCGTCCCTTATCGTTTAAAAGCTCTATCATATCATCCAGTGAATCTGACAGAACTCCCAGTTCATTATTTAACTCGATCCGTATTGCCTGGAATGTCTTTTTAGCCGGGTGCCCTCCAACCGCTCGGACTTTCATCGGTATCGCCGCTTTTATCACATGAATTAACTCCCCAGTTGTTTCCAGTGGTTTTTCTTCCCTTGCCCGCACGATGTGCTTTGCGATATTCTTTGCGAACCTGTCCTCCCCATAATCGCGGATGATGCGGTAAAGCTCCATCTCGCTGTAGCCGTTCACAATATCTCTCGCCGTGCGCGTCTGACGCTGATCCATTCTCATATCAAGCGGAGCGTCCTCCCGGTAGGTAAAGCCGCGGTCTGCCGTATCCAGTTGGTAGGAGGAAACACCAAGGTCCAAAATAATTCCATCTGCGCCTGTCACTCCTATGCCAGCCAGTTTTTCTTTCATCTCACAGTAATTGCTGCGGATGATCGTTACTTTATCTTTAAACTCCCCTAAGCGCTCCGATGCCGCTGTGATTGCAGCTGCATCCTGATCGATCCCGATCAGCCGTCCTTTGCCGGATAATCTTCTGCATATTTCATAAGAATGTCCGCCGCCGCCCAAAGTACCGTCCACATAGACCCCATCCGGTTGAATATTCAGAGCATCTATGGTTTCTCCCAGAAGTACAGAGGTATGCTTAAATTCCATACAGTCCTCCCCAGGCTATATGACAAGCCCTATATCTGACATCTGTTCCGCGATCTCATCCATATCATCATATGAATTGTTCTCGCTCCATTTTTCCTTGCTCCAGATTTCAATCCGGTTGAGCATCCCGGTCAGTACCACATCTTTCTCCAGACCAGCAAATTCTCTAAGCGTTCCCGGTAGAAGAATTCTCCCCTGCTTGTCCAGCTCGCACGGCGTGGCACCTGCCACAAAGAAACGTGAAAATTGTCTTGCGCTCTTATTAGTAAGCGGAAGCGCACGAAGCTTTTCCTCAAATTCGTGCCATGCATCGTTGGGAAATACAAACAGACAGCCATCTAATCCCTTTGTAACCACAAATTCTTCCCCAAGCTCCTCGCGGAATTTGGAGGGGATGATCAGCCTGCCTTTGGTGTCTATCGCATGATTGTATTCGCCCATGAACATATGACACACCTGCTTTCGTACCGCATCCCTCTGATGCGGATGGGGATTGATGGGATTTTCCACCCATTTTGTACCACAATCCACCACTTCTCTCCACTTACACATTAATAATAGACCAGATTCAGGGAAATGACAAGTGTTTTTTTCATTTTTTTATATTGGGCAATAAAAAAAGTACCCGTTTCCGGGCACTTTTCCGTATGTTGCGTGTGGTGCAAACTTGCGCACATTATCTTGTGTTAGTTGGTAAGACCGATATATTCCTCCATCAGTCCGTCCAGTTTTCTGCTCTGCATCAGCACATCCTCCATGGTCATTGTCATGGTACTGAGCATTTCCTCCAGTTTCCGGCGTTCCTTTTCAATCTGTACTTTCAGACTTTCGATTTGGTTCATCTTTTTTCTGGTTCCTTTCTCTTCTTCTCCGAACGGCAATGATGAGCGCCGAGGTGACCGCCAGCAGTATCGACAGCGCCTGCGAAACCGGAATTCCAATTACCGGCAGCAGAAGCTGATCCGTCCTCAGCCCCTCGATCCATGCCCGTCCAATGCCATAGCCTGTGAGGTAAAGCAAAAACACTTCACCGTGAAAATGTTTCCGGCTGGTAAACCACAGCAGAAAAAACAGCAAAGCCAGATTCCAGAGGGATTCATACAAAAAAGTAGGATGAACCTGTATAAATTCCACTCCGTCAGCTACTTTTATATGCTCCAGCATTTCCTGCGTGATTTCGCCTGCACGCACCGCTTCTTTTGGGAGTGCCATCGCCAGCAGGTTGTCCGTATAGCCTCCGAATGCCTCGCGGTTGAAAAAATTGCCCCATCTGCCAATAATCTGCCCCAATACGAGTCCGACGCAGATAGTGTCTGCAAACTGACCGAAGTTTCTCTTCTTTACCCGCGTGTAGATCCACACGGTGAGCATGCCTGCAATCACGCCCCCGTAAATCGCCAGTCCGCCTCCCCGGAAGTTCAGAATCTCCCAGAGATTGTCTTTATAGTATTCCCAGGAAAATACTACATAGTAAATTCTTGCGCCCAGAAGCGCAATTATGATCGTGATCAGGCTGACATCAAAATACTGGTCGTCATCCTGTCCGGTCTTTTTCGCCACATGCAGCAGCAATGTAATACCGCACGCCATCGCAAGGGCAATGATGATTCCATAGTAAGCGATTTCATATCCGAATATATCGATCGTCTTGCCTACATTCTGAAATGTAAGCCCCAGGTTCGGAAAACAAACCGTCTTTTCACTCAAATTCATCACTCCATTTTTCTGCCGGCAAAGGACCGCTTACACATTGAAGCGGAAGAGAATCACATCTCCATCCTTCACCACATAATCTTTTCCTTCCAGTCCCACCAGACCCTTTTCCTTTGCCGCAGCAATGCTGCCGCAATCCAGAAGATCCTGATAATTTACAACTTCCGCGCGGATAAAGCCGCGTTCAAAATCAGAATGTATCTTTCCGGCCGCCTGCGGCGCTTTCGTGCCGACCTTGATCGTCCACGCGCGCGTCTCCGGCTCCCCGGAGGTGAGGTAGCTGATCAGCCCGAGAATGCGGTAGCTTGCCTGGATCAGTTTTTCCAGACCGGACTGGACAATTCCCAGATCCTCCAGGAACATTCTCTTCTCGTCCTCCTCCAGCTCCGCTATCTCCTGCTCAATTTGCGCACAGATCACAAACACCTCGCTGCCCTGCTCTTTTGCAAGTTCCCGCACTGCCTGCACATATTTGTTGGAGGCGCCGTCATCCGCCAGATCATCCTCCGCCACATTTGCCGCAAAAATAACCGGCTTGCCAGTGAGCAGATTGTAGCCGGACAGCCATTCCTGTTCATCCTCGTCATCAGTGGTAAAGGTGATGGCAAGCTTTCCTTCCTCCAGGTGCTCTTTCAGACGCTTCAAAAGCTCCAGCTCCTTCGCCTGCGCTTTGTCGTTTCTGGCGCCCTTGGAGGTTTTGGCGATCCGGCGCTCCAGGATCTCGATGTCTGAGAAGATCAGCTCCAGATTTATGGTCTCGATGTCGCGCACCGGATTGACGCTGCCGTCCACATGAATAACATTGGTGTCTTCAAAACAGCGCACTACATGAACAATAGCGTCCACCTCACGGATATTTGCCAGGAACTGGTTTCCAAGACCTTCTCCTTTGGACGCGCCTTTTACCAGACCGGCAATATCGACAAATTCAATCACTGCCGGGGTCACCTTTACGGAATTGTAAAGCGCCGCCAGTTTCTGCAGGCGCTCATCCGGCACCGCTACTACACCCACATTGGGATCAATTGTGCAGAACGGGTAATTCGCCGATTCTGCACCCGCTTTTGTAAGGGAATTAAACAGGGTACTCTTTCCGACATTCGGAAGCCCCACGATTCCAAGTTTCATCTATTTATCCTCCTAAAAACTGATAATCTTTTAATATGAAACAGTTTAGCACAAAATACGACAAGATGGCAAGTATTTCCGTGCGTCGATTTCTGACAGGAATCGACATTGTAATCGCCAGCCTGAAAGCACCTTCTGCTAGTATCCCCATAAACGTAATATAAATTATAAAAAAACAGAGCAGATGAATTCTAATAAACTCCTCTGCTCTGCTTTACTTTCAGATCGCATAACCACAGCATAGAACGGACTGTATCCGGTATCCCGGTTTCTGCCCGGGTCAGTAAGCCCAAGGCTCAGTCAAACCATACTGTCTCATTTTTTCTTGCAGATTCATAGATCGCATCCAGAATCTGAGTCACTACAAAAGCCTGCTCCGGCTTTACAATAGAATCCCTGTCCTCAATAATAGAGGTAAGCCACTCCTTCGCCTCCAGATACGGAGCGTCGTTCCGTGCCCCAAAGAAATCCCAGGGTTCGCTGCCCGGCGTGAAGGTTTCTTCCATCAGTCTTCCATGGGTTCCCCGGTTATAAACTACCTGCGACTGGTTTCTCAGATCTGCTCCTGCTTTGGTACCGCAGAGAGTCACTTCTGCCTCCCGCACATCCAGCGTATTCAGTGCCCAACTGGATTCCAGTGTGAGAAGTGCGCCGTTCTTCATCCTGATATAGCCCACTGCCGCATCTTCCACATCATATTTTCCGGTGTCCCAGTCTCCCCACATATTGCCATCCATGGCCTCCGGGAGTCTCCCCAGCTTGTGAAATACTGTTCCGGTAACAGATTCTACTTCATAATTATCCATCAGCCACAGCGCCAGATCCAGCGAATGGGTTCCGATATCGATCAGCGGTCCTCCGCCCTGCTGGCTTCCCTGGATAAAACTGCCCCAGGTAGGAACGCCTCTTCTCCTTACAGCATATGCCTTTGCATAATAGATTTCTCCCAGATCGCCGCTCCGGCAGGATTTGTACAGATGCTGTACATCTGCCCGGAAACGATTCTGATAGCCGATAGAGAAATGCTTTCCAGAAGCCTTCCACGCATCCATCATCTTCTGTGCTTCCACAGTATTTACAGCCATTGGCTTCTCACACATCACATGTTTTCCTGCATGGAAAGCATCCACTGCGATGGTGCTATGGCTGATATTCGGTGTGAGGACATAAGCCACATCCACATTGGGATCCGCCAGAAGCTCATGATAATCCGTATACACCCGGGCATCCTTTGTACCATACGTTTGAGCTGCCGCCGTGGCTCTTTCTGCAAAGCCATCGCAAAACGCCGTAACCTCGCACAGATCGCCCAGATCCTTCAGCGCCAGGAGATGTTTGCCTGTCGCAATTCCTCCGCATCCAATGATACCAATTCTCAATTTCATAGCAATTATCCTTTCACTGCACCCATCACGAGTGCATTCTGTACTTGTTTACTCAAAAGAAGATAAATCAGCAAAACAGGACCTGTTGCAACTACCATTCCTGCCCCGATCGGTCCCCACTCCGTGTAGAACATTCCGGACAGACTCTGCAGCCCCACTGTCAGCGTTTTCCATTTCGGATCGCTGATAAATGTCATGGCAAACATCAGCTCGTTCCACGAAGACAAAAACGTGAACATCGCAATCGCTGCTAACGTAGGCTTTACAAGAGGGAACATGATCTTCCAGAACATCTGATAGACATTGCACCCGTCAATGCACGCCGATTCCTCCATTTCAATCGGAAGCGTAGCATACGCATTCGTGAGGATCATGATTCCGGTGGGAAGTGCAAATACCGTATAAGGAAGCAGGATCGCCATCGGAGTATTGACAAAATGCAGACTTCGGAATATCAAAAACAACGGCAGCAGCGTGGCATGAACCGGAATGGTCATACCGGATATGAAGATCCAGTACACCGGTTTCTTCAATTTCCAGCGCATTCTGCTGAGGGCATATGCAGATGTGGCAACCAGTACCGTCGTCACCGCAACTACCACCAGGGAAACCCATATACTATTAAACAAATACCGGAACACATTCCCACTCATCAATGCATTTGAATAATTTTCAACTTTCCAGACCAGTGGTGGTCCTGCGATATTTCCTCCGAAGATTTCTTCATTACTCTTAAATGAAAAAAACACCAGCCATATAAGAGGATAAATCTGCAGAGCAGCCCATAAGACCAGAAATACCGTGATGATGAGCCGGACGAGGCGATTTCCGCTTCTCGATTTCATTTTCTCAGACATCGTCTTCCCCTCCCATCATTCATCCTTTACGTGAAACATCTTCTGCAGCACGAGCGCCATGATAATGCACTCCACAACAATAAATATAGAAATACTGCTTCCGTATCCATACTTATTGAGATTGAAAATATTGCTGAACATCAGTGAACTCGGAACCTCCGTCATATGTACCGGTCCGCCGTTCGTCAATACATAGATCATATCAAACGCTTTCAAAGATCCGATGATCACGAAAATCGCACAGGTCCGGATCATAGGTTTCACCAGCGGAATCGTAATATAGATAGCCGAAGTAAATCCCGTAGCGCCGTCCAGCTTCGCCGCTTCAATAACATCTCTGGAAATGGATTTGATCGATGTATAGAACAGCAGCATATGATATCCGACATTCTGCCAGATGATCGGGACAAAGGCGCTCAGCAATGCGGTGTCCACATCCCCCAGCCAGTTTCTCTGTAAGGATTCCAGCCCCAGAGCCCCAAGAAGCGTATTCAGTATTCCATAGTTCGGATTATAAATCTTCAGCCAGAGCTGTCCGATTACAACAGATGAAAGCGTCATAGGAATGAAAAACACAGTCCGGTAAAAGCCTTCGCCTTTGATCCCGCTGGTCAGAATCAGTGCCAGCAGCAGCGCCAGCGGAAGCTGTGTGACCAGTGTGATCGCACCCAGCAGGAGAGAATTTCCGGCGGCTCTTAAAAATACCTTATCCTGAAACAGTTTGACATAATTTGCAAAGCCAACAAAAACACCTTCCCCAAATCCGTTCCAGTCAAGCAGACTGTATCTGAATGACATGATAATCGAATAAAGTATCGTACCCCCGAACAAAACAAGAGCGGGAACTGTAAATATGGCAATCGCTGTTTTATTTCCTAAAATTTTATTCATACTTATCCCTGCTAACCAGAAACTGCCGCTGTGTCAGAATCAACACCCAGCGGCAGTCTCATTTTTTTATGAATTATCTGATTGCTGCCATAGCTTCAATATAATCGTCAGCTGTCATCTGCTGTGCATAGATTCCCTGGAGGGAAGTAGAATGAACATCTGCTGTCTCCGGGTCAAGCAGAGTATCCCATGCAAGACAGAAACCGTCTGCGCTCTCCATCAGTCCAAGCAGTGTCTCCTGGAAAGGCTTCAGTTCCATATCGCCTTCATACTTCCAGGTCGGGAGGATCGCACCTTCCTCATAAGCGTAGTCGGAGAAATGCTGGCTCATGAATGTAATGAACTCTACCGCTTCCTGCTTATGTTCGCTGGTCGCTGATGCCACCAGTGTCGCGCTTGCGCCGCCGACAAATGCGTTCTGGTCTCCTGCTGCGTCTGTCACTGCCGGCCAGTTCACGATCGTCAGTTTTCCTGCCAGCGGGGAACCCTCGGATGAAAGCTCGCCTACCTGCCAGTT
Source organism: Lachnospiraceae bacterium UBA7225 (assembly GCA_002473385.1). Classification (GTDB taxonomy): domain Bacteria; phylum Bacillota; class Clostridia; order Lachnospirales; family Lachnospiraceae; genus Marvinbryantia. The sequence continues at coordinate 23,041 of DKTR01000084.1, forward strand.
TCCGCTGTACCACATAGCCGCACGACCCTGTTTGAACTCTTCAATGGCTTCATCATTCGTAAGGGCAACGCTGTCGCCGGAGAATACTCCTTCATCTACCATCTTCTGCAGTTCCTGTGCCGTCTGTGCAACAAATTCCTGATTAAAGCTTCCTTCGCCGTTCAGCAGCGTTGTAGTAGTTTCCACACCGCCGTATCTAAGAGCAAGCACTCCAAACGGGAACAGACCCGGCCATTTATCTTTTTCTCCCATTGCAACCGGTGTGATGCCATTCTCATTGAATACCTTGGAGACTTCGTAGAGATCATCCATGGTCTTCGGAACCTCCAGTTCATACTTGTCGAACAGCTCCTGATTACACATAAGCACTCCGATAAAGCTGTCCAGAGGAAGTCCATAGAGAGATCCGTTATAGTAGAAGTTGTTGCAGATATCCGGCATCATGGCATCCATGTTGATCGTACCATCTTCCACATAGGAATCCAGATTCTCAACGATTCCCGCCTCAACAAACGGTGCTGTAAATCCGCCGCCCCATGCATAGAAAACATCCGGAACAGAACCAGCCGCAAGCTGTGTTTTCAGCTTCGTCTTGTATGCATCGTTATCCGCAGTATCCTCCACGATAGTCACATTGGGATGCGTTTCCTTATACTCATCCAATGCTCTGTACCAGCCCTTGCACTGTCCGTCTGCCTGATCTACAAAAATGTGAGATACATTCAGGGTGATCTGCTCCGCCTCTTCAGCAGATACTGCACTTCCGGTCATCGCTGCCAGCATACTAAGTGATGCCAGAGCTGCCGCCGCCTTCTTAAAATTCCTGTTCATACCTTTGTCGGTAACAAAACTTTGTTACCTCCTCCTTTCTTTCACTTTATTTGGTATCTCCATTTTACACTAAAATGCGATGCAAAAATCTCATACTTTTTACCTTTTTCAATATTAATTTTACTTTTTTCACGCCTTCTCCAGTGACTTTGCCAAATTTTCCTTCGCTATTTTCGCTTTATACGTAAATATTGCCATAGCAGGAAATTCTTCCGCCGGCAGTTTTTCTGTAAGCCGGACAAAAAAAAGATCCTTCCGGCCATTATCCGGAAAGATCCTCTCAGTTACTGTATTGTTTTCTGTATTCTACCGGGGTAACCCCCACCTTTTTCTTAAACAGTATTCCAAAGTAATTCGCGTTGTAGATCCCCACCCGTTCTCCTACCTCATAAATTTTCAGATTACTGTATCTTAAAAGCTGCTTCGCCTTCGCTATCCGCCGGTCTGTAAGGTACTCTATAAAGGAGCTTTTTACTTCTTTTTTAAATATACGGCTGAGATAGCTGCTGTTCAGATAATAGGTATTCGCCAGTGTCACCAGGGACAGATCCGGATCATCCAGATTCTCCTTGATATATTGCTTCATGGAATAAATCAGCTTCGAGGTATCTGCCGCGGGTGCATCGTTCTGAAGCATCGCCGCAAGCTCATCACACCCTTCGATAAAGCCCTGTCTCAGCTCAGACAAATTCTGTGCCTCTTTCGTCTTTTCATAAAGCCGCATATAAACAGGCGGAAAAGCGTCTTCATACTGGGTACCGGACAGCATATACACATAAAAGAAGGTATTCAGAAGCTGCATCTTCAAAAATTCCATATCCTCCGCCGTAACATGACTCCAGCTGCCAAACCACTCGTCAATGATCTGGCTCATCTCCGCCGATGAATCAGACTCAATGCAATACTGCAGTCTCCGCAATTCCTTCATGGAAAGCAGTTTTGCATATTTTTTCCTGTCCTTGCGGTAAAATACAGGATTCTCATATTCATTGTCACTGTTGATCAGCGCCGTGTTCAGCCTGGTCACTGCATTCATGTAAGCCATATGAATACTTTTTTCCTGATTTCTGATAATATCGCTCCCGTAATACAAAGGACTCTCAAAAACCTTCCGCCAGCCCGTTTCCAGCTTTCTGAGAAATTCCTGATGATTGATCTTCTCCTGCGGATCCAATATAACAAACCGGTCGAACCGGTCGCTGATCCACACCATGTTTTCCATATGCTTCACGCAGTAGTCCCTGATCCATTCCTCCCGCTGCTTTCTGGCATTTCTGGAAATTCCGTGCTTTTTGTCGCCGACATTATATTCCAGGACTCCGAGCCAGATAAAATCGCTTTTTTCCGGCGAAAGCTCTTCCATGAACTGATTGCTCACAATTTCTTCCTGAACATCCGATTCCAGAAGCTTGGTCAGATAATATTCACGAACCACTTCCTCTGTGTCCTTTTTAAACTCAGACAACCCTTTTATCTCGCTGTCCCGCAGACGCTCTGACTCAATCTTTGCGCGGAGCTTTCCAACGGCTTCTACCAGCTCATCCATATTGATGGGCTTCAGAATATAACCGTCGAGTCCAATATGAATCCCGCGTTTTGCATACTCAAAATTATCATAACCGGTAATTGCAATGATTTTGATAGAAGGGTACTCTTCCTTCAGTTTTTCTGCAAAAAACAGACCGTCTGTCACCGGCATGCAGATATCTGTCAGAACAATATCCGGCTGAAGAACCGCCATCTGGTTCATGGCTTCTTCCGCGGATTCCATTTCTCCCACGACCTCGATTCCCTGCTCACTCCACGCGATACCGTTCCGGATCAGTTGTCTGATCAGATATTCATCATCTACAATTATCAGCTTTAACATAGTTACAATTCCTCCAATATCAGATCAATTGTAATCGCCGTTCCCTGGTTTTCCTCTGACTCTATGCTCCAGGCCATCCGCTCTCCATAGCAATACTGCAGTCTGTGAAGAGTGGCAGACAATCCAAAAGATTTCCCGTGTTCCCCGCCTTCTCCTGCAAGCGCCTTCGTCAATAATTCTTCCGACATACCCCGGCCATTGTCTGTCAGCCTGATCCGGATCTGCCGTTCTCCAATACGGGTAATATCCAGTCTGATGATTCCATGCTTCGTGTAGCCATGAATTCCATGGTTGATCGCATTTTCAATCAGCGGCTGCAGCGTGAGCTTGAGGATTTTCCATTGCAGAATGTCAGGGTCTACATTGTAAATATAATCAAACTCCCCGACAAACCTCATTTGCTGGATATCCACATAGCTCTTCAGCATAATGAGATTGCGCTCAATCGTGATGAAGTCATCCCCCTTGCTGAGATTAATCTTATAAAACCGTGAAAGAGCATCAATCATATAGCAGGCATCATCATACCGTTTCAGTACAAACAGTGCTTTTACAGAATCAAAGGTATTGTACAGAAAATGAGGATTAATCTGTGCAGTCAGCGTCTTCAGATCCGCCTTTCCCTTCATCTGCTCTGCTTCCTTCGTCCGCTCGATCAGAAGATTGATTTCCCTCACCATATCGTTATATACACGGATCAGTTCCCGGATCTCGTAGTGCCCGGAGTTCATTTCCACCGGCTGGAAAATTCCGTTTTGAAGCGCGCTCATGGATTCCATCAGCGTCCGGATCGGCCGCGCATACCATCTTGATATTACAACGATACCGATCAGTGTCACCACTGCCTGCAGGGCGATCAGCATGATCTCCATCAGATTTCTGCTATGTTCTTTCCGATACGCGTCATCCACGGAAATGGCATCCATATAGTACCCTTTGTCTGTCTGAAGAATACAGAACATGTATTTCTGCCCGCCCATGGTACCGATGATAGTCGTCTCACCCCGGTCGATCATATCATTCCCGATTTCCAGCATCTCAGTGCGGTACCGGGGATCCGACATCACAATCATGGATCTCTCCTCATCCAGCAGACAAAAAATACTTTCGTATTTCGTTTCGTCGGACACCAGCAGATTTTCAAGCACATCCGTCGAAACAATCATAATCATGTAACCGATCTGCTGAAAGCTCCGCGTACTGCGGACCGCTCTCCGGAAACAGATTTCAGTCTCATTGTCCGGCCGGGAAAAATCATCGTTGGAAAAGTCTACATAGTATTCCCCATATTCCCGATCACTATACCACTCATAATCCTGAACCCGCTGGTATTTCGGATAATGTTTGGGCTCCTGGTCCGCAAATGCCAGCAGCTCGGTATTACTGTACAGATAAATAGACTCAATCTGGGTAATATTTGCCACAAGCTCATCCAGATAATTATTCACATCGTTCTGAAGATTAAAATTGATCTGACCGTCTGAACCCTTTTCCAATGCTTCCTGCACGGAAGCATTGGAAAAACAGATCCTTGAATAGCTGTCCAGTGTATCCACCAGATTCTCTACCAGATTGTCAATGCTGTCCAGATAAGTCATGGATGCCACTTCCACTCTCTGATATATGGAATAGGAATTGTAATACCGGTTGATACAGAGAAAAATCACCAGGATCTGGATAACTGCCGCAGTCATAACTATCGACATTTTCGCAGAAATGCTGAGTTTATTTAATTTACTACGATAAAAAGAAAGTATTTTACGCATAAAGCTCAATCTGGTATACCTGTTCTGCCGTCTTATATAATACCTGGTCTAAATCTGCTGCCGGTATTACTGTTTTTAAGGTCTCAAGCTGTACGGGTACATTGTTCACATGATCTGAGGAAAACATCATTTTTTCCGCTCCAAGCTCCGTGTATATCGTCTTCATATCCGCGACTCCGATCCAGGTCGGTTCCAGATAAACATTCGGACAGAGCTGTGCAAGAATGATGGACTCCCGGGTCATAAGCCCCATCCCGGCATGTGCAATGACAATTTTCAGTTCCGGGAATCTCTGTGCGGTCTTCAGAACATGCATGGGATTGGAAAACGGTATGCCGGATCCGGTATGCACCATCATTGGCACCCCAAGCTCCGCCGCAATAGAAAAGGCATACATTCCGTCCTCCGACTCCGGATCACACGCATGACCAATGGGTGTCAGCTTCAGACCGACAAACCCCAGCTCTCTCACACAGCGATAGGCTTCCTCTCTGTATTCCTCATGGGTAAAATGAGGGTAAATAGAAGCCATTCCCCAGATTTTCATATCCGTGCATGCGCAGAAACGGGCGATCCTGTCATGGATCTCCCTGTTTGCCTCCACCGAAAATCTTGGAAGAGACGGCTGCACAATGGCTCCCTGCACGATGGTTCCTCTATAACCATCCAGCAGCGTTTTTTCCGTAATAGAATGACCAAATACCACATCGTCTCCAAGATGTGCATGTACATCAATCGCTCTCATAGTTCATCTCCTTCACAGGTGGGAATCACCGCACCGGCAGATGCAGACCTTACATTCTTTGCATACTGATACAGGTAGCCCTCTGCTCTTCTGCGGCAGGTGTAGGGTTCTTTTCTTCTCTCTTCAAAATCCACCAGCGGTGCATCAATGGTTCCTTTTTTTACATCTACAATAATTTCATCTCCGTCCCGCAGATAAGCGATGGGACCGTCGTCAGCAGCTTCCGGGCAGATATGCCCCACAAAGCACCCGTTATTTGATCCGGAAAACCGTCCGTCCGTAATAAGGCATACCTTAGAACCAAGCCCCAGGCCTACCAGAAGCTTCATTGCCTTATACATTTCCGGCATGCCCGGTCCGCCCTTAGGTCCCTCGTTGCGGATTACGACCACCGCACCTGCCTGCACCTCTCCGTTCCGGATACTGCTCAGCGCCTCTTCCTCTCCCTCATAGACCTTCGCCTTTCCCCGGAAATATAAAGCATCCTCCGGAATCGCCGATGGTTTTGTAACAGAGCCATCCGGCGCAATATTTCCATAAAGAATGCCAATACCCGGTCTGTGATGCACCGGGGCGCTGTCATCATGGATCACCTCCGGCCGGCGGTTTTTCACATGCTCCAGATTCTCTTCCACCGTTTTTCCGGTACAGGTGAGAAGCTCTGTCGAAAGCTTTCTCTTCATCCCCTTCATCAGAGCCGGGATACCGCCTGCCTCGTAAAAGTCAAGGAGCGTATATGGTCCCGCCGGGATCATGGCTGCAAGATGCAAAGCCTCTCCGCTCACCTCTCCAAACTCTCTCAGGGTGAGATCGATCTTTCCTGCCCGGGCTATGGCCAGGATATGAAGTACGGCATTGGTGGAGCCTCCGATGGCTGAGTTCACACGGATCGCGTTCAGCAGTGCCTCCTTTGTAATAATATCACGAATACGGATATTTTTCTTCACTAATTCTACAATTGCTTTGCCGCTGTCATAGGCCGCCGCCATACGCTTGCTGTACACCGCCGGAATGGAGGAAGCTCCCGGCAGCATAATGCCCATAGCTTCCGCCAGACAGCCCATAGTATTGGCGGTACCCAGCATTGCGCAAGAGCCGGCTGTCGGTACCGCATGATTCTCGATCCAGTCAAATTCTTCCTCTGTGATGCGCCCTGCCTGCAGCGCTCCCTCAGACTGCTGGATAAAAGAATGATCAATATATTCCCCACCGTAAGGATTTCCCTGTGCCATGTGTCCCGGAAGGCTTGGTCCGCCATTGATTAAAATAGCCGGAAGATTGACTCTCATCGCTCCGATCAGCATTCCGGGAATGATCTTGTCACAACTGCCGACCAGAACGATTCCATCCAGCCGGTGTGCCTGCACCATTGCCTCCACATCGTCCGCAATCATCTCCCGGGCGGGGAGAATATACCGCATTCCGCCATGCCCCATGGCGATTCCGTCACAGGCGCCGATAGTTCCGAACTCAACCGGCATACCGCCCGCGGCCTGGATTCCCTCCTTGATGCGGTCTGCCATCTGCCGGAACACAAGATGTCCCGGACAGATGGAATTATACGAATTCGCAATAGCAATGATGGGACGGTGAAGCTCTTCTTCTGTGAAGCCGTCCGCCTTGTACAGGGCCCTGACGTTGGCATAGCCGGGACCTCTTAATATATCATGACTTCTGTAATTCATCTATTTCCTCACTTTCTCCTTCCCCATCTCTGCCAAATGCGGCTGCGACCGGGTTTTAGCCCATCAGATACCGGAAACGGTAGCTGCCGGAACCGACCTCTGTGATTTCTTGACCCGGAACAGCGATTTCTGCACTGGTGTTTGCCGGAACAGTGACGTTCAGAAGAAACTCATCATCGTTCTTCTCCCAGTCAACACAGACCTCTCCATAAGGTGTCTCTACCTTCGCTGTCACAAAACGCAGTCCGCCAATCGGCTTCGGCGCGATCCCGATCTTCTTATAGGCCGGCTCCAGAGGTGTAATACCTGCCAGCTTCTCATAAAAGCACCCGCTGATGCTTCCGAACATCGGCTGATTATGGTTCCCGGGGCACTGATAAAAGCCATATTCTTTTTCCCAGTATTCCCAAAGGGTAGTAGCGCCATTCGACAACATATATCCATAGCCGGGATAAGTCACACTGGTAATCATGCGCCATGCGATATCCTCCAGCCCGAACTCGATCAGTGTCTCAAACAGGAAGGGTGTACCGAAAATACCGGTGTCGAGATTCCCCTCACAATCCTTCACAACATGATCCGCAAGATATGCCCTTACCTGGGGCAGCTCCCTCTCCCGGATACAGCCCAGTTTATTGGCAAACGCCTCCGTTCCCTGTGCTCCGATGCTGTAACAGCCGGTGTCCGGATCGTAAAATTCTGCCCGGAAGGCCTGAACCGTGTGTCTGTATTCCTCCTCAAAACGCTTTGCATCCTCTTTCCTGCCCAGGACATCTCCAAGTTCCGCCATAAGTCTGGCACAGTATCCATAGAAGAAGGTGTTCACAAATCTGGGCGGTATCAGAATCTCTCCCGGCGTAGACCACTCGCCAAGACAGCCTCTGTCCTCTCCCTCTCCTTCCACGATTCCGTTTTCCATACCGGTCCGGAGGAATTCCATCCACTTCGCCATGCTGTCGTAATGCTCCAGAGCCGTCCTGGTATCACCATAATACTGATACAAAAGACGCGTGATCACAATCATTGCGCAGCCCCATGCGGGACCGCCTCCGCCATCCTGGCACGGGACCGTATGCGGGATAAAACCAGTCTCCTTATCCTGTGCATCGGCAAAATCATCCATCCAGTCCGCATAGAAGCCCTGCATATCGTAGCTGTACATCAGAGCCTTTGCGGTAGCCAGCGCATCTCCGCCGTAGCCCTGACGCTCTCTGTGCGGAGAATCCAGGGGAATTCCCCCGTGAAGTCCCCCTTCCATAGACCACAGGCTTGCCTTCTGGATCTGATTGATCAGAGCATCCGAACACCGGAACTCTCCCCTTCTTTCCACACCGGAGCGGATATGGACCGCCGTGAAGTCCCCCTTCTGCGGTCTGCCCGGATATCCCTGTACTTCCATATAACGGAATCCATGCCAGGTAAATGCCGGCTCATACCATTCCTCACCTTTGCCGTTCAGAATATAAATATCCTTCTGCTGGCTCCAGCCGCTTCCGGTACTGTAGTAATTAATTTTTCCATCCGGCCACAATTCCTCCCCGAACCGGAGCTGTACCTTCTGACCGGGAATTCCGGATACCCGCATGCGCACCCAGCCAGTCACGTTCTGACCGAAGTCAACCACATACATTCCCGGCTTCACTTCATTGATGCTCTTAGGCAGAAGTCTGCACACCTCTTCGTCTGACGGCGCTTTCTGCTCTGCCAGCTTTCCTCCCGGCGCATCTGTTCTGCAGGCAGGACTCCAGTCAGAAGCATCAAAGCCCGGCTCATTCCAGTGGGGCAGTTCCTTTCTGGCATCGTAAATTTCTCCGAAATAAATGTTGTTATAGGTTCTGGGGCTCTCATGCCAGCAGAAGCTCTCGTCACTGACAATGACTTTTTTCGTGCCATCCCCATAAGTCAGCTCCATCTGAAGCAGCAGCCTGGGGTATCCATACCACAGCTCCTTCTCATTGATCTTATCCCGCTGGTTGTACCAGCCATTCCCCAGAGCAATGCCGATGACATTCTGTTCCCCGGCAATTTCATCCGTAATGTCGTATGTATGATAGAATGCCCTTTCCACATAATCCGTCCGGTTAGGAGAAAGGAGCCTGTTCCCGCATTTTTTCCCATTCAGGAACAGTTCATAATATCCAAGCCCGCAGATGTAAACCCTTCCTGCCACCGGTCTTTCTTCAGATATCCACGCTCTTCTGAAATACGGCGCAGTCACCTCCTTCGGAGCACAGATCCACGCTGCCTGCCAGTCACTCTCCTGCAAAAGTCCCATCTCAAAAAAGCTGATATCGCTCCACTGGGAGACTTCATCATTCTCATCCCAGATCTGGACCTTCCAGTAAACCCGGTCCCGGGACTTCAATTCCTTTCCGCCGTAAACAATTCCCACCGAGCAGTCCGATAATACTTTTCCGCTGTCCCAGAGAATCTGTTCCCCTGTACTCTGCGCCATCTGGTCCGCCCCGGATATCTGCTCTGTACACGTGATCTGTTCTGTGTCTGACATTTCCAGCGCCAGAATCCGGTATGCTGTCTGTCTGCGGTCCTGCCCGTAGGCTTTCATCTTCCAGGAAAGCCGCGGAAGCAGATTGTCAATACCGATAGGGTTCACCCGGTAGTCGCAGCGAAGCCCCACCGCTTTAAACTCTTTCTGTCCCTGATTACTCATGTTCCCTCCAATCGAGGATAACTCCCATAGCCTGTGTACGATCCTTCAGCAGCATCCTGTACATTTCCGGCGCGTCCTTATAGGATGCTCTGTGAGTTATCATGCCCGACATATCAATCTGCCTGTTATAAATCATTTTAAAAAATACCTCACTGTTCCTCTGGCAGGTCCAGGGATTATCATAGCTGGGCACCGGTGCCTGGGATGAGGTATGCGCGCCGATAATGTTGACACTTATGGCATTGCAGCAGTCATGAAAATCTATCAGCGTTTTCTTTTTCGGTGAACTCAGCATACAAAGCTTGCCCTGCTGATGCAGTACCTGGAACTCCTCCGGAATCACATCCGCATTTCCTGTAGTCTCGATCACAATGTCCGCCATATCACCTTTTGTAACTCTTCGCACGACCTCTGCCGGGTCCTCTTTGGCAGAACAGATGGGGATCACAGCCGGAGATTTCGGCAGGATATCCAGTCTCTTCTCACTTCTGTTCACAACAAAAATCTCAGTACAGCCGCCTGCCAGAAGAAGTCTTACCGCAAGCTGTCCCACAATGCCTGCACCATATACAACGACACGGTTTCCCATCTCTATAACGGTTCTGCGCAAGCCATTGATCGTTGTTTCTGCCAGTGCAAAGAAAGAAGCATATTCCGGCTCAATCTCGTAATTGATCATCCGAAGCTCCTCCACTCTGGCAGTGACATACTGCGCGTGTCCGCTGAAGCTGGCAACCCGCTGTCCGATCAGCTCGCGTGAAACGCCCTCTCCTGTCTCTTCAATCACACCGATATTTGAATACCCGCTTTCCATGGGATAATGAATATAGGTAGACCACTTGGAGTTTTCCGGGCATTCCCCCTTTAAAAATGTAAGCTCTGTTCCTGTGCTGATCAGTGACTGCTCCGTTCTGATCAGTACCTCACCTGCTGCCGGCTTCGGGCACTCCCTATCCTGCAATTCAACCTGTGATGGTCCGGTAAAAATGACTGTGCTGTTCTTCATTGTTCTTTCCCTCCTGAAAAATAGTTAGATCATTGTAGATATTATATAAATTATCCTCATAATGCACAATAGGCTGCGCATTTTTGATATTATTATCATATATAAAAGCACTTCAAAATAACTTCTCACTATTTTTACTAGTTTT
>DKTR01000006.1 GCA_002473385.1 Lachnospiraceae bacterium UBA7225
GTATTTTTTATTTGTTTGTGCTCATTTTGTTTATTTTACACAGTAATTCATGCTATTTTTTGTACATTATTTTTCTTTTGGTGTTCAAACCAAAAAAACGTTAAAAAATACTGTTTGTTTTCATATCGAAAGGATGTTATAATAGAAAGAATTATAAGAATACAGGAGATTATCGGAGTACTGCTATGTTACCAATCCAACGACTTGAGGAAATCAAACAAATTCTTACGGAAAAAAAACAGGCCGATGTGACTTCTCTCGCGATTGCTTTAAATGTCACAGAAGCAACAATCAGAAGAGACCTGGAGAAGCTGGAAAACGAAAAATTTCTTACACGCACGCACGGGGGAGCTGTTCTAAACGAACCGAAACACCAGGAGGTTTCACTGTTCCATCTGACAGCAGATAATGTGGAACCGTACCAGAATATCGGAAAGATTGCTTCGCAGTTTGTCAGCAATAACGATGTGATTTTCCTTGGTCCCGGCATGTGTTCCCGGTTTGTGGCAAGATATCTGAAGAATAAAATAAATGTTACTATTGTAACGACAGACCTTATGGTCGGACACGACTGCGCCGTATACAGCCCGAATGTGTCTATTATCATGACCGGAGGAAGCTTAAATCCCACAACACTGCAGTTATCCGGGCAAATGGCAACCAATGCCCTGCGGACATTTTATTTTAATGCATCCTTTTTTGACATTGACGGAATCACACTCTCAAGAGGATATTCTGTTTCTTCGCTTGATAAGGCATTTATTATACAAAATGTCATGCAGATGTCGAAAAAAAATTTTGCGCTCTGTCCCTATAACCGTTTTGGCACGGAATCCTCTGCCGTTATCGGCGATATCAATTCCTTTGGAACGGTTATTACAAATGAGCATGTGGCAAGCGCCTTTAAAGAATACTATTTTCAAAACAAGATTCAGATTTTCGCTACATTCAATATCTGAATCTCTCATCCATGCTGTGCAGAAATCTATCAGTGGGAGGGCTTATGAAGAATTGTATTTTGTCCTGTAAAAATATTGGACTGGAATTAAATGACGTTTCTATTCTGGAAAATGTAAATCTGACACTCTACGAAGGGGAATTTCATCTCCTGATGGGAGAAAACGGTGCCGGAAAAACCTCTATTGTCAACATTCTGAGCGGCATTTATCCCACAGGTTCATACTCCGGCTCCATCAGCTACCAGGGTGAGACGCTCAGTCTGCGCTCCCCAAAAGATGCCATCCGGCGCAGAATCATTACCATTCACCAGGATACCTGCCTGTATGAGGATATGACAATTGCAGAAAATCTCTTTGCCAATCTTCCCCAGGAAACAGGTTTAAAGATTTTTACCTCTCTGGAAAAGAAAATCAGACTGGCAGACTGCTTTTTCCAGGAGCACGGATGCGCTATGGATTCTTCTGTGCTTATTAAAGAGTGCAGTCTTGCGCAGAAAAGAAAAATAGAATTACTGAAGTTGTATCTGATGAATCCCGTTCTGCTGATTCTTGACGAGCCTGTCGCTACCGTCAGCAGCTATGATATGGACTATTTTATCAAAATGATTACGTATTTTAAGGAAAAGGGTGTGACAATCCTGTGTATTTCACACAACTACCTTGCATTTTCTTCTATGATTGATCGTTTTTCCGTATTTCAGGATAAAGAACTGACTTTCACGATTGATAAAAACAACTCTGATGAGATACAGCATCTTCTTCTGGCAGACTTCTGTCACAGCCGCTATCCGAAAATACATACGGATCTGGGTGAAGAAGTGTTCTGTGCAGAAAATCTGTCCAGCAGCGGAATAGTGCAAAATATTTCATTTTCCCTTTACAAAGGCGAAATTCTGGGCTTTTTCGGCCGGGCCGGTTCCGGCAAGGATATGCTCTCAAAAATCCTGTTCGGAATCGAACCCCTCACCGGCGGAACGCTCTATGTCGACCGCCTGCCTGCCAGAATCAGTTCTCCGCAGGACGCCATGAATCTTGGGCTTGCCTATGTCACCGATGAAAGAAATGACTGCGGTCTTTTTCAGAATCTTGATCTGCTGGAAAATGTATACGCCATAAAAGGAAACAGCAGCCGCTGCTTCTGGACCCGCACAAAATCAGAAAAGCAGCGCTACAAAATGTATTCTGACAAGCTGAATATTGATCTGCCTGCTCATTTAAAACCGGCTTATCTGTCCGGCGGAGAGCAGCAGAAGCTTATCATGATGCGCTGGCTCATGTCTCCCGCCCGTATCTTCATTTTTAATGAGCCAACACAGAGCATTGATATCCCATCAAAAATTGACATTTACAACATGTTCAATGATCTGATCTTAAAGGGTGCCTCCCTGCTTGTTTTCAGCTCCAATCTTGAAGAGCTGATGGGTATCTGTGACCGCATTATTTTTATCAAGCAAGGTACCGTGTCAGGAGAAATCTCCCACGAAGAGAGTATTGAATATATCCAGCAATATATTTAAGGAAAAGAGTATTATTTACTTTTCCGCTTCTTTTCCACCGCAGTCAGTGCAGGGCTGATCAATATTGATGACTTTCTCCAGACCGTCTTTTTCAGAAGCTTGCAAAAAGCCTGTTATCTTTATATACTTTATTCAAGTCTGGAAACTTCTGTCACAAATGCTGCCTTCTCCGATCCACCATCTTACAAAATATGACCGCCACTGCCGTGCTCACCGCCGTTGCCGCAATTCCCGGTCCGACGATTGCCGTAGGATTCACGCTGCCGTACTGAGCACGGTAGGCTGGCGTCAAGTTAGGACTAAATATTAATCACTTCTTTCATTTTGGGGGTAATTCCGGCAACTCATCAAATAATTCAGATTCTTTTTTTCGTCTGTTTTCATCAAAAATATCATATTGTTTTATTGCCAATTCATCTGCAAACTTTTTCGCCACACTCCCTGAATTTTCCAGTACATTCCTTCCCGTAAACTGTAGAAACGCATTTAATTTTTCTTCCCAGTCCTTCATATACATCGGTATATGCTGTTTTGCCTGATCTTCCGCATAATCTAAATACATAGTAACAATTCTATTAAGATTAGAAAGCTCATCCTGATTCAAATAATTTTTTGCTATGGTTACATCCGCCTTACGAACCTTTGCACCTTTAAACGCTGTCAGCCCCATATTATCTTTTGAAGCATCTGCTCTTTCAGCAATCAGTTCTGCTGCCGTATGTCCGTGTACTGAATAATGAAGCTTATTTTGGACTGTCTTAAAGAAAAGATCGGCTTGCGCACTTTTAGAATCATAATCGATCGAAGTTGCAAAAATATCTTTTATTTTTAAATACACTCTTTTTTCAGAAGCCCTAATGTCCCTAATTCTCTCTAATAATTCGTCAAAATAATCTTCTCCGAACTTTTTTGGATTTTTAAGGCGTTCATCATTCATGGCAAAGCCTTTTTTCATATACTCTTCTAAAATAGAGGATGCCCAATTCCGAAAATGCATACCGATATTATTTCTGACACGGTAACCAATCGCCAGTATCATTTGCAAATTGTATATTTTTACCTCGCGTTGTACGTGTCTGTTTCCTTCTTTTTGAACTTGTAAGTAATTCTTACAAGTTGCCTCCTCTTGCAATTCTCCATCTTTATAAATATTTTTGATATGAAGTGTAATATTTTGCGATGAAGTTTGATATAGCTCCGCTATACTTTTTTGAGTCATCCACACAGATTCACCATTAAAATATACATCTACCTTCGTATCCCCTTTTTCATTTTGATATATTAAAATATTTCCATCAACTTTATCCATATTTTAAGTTCCTCCATAACACTTGTACCATGAACCTTATTGCATATTCATTCTCTTTATCAAAACTGAGCATATAGCTCCACATTAACTAATTTAACATTTATAATTCTCTCTATCTCCTCTTCATTATGGGCGATACAACCTTTAATCAATGTATCACTTGCTCCAGTAAGTCGTTTAATTATAGAATCATTCAAACCTGCTTTTAAAAGCTGGCTTATTCCATACTTTACAATACTGGTAACACTCGTACTTTCAATTAATGGAAAAAGAAAATCCGAAATACCTGATGCGGATGTAATTTCCCCCCATTCTTCTCCCTGTGCATTTGTAAAAAGAAATCCCTGACCATTGCTTATCTTATTTTTATTCAAAAAGTCTTTCATTCTTTTCATTTGTATTCCCATATTAATTGGCAGACGAAGTTCAAATCCATTTACTAAAATTGTACTTCTCATACTATCGTATTGAGCCATTTTTATTTTTCTCAATTCACGATATGTAAAACCATAAATTAACATCATTTTTATTCCTAATGCCGCCATAGCTTTTCTAAAAGCAGTCTCATCAATTTTTGCTTCTTCAATGTTACTATACCATTTATTTTCATCTTCAAGCTGATCATCAGACCATTCCAAGACCTTTTCCGCCTCATTTCGCCCTATTCCCTCTAATTCTATAGTACCTTGAAGTTTATCACACGCATTGATATATGCCATCATTCTTTTCATATATGTATTCTCGCGCAATCTATTGTACGAAATCGACTCAAAAAGCGTGGGATTCTCTATGTCTGTATTTCTACGAATATAATTAAAAAACAGACCGATCACCGTTGCATACTTTTTTGCCGCATTTTTCCTTTTATATGTTTTTCTTTCTTCTACATTATAAATCAAACTATCCAGCAAAAATTCAACATCCAACCCTTGAAGTAAAAATCTGATATTTGCGTCTGATAATGAGTTTCTCCATTGTTTTTTTAAATACTCAGTAAAATTCCGCACATCATTTCTATAATCTGGATATTTCGCGGAAAATTCTTCTACTATTTTTAAATAATCCATTTTAGCCTCCCATCAAAATACTATATTCAATAAAATTTTTATTTCATTTTCGTTATTTTTCTTATTTTATATCACGCAGTTTAATAAAAGTCAACGAAAAAAACGAAGAGCACTCACGCTCTCCGCTTCCTGTCCACCACCTTACAAAATATAACCGCCGCCAGCGTACTCACCGCTGTTGCCGCAATTCCCGGTCCGACGATTGCTGTAGGATTCACACTGCCGTACTGAGCACGGTAGGCTATAATATTCACCGGGATAAGCTGCAATGATGAAATATTCAATATCAGAAACGTACACATCTCATCACTGGCAGTTCCCGACGGCATCCCGCCTCTTTTCCACCTGCGGCGGGCGCTCCTTTCCCGTGCTGCGCCGTTTTGTGTCGCGTCAGCCAGCTTCTCTGTTTTCTCCGGCCATCTGTTTGTCACGCCCATCCCGGATGTCCCTTTCTCTTTGCCACGTCGCTCTTCCTCCAGCTCTGCCAGACTCTCCATTGCTTTTAGCCCCGCCGGAGTCGCCGCCCAGCCAAGGCCCAGCACATTCGCTATGATATTCATGCTGATATGCTGGTTTGCCGGATGATTTCCGGGAATCCGCGGAAACATAAAGCGGATAAAAGGGGTAAGCGCCCTGGTCATACCAGCAACGATACCGCTTTCCTCCGCTATCTTCATAAGTCCTGTCCAGAGCGACATCACACCCGCCATCGTAATGCAGAGCGTCACCGCCTCTTTTGCCGAAGACAGCGCTGCATCCGCCACCTCCTGCATAGTTCCGTTTACCGCTCCATATAAAATGCCAATGATGATCATGGCGCCCCACAAAATATTCATAACATTCCCCGCACATTTATACTCTGTATAGCATATGCACGTGCGCGAAATATAGAAGTCCGGATTATTTTTTCCTGCCCGGATAATATTCATGCAGCAGTTCAAACAAACTGCCCCGTTACCGGTTCACAATGCCTCTGACAGCGTCATACCGTCTCTCCCGGCACGATCTCATACGGAAGAATACGGCATATCTCATGCTGTTCTTCTGTCTGTTCATCTGCCTGCTGCTCGATCATGTTCATCAGAAGACCGACTGCTGTTGCCGCCACGGTATCCACGGAATTGGACACGGTAGAAAGCCGCGGTTTCACATAATCCAGCGTGTCAATGTTATCAAAACCCGTAATACCATAATCCAGCGGCGGTCTTTTTCCCCTGCTCTCGAGACGTTTCATGATATCCAGTGCAAAGCCGTCCGAGGTACAGACAAAAGCAGCCTTCTCCCCCGATTCTGCGAGCAGTTCCGCCCTCTCAAGATAACTCCAGTCAAGCAGATACTCCGCTTCTGCCTCCGGGAACTCCTGAAGCGCTTCCTGAAACCCTTTCAGGCGCTCTTTATGTACATAAACATTTTCCTTCACTCCCGCATCCATCGGAGGACATACAAAAACAACCTTCCGGTATCCCTTCTTCAGAACCAGAGCTGTCTCTTCCTTCATGGCTTTTTTCTGGTCAATACTTACAAACGGAAGTCCATCTGCAATTTTATTATCTACGGACACGATCGGCATTCCAAGCGTACTCAGAAACCTCCGGTATTCCTCTCCTTCATTTACAGACGACAAAATAATGCCATCCATATGATAAGCCGACAGCTTCATAAGCTGGTTTTGCTCCATCTGTCTGTCATTATTGTGAAGAACAATATTGATACTATATCCCTGTTTGTTTGCTTCCGCTCCGATTGTGCTGAGCATCTGGGCAAAATATCTGTTTTTTACATCAAGTACTACAACTCCGATATAATATGTCCGGCCCTTTACCAGCCCTCTGGCAAGAAGATCCGGCTGGTAATCATATTCTCTGGCGACACGCAGAATCCTTTCCTTCGTGTCCGGGCTGATCCGGCCGGTTCCGCTTAGCGCCCGGTTCACAGTTGTTCGCGATACTCCGCACATTTGTGCCAGATCCTTCGTTGTAATTCCCACAATACTTTCCTCCAAATGATTTGTAAGGAATATTGTAGCATAATCTCCGGGAAAAATCATCCAAAACTAACAGAATTTATTGGTGAATGTACAACAAAGGTAACAGGGCACCCTGGCTGAACTGTTACCTATAAAGACCACTACATCCCGACGGAAACTCTCAGCATCTGGAATGACAACGGTTCCAGTTCTCCCTGTATCCGACCGTCCCTGCAAATAAAGTTCTGCATATGCTCCGGTCTCACACATTCATGATTTTCCTGATTGGTAGCTTTTTTATCTTTATGGCAAAGAACAACAGATTCTATCATTTCTCCGGCTTCAAAGCCCTCTATGTCGATCTCTACCTGCATTTTTTCCTCTGCACGATTAACAAAAAACATCGCAAGCTCACTTTTCTCCGGATTGCAGACCACCAGATGATCCACATACGGCACCTCCGAAAAGCCGGATGCTTCGTAGGAAGGTCCGTCCATGCGCGTATCCATTACAACTCCCCGTCCCCATGCAGATAAATACGCAAACGGGTAAAAATTAGGCTGCACCCACACATCGCCCCCGCGTTTTGTCATGATGCAGGCGCTGATATTAGTCAGCAGGGACTGGCAGGCTATTTTAACGCGCCCGCTGTTGCGCACCAGACTGAACAGCATACTTGCAAACAGCAGTGCATCCTCCATAGTATAAATCTGTTCGCTGATCGGCGGGGCAATCTGCCATGGATGTTTCTCTGTATCCTCCTGTACCACCTTATCCGGAATGGACCATACTCCCCATTCATCAAAACAGATATTTATCTGCTTCGACGAATGCTTCTGCGCCTTAACCATATCGCAAATGCCGGCAACCGTCCGGATATAGCGCTCCATATCCAGAGACTGGGCAAGAAATCCGGCTGTTCCCTTCTCCTGTCCGCCGTAATACTGATGCAGAGAAATGTAATCGGCACATTCATAGGTGTGGGACAGAACCACCCGCTCCCATTCTCCAAAGGTTGCATTTGTAGACATAGAGCTGCCGCACACTACCAGTTCAATGGACGGATCCAGAAGCTTCATGGCCTTTCCTGTCTCATACGCCAGCCTGCCGTACTCCTCTGCTGTCTTATGACCAATCTGCCAGATTCCATCCATTTCATTGCCAAGACACCATGTTTTGATGCCATATGGTTCCTTTCTTCCATACTGGCAGCGCAGGTCGCTGTAATATGTCCCTGCCGGCAGGTTGCAATATTCCAGCAAAGACAGAGCCTCTTCTATCCCCTTTGTTCCCAGATTCACCGCAAACACCGGTTCCACCCGGGCTTTTGCAGCCCAGCGCATAAATTCATCCGTACCCACTTCATTTGTCTCGATGCTCTTCCATGCCAGATCCCGTTTTCTTGGTCTGTCTTTCACCGGTCCGATCCCATCCATCCAGTTATAATTTGAAACAAAGTTTCCGCCGGGATAGCGGACAGCGGTCACGCCCATATCCCTTACTTTCTGGATAACATCCATGCGGAATCCATCTTTATCAGCTTTTGCATGTCCGGGCTCATAAATTCCGGAATACACCACCCGCCCCATGTGCTCCACAAAAGAACCATAAATTCTGGAGTCCACCCCGGCTTTGCAAAACATTTTATGCACCAGTATTTTCGTCTTTTTCATGATAATCCTCTCAATCTGTTTTTATTCCTTCATGCCCTGTGTGGCAATTCCCTCCATAAAAAATCTCTGTCCAAACAGGAAAAGCACCAGAAGCGGGGCGACCGAAATCACCGTTGCAGCCAGCGTTGGTCCAAACTTAATAGAATTGCTTCCCACCAGAATTGCCAGCCCTGCCGACAGCGTCCGCATATCCACCGAGCTTGTCAGCATCATAGGATAAAGCAAATCATTCCAGTTATTCATGAAATGATAAATGCCCAGTGTGACCAGAGCCGGTTTTGCAAGCGGCACAATGATCCGTGCGTAAATCTGCCGCTCTTTCATGCCGTCAATCCTGGCTGCTTCATCCAGTTCCTTTGGTATTCCCGCGAAAAACGAAGTCAGCATATAGATCCCGTATGCGCTGGCTGCCCTTGGAAGGATCAGTCCTGCATATGTATTTAAAATGCCAAACTTAAATTCCTCCAGGTAAAGCGGAATCATAACAACCTGAAACGGCACCATCATGGTCAGCAGCATGACTGCAAATAACAGATTTTTTCCCCGGAAGCGCATCCTTCCAAAAGCATATGCAGACATAGAGTCAAAAAACAGACTGATAACCGTCACACTTCCGGCAAAAACCACCGTATTACACAACATCCGCAATACCGGAATTGTTTTCAGAACGTATCTGTACTGATCAGTCACCCATTCCTGCGGAAAAAAATGCGGCGGCCACTTAATCACCTCCGCATCCGACTTAAATGAGGATACCAGCAGCCAGATCAGCGGCAGAAGGACAACAGCCATGATCAGAATCATTACTATATAGCCTGTCATATCAAATAACGCAGGCTTTCTCCGGCTCTTTTTCATCCTTCGTCACCTCCCCGGTTAAATGTATACTTTCTCATAACAAACGTAATTACTGCAATAATCAGAAACAGATAAAATGCCACTGCCGATGCATACCCAAGGTCGTAAGGCGCTGTCTGAAAGCCTCTGTTATAAATATACCCCACCAGAGTCTCCGTTTTATTCTGAGGTCCTCCCTGTGTCATAACGTAGATCTGGTCAAACACCTGCAGAGACATGATAAGCGTTGTTACCACACAGAAACCGATCGTTTCCCGGATCCCCGGTATTGTCACATAAAAAAATTTCTGCAGTCCATTTGCACCATCCAGTTCCGCGGCCTCATAGAGGGACCCGGACACACCGAGTCCCGCCGCGGAGAGTACTGTCAGCGTATACCCAAAATTTTTCCAGACCGTCACCAGAATAACCGTCGGCATAGCCCATACCGCACTGCTCAGAAGATTTGGCATACTTATCCCGATTTTGCTTAAAAGATAAGACAGTACTCCATAATTCTTGTTTAAAATCATGGACCACATAATGCTCACCGCCGTCATCGAGCACACATAGGGAATGTAAAATGTAGTGCGCAAAAGCTTATGAAATCTGCTGTTCTTCGTCATAAACATCAGCAGAAGCAACGCCAGCAGAATCTGCAGAGGCACTTCAATCAGCGCAAAGCAGACCGTATTCCATGTAGCGTTCCATACTCTGGAATCGCCCAGCATCCTAGTATAATTTCCAATTCCCGCGAAGCTAATATCATTCATGTAAATATCAATGTTCATCAGACTGATTCCTGCGGCGCCCGCCAATGGGACAAACACAAAGATCGTCAGAACAATAAATGACGGCATCAGAAACAAGTATGCTGTATTCTGATTTTTAGACGTTCTCTTCTTCATCAAATACGCTCCTCGTAAAGTCTCCTTACTGATTTGCAATTATCCCATCCAGCGTATCAGACGCAGACTGCAGGCTTTCTGCCACATCGTTCCCTGCCAGAACAGATTCCATCAAGGGCTGCATAACATCCTTGTCAATCTGGCTGCCGATAGACAGACCAAGATGCCAGTCGCGGCCGATTTCTGACGCTGCGGATACACTGCTGAGGATCTCATTGTTTTTAATTTCTTCATCCTCCAGCACAGAATAGGACCATACCGGGAAACCGTTTCTGTTCGACCATTCTTTCAGAGTGCTATCTGACAGCCAATAAGCCATAAACTCATAAACTGCCTTCCTTACAGCATCATCTGCTCCCTTAGTCAGCATCCAGGAGCACCCTCCTTCAGGTGAATATGCTCCGTCAGTACCGGCCGGAATTGCAGCCACACCAAAATTAACTCCCAGCTCTGTCAGCCCATTGATGTTCCATGGTCCGCTGGTATACATAGCAAGTTGTCCGGACTGCAGCATAGTATCCGCATCCGCCGCGCTCAGTCCCTCCGGTGAAACGCCTTCATTCATCACCAGATCCTGAAGCCAGGTCAGTGTATCAATATTTTCCTGCGAATTAAGCAAATTTTCTGTTCCGTCCACACTGATTACATCGCCTCCATTTGCCCAGAGCCAGCATACATAGGCGGCATAGTCATACGGAATTCCCAGTCCATACTGATTTTTCGAGGTATCCGTGCAGGCAATCGCCGCTTCCTTCAGTTCGTCCAGCGTAGCGGGCGGATTTTCCGGGTCGAGACCTGCTGCTTCAAAAACATCCTTGTTATAATACAGATACTGCAGATTGTACTGCATGGGAACTCCATATAAAGTATCGCCGATATAGGATTTCTGCACAACATTTTCATAAAAACCGCTCTCATCTATTCCCGTTGTCTCCCAGAAATCACTGATGTCTTCAATCAGACCGTTCGCCGCATACTGCTCCAGATATTCGATTCCCATCAGAATGAAGGACGGTCCGGTGCCGGTGGATATTGCTGTCGGCAGCTTAGACTGCAGAGTATCGCTGTCCATGATATCAATTTCCACCGTGATTCCTTCTTCGTTTGTCTCATTAAAGTCGGCAACCAGTTCGCGCAGAACGTCTCCGTCAGAACCTGTAAAATTACACCAGAAGGATATTGTGACCGGTTCCGGTTCTTCCGCGAAAACGGTCATCCCGTTTCCCATGGATGCTGTCATGGCCATAGCCATCATTATAGCTGCTGCTCGTTTCTTCATACTTTTACCTCCATTTCACTGTACGTTTGATTTGTTTGATTGGTTTCCTTGTTATCCTTTCCTTTGCGTACACGTATACATTTTTTGCGCAAAACCCTTGTTTTGTTTATTTTGATATTGCGTACACGTGTACTCTATGCAGTAAATTATACATTTCGCACAATACAATGTCAATCTATTTTTCAAAAAACAACTTCCAAAAATGCTTTTGAAATTTTGTGAAATCTGCACAAATGTACCCAGACCGGGCATTTCACATCTGTTATACGCAAAAAACTCCGGGTAAGGCTGTAATGCCATCCCGGAGTTTTCTTGCCTGTCTCCTGTAATTCTTCATCTTTATTTGTGTTTATAATTTCCATGGTACCATCTAATCCAGTGGCAGTCACCAAACCGCATGGAAAGCAAAACCGCCAGCAATGCACTCACCGCAAGAATAAAAAGCACGCACACCCCCACCGGGAGCACCGTCTGCATCTTTTCCACCACGGGAATTATTTTAAACGGATAAAGAAAAATGTAGTGTAAAAAGTAAACCTGCAGGGTACGTGCTCCATACACCGATACCGGCAGCTTCTTTTTCGGAATGACCGCGAGCAGGCAGTAAATCATGAATGCCGCGGCAGCATAGTGCGCCAGCCGCCAGAATACGCCGCACGCAGGGTTTGCCAGCAGACCTGCCACGCCCGCCTGTATGCCGTTCATGCCGGAAGCCGCCCCCGACTGCAGATAAACGAATTTCTCTGCTGTCTGTACATAAGCATTTCCCCGTCCATTCAGAAGCGGACGCAGCCCGTAAAAGAAATCCGGCTGTATGACTGCTGCCAGCACAAACAGCAGGATACCTGCCGTTCCTGCTGCCCGGTGAACAGGTTTTGACACACTTTTCAGCAGCTTCCCGGCATCTATATACAGACCTGCCCAGAAAAACGGAAAAAAAACGATCGTTTTGGAAATACAGAGAAAGTCGCCGGCAACATCCGTGTATCCAAGTACGCATGTCAGCGCAATGTTTACCGCAAGTATTGCAAACACATTCCATTTTGGGGGAATAACACGGTATTTTTGCAGAACATAAGCCATCGCATACCAGAACGCCATGCTGAGCATAAACCACGGAATACCACTTTCTGAAAGCAGATTAAAATCAAAGGTACGGCGCAAAATCATAGACGGAAGTCCCAGAAGCAGCTTACACAAAACATACAGCGCCAGAAATTCGCCAATCCTTTTTATCATCCGCTTCTTATCCGACAGGGCGCTCTTTGCAAATAAACCGCTCACAAACACAAATGCAGGCATATGAAATACGTAAATTGCTCCATAAAGCCCTCGCGCTGCCATAGAAAGACTGTCGGAAATACCAGCTCCCGGATCCGTATAAAAATCCGCAAAATGCCCGGCAATCACCAGGACAATCAGCAGAAATTTCAAATTATCATATGCGTACTCCCGCTTTTTCAAGCAGTCCACCTCCCGTCAGGATTTCCCATGTGTCAGACAGCTTTTCCATCTAAAACTCCTTTTTACATAGAATCACTGCAGCAACTCCTGATAAATGTCTCTTTTTGAAACTCCACGATCCTTTGCGACCAGTTTCATGGCTTCCTTTTTCTCAATTCCCTGTGAAAGATAGTGTTCCATATGTTCCTTTACGGACAGCTCCTCCCACCGCTGCTGCTCCTCCTCCCGGATAGCAGCACGGCTCTTTCCCCTGATCACCAGCACGCACTCTCCTTTCGGCGCATGCTCCCGGTAATATTCCAGTGCCTCCGCTACTGTCGTCTGAAAAACTGTCTCATGCTTTTTGGTAAGCTCACGACATACAGAAATGCTTCGTTCTCCCAGAAACTCTGCCAGCTCCTCCAGCGTGCGCACCAGCCGGTGCGGCGCTTCATAAAGAACGATTGTCCGTGTCTCCCGTTCCAGTTCCTTTAAAATCTCCTGGCGCTCCTTTTTTTCTGTCGGCAGAAACGCTTCAAAACAGAATCTGCGTGTGGGCAGACCGGAAAGTGTAAGCGCCGTCACACAGGCACACGCACCTGGAAGGGATGTCACCTCTACTCCCTCCTCATAGCACATACGCACCAGTTCCTCGCCCGGATCGGAAATGCCAGGCGTACCCGCATCCGTGATCAGCGCGACGTTCTTTCCCTCCTTCATCTGGCGGATGAGGTCCTTTGCCTTCTCAATTTTATTGTATTCATGATAGCTTGTCATTGGCGTCCTGATCTCAAAATGATTCAGCAGCTTAATACTGTTGCGGGTGTCCTCCGCCGCGATCAGATCCGCCTCCTGCAGGGTCCGCAGCACACGCAGCGTCATATCCTCCAGATTTCCGATCGGTGTCGCACACAAATATAATTTTCCTGCCATGTCAGCCTCCCTGTCCGCAGCATTTTTTACCGCTCTCCTTCAAACCGTACCGCTCAATATCCGTAAACATCATAAATCTCATCCGTATACACACCCGGCTCTTTATATACAATTAGTGGCTTTTCCACCGTAATACGGCTTTTTCCGCCCTTTAAGCCCTCAATCAGAACCATATTCGGCTCCTTATCGATATATGGGTAAACCAGCTTCATCCGCTTCGGCTCCAGGCGGTTCTTCACCATCACTGTCATAATTTCTGCCAGCCGGAACGGACGGTGCACCATATAAAACCTGCCGTTTTCCCGAAGAAGCCCGGCCGCCTGGCTAACCACATCCTCCAGCGTGCAAAAAATCTCATGGCGGGCGATTGCTTTCGGCATATCGGGATTCACCAGCCCGTGGTTTCCCGTCATGTAGGGCGGATTCGTCGTAACCACGTCAAAAGAGGCTCTTCCAAATATGGACACAGCCTCTCTGATATCTCCTTCTACTATGGAAATCCTGTCCGATAAACCGTTCAGCTCTACACTGCGCCGTGCCATATCCGCACTTTTCTTCTGAATCTCCAGCCCGGTATAATGCTCACCCGGCATTTTCGCCTCCAGCAGAATCGGGATAATTCCGGTACCAGTACCGAGATCCAGAACATGCTCACGCTCTCTTACCCTGGCAAAACCGGAGAGAAGCACCGCATCCATCCCAAAACAGAAACCGTCCCTGTTCTGGATAATCCGGTACCCATTGCGCTGCAGATCATCTATCCTCTCGCCCTCGTAAAGCTCAATCTTCATCTAGCCTGGATTTTCCTTCCTTTTTCTCCATTTTTTCCATTTCTTCCAGCTCAGCAAGCTCTTTCTCTTTATCCTGCCGGCCGTCCTTCCTGCGCTCTTTCTTTTTGCGGGGTCTGAATTTCAGTTCCTGCACCGGGTACTCACGCAGCTCCTTCTCGTCATCCACATCCACCAGCACCTTCACTGTCTGACGCAGCACGTTTACACTCTGTACCTCGCCCTTCAGCCCATCCACCGTCATCACAAAATCCCCATTGTTCGGCAGGCGGCTGTTAAGGTATTCATAGGTTTCTTCCTCATTTTTCAGACAGCACATCAGTCTTCCGCAAACCCCCGAAATTTTTGTAGGATTCAGGGAAAGATTCTGCTCCTTCGCCATCTTAATAGAAACCGGTGCGAACTCAGCAAGATAGGAATGACAGCAGAGCGGGCGCCCACAGGAACCGATTCCGCCCAGAATTTTCGTTTCATCGCGCACACCAATCTGACGCAGCTCGATCCTCGTCTTAAAAACAGATGCCAGATCCTTCACCAGCTCGCGAAAGTCAATGCGTCCGTCCGCCGTAAAATAAAAAAGCACTTTATTGTTATCAAATGTATATTCTACGTCAATCAGCTTCATCTCCAGCTTATGCTTGCGGATTTTTTCCTGACAGATCACATATGCATCCTTCTCACGGATATGATTGCGGCGCACCCGCTCATCATCCTCCGCCGTAGCAACACGCAGCACCGGCTTGAGCGGCTGAATCACCGTATTCTCCGGCACATCGCGCGTTCCGGTAACTACCCTCCCGTACTCCACACCGCGCGCAGTCTCAACAATCACATGCTCACCGCGCTTTATCATCATATTTTTCGGATCGAAATAATATATCTTCCCGGCAGTACGAAATCTGACTCCAACTATCTTTGTCATGCTACTCTCCATTCTCTTTTATCAAAAGGAACAACAGTTCCATCGTCAATTCAAAATTTACATTTGCTGTCAAACGCGCTTTTGCTTTCCGGATACCCTCCAGAATCTGCTCAACGCCCTCATAAGAGCAGCGTCTCGTCTGTTCCTGGATCGTCCTCAGATTCTCGCGGAAAATAATGCCGTTTGCATCGTTTGTCGCCTTAAAATATAACACATCACGATACCAGACTGCAAGAATATCCAGATAATCCCGGATATCTACTTTAAATTCGGATACCGCCTTCACCGCCGCTGTAATATCTGCAATATCCATATCCTTCAGATGTGTCAGCAGATGAATGGCAGCTCCCTTGATCTCATTGAAATTCTCTGACGTTGCAAGCTGCACGGCTTTTCCAATATTTCCCTGAGCAAATGCAACACAAATATCTGCCTGATAATCCGGGATCTGCGCATGCTCCATAAGATAATCCCGCACCTGGGAATCCGGCACCGGCTTGGTGTTCAGCATCACACAGCGTGACAAAATCGTCGGCAGAAGCGCGGATACATTGGTAGTGAGAAGCAGAACCACCACGTAAGATGGTGGCTCCTCGATTGTTTTTAAGAGCGCATTCTGCGCCTGCATCGTCATCTTTTCCGCATCGCTGACAATATATATTTTATATGGGCTGCTGTACGGACGCACCTGCACGTCCTCCACGATCTGCTCACGGATGTCATCCACACTGATACTGTTCGGTTTATCATGTGTGATCTCCATAATATCCGGATGATTGCCGCTGTTTGCCTGAAGGCATGAGTGACATTTCTCACACGGTCTCTCTTCATCACTCTCGCAATTCAGCGCTTTCGCAAACACGCGCGCAATCATCTTTTTCCCGGAGCCCTTTTCTCCATTCAAAATATAGGCATGAGATACTTTGTTTGCCTCAATGGCATTCTGCAAATGTCTGATCACATCTTTATGCCCGATAATCTGACGAAATCCTTTCATGCCCTGCTCCCTTCCCTCTGGCACTGGCGAATAAAATCCGCCACCTCCTGCATGCATTCCTCGCGGTCATTGTCATTGTGAAACCGTCTTCTGATTCCTGCTTTCTGCAGATTTTCCTCGGAAAAGTCTGCTGCGTCTGCCAGAAATCTTCTGCACATTTCTTCAAACCTGCGGTTCTGCGGCTTACGCTCACGTTTCAGCGCACGCTCCAGGCGGTTGCCGTCGTCTACCTCTATATAAATAGGAATGACTTTATCATCCCCATAATACGCCTTTAATTTCACATATGATTCCAGAGTCCCGATCGCAATGTAATCATAATGCTCCAGATCAGTATGTTCATCGTCCACCGTAAAATACTTCCAGATGCCGTGGACAGTGTGATATGCACGCAGCTCTATAATTTTTCCCTGGCGCTGCAGCTCTGCAGCCCTGTCCTCCGTGACAAAATGATATTCCACGCCATCGGTTTCCTTCTCACGAATGGGTCTGGTCGTATACATCACCAGATTTCTAAGACCAAGCTCCTCCCTTTGCGCTACTTCCTTGAAAATAGTGTCTTTCCCTGTAGAGCTTTTGCCCATAATATAAAATAATTTCCCCATTTCAGCCCTCTTTGTATTACCGCCCGCTCCGACCGGTAACCTCTCTGCTGCTATATTCTCGTACCTTTAATCATACTATAAAAAGGCTGCCCGTGTCAAATAATATCCATGCGGAACAGTGGCACGGAACAGTGGCACCTGAACTGTTACGTAACTATTTCATCTCCATGATCTCATAGCGGTAGCCGCTCTCTTCCATCAGCCTCAGATACGGCTCTGGATCAAAATATTCCGGCGAAAATACTCCGGCATCCTTCCAGATACCGCGTCCGATCAGTTCCAGCGCCAGCGCGGCGCCAAAGCCTGTCTGTGCTGTTACAGCCTGGCATCCCCAACGCTTCATGGATTCCTGGTTATCAAAGGGCTGATACAGAAAATACTCTTTACGCTCACCATTCTTCTTTCCAATACAGTGAACGCCCACCAGCATCATTCCCGTCATCTCATCACCAATATCCTTCGGCTGCGGTGCGCATGCCGCTACCACATCACGCGGCACTACCTGTACATTTCCCACCTGCACCGGATGGATGCCGCGAAGTCCCAGCTTATCCAGCACCCTGAGCGCGGTAATTAAGTTTTCATCCAGGCTGATTTTAAAAGTTGCTTTTTTCAGACCATACTGCTTCAGATAACGCGGCAGCGTCACAACCTCCTCATGCTCCACCTTCACCAGTGTGTTGCATCCGACACCCTCCGGCATCTCAAAGACCTCCTGCCCGGCAAACGCTTTTTCCACAAGGAATCCGCCTTTTTCCTCATCGTATTCCACATTGGGATTCATCACCTCATCCAGGACAGTCCACACATTAAAACCAAACATAATGTCATCCGGATCTGCTCCCGGAACAGACAGGTTGCCGCCATCCTTCACATGCGCCTCCTGAATTTCATCCAGCAGTTTTGTCGCCGCATATTTGGCAAATACATTCACCACCCCGGGGTCTATGCCAAGGCAGATCACCGCCATCTGTCCCTTCTGCCGCCATGCTTCATGGCGGTCAAAGTTGTATTTTGTCATCGGTTCCAGATAGCTGTTTTCGATGCCTGGTCCGTAAGCCGGTTTATCCATTGGCACAGACCAGGTACCCATACTGGCGTAATTACAGCCCGTCTCAAACGCCGCGTCAAATATCATGTTGCTTGCAAAAGGAGGAGCTGCATCCATCACAAAATCAATATGATGCGCCCGGATAATCCGCTTCATTTCTTCCCGGTTTGTAGCATTCACCTTCGACACAGCAAAACGTGCATCTTCTCCAAGCATCGCAGCCACTTCCCGTGCTCTTTTCTCATCATAATCACAAATCAGCACATATTCCAGCCATGCGCCTTGCGGGTCTCTCCACTGCATGACTTTCAGAATACTCTCTCCGACAGCTCCTGCCCCGACCAGCATCATTCTCATAAAATAACGCTTCCTCACTTTCCTGATTTTCTATCTGCCTGCATAAAATATTTTCCGCGCCTGTCACATTCCCTTTCCACGCCTGGCATCATCCATGCTAACATTATCCGTGTTTTTTTCTTTTCATTCTCACCAGCATGACTGCAGCAGCGGCTGCCAGTACGATCAATGCCCACGCCCACACCGGCATATCGTAAATATTAAAGCAGCGGACACCGATCCACATCTGATTGATTGCTTCATTTTGTGCATCATCAAAATACACCATGATCGCCGATCTTGCAATTGCTTCCTGCGACGGATACTGCGCAGAAAGCTGACGGTCTGCCTGGTCTGCCGGAGCCGTAATAACATAATCCCCGCTGTTCCCGTCTTCTGTAAAGAAATATCCGATGTCATAATCAACTGCATCTTCTTCATCCTCTTCCGCCCCGTAGCACCAGTCGGCATACTCAAAAATGCGCTCGTCCTCTCCGCCGGAGATTACAGAGGTGTAACCGATATAATACATATTACGGATAACATTGTCCGGTCTGGAGGTAAAATTAATAAACGCTTCTGCTGCATGCTGTTTTGCCGCGTCTTCTCCAATACCGCTTTTTAACATTACCCAGCCGTCAAAATATATATTTGTGGATTCCTCCGGCACGGCAAATGCAAGCGTAAAATCATCTTCATCCGCCTGGTCCATTGTATAGACCGCGTCCCCGGACCACTGATAGTTCGCCGCGACCTTACCGGTTACCATATCCGCTTTACCGGAATCTGTCTCAAAAGAATATGCGTTATTTTTCACATCCTGCAGATAATCCTGCACCAAAGCAATGGTCTCCGGGGAAGTATCATTCATCTCCCGTTCCAGATTTTTCTGATAATCCGCATCCTGCAGAAATTCCTCCGACGTAAGCAGATCAGATTTCAGCGCGCCCACAGCCGCAAAATAAGAATCCCGCACATTATCCTTAATCGTTACCTGACGGTAATACGCGGGGTCATTCAGGATCTTCCAGCTCGACGCATCCTCCTCTGACACCAGCTCCGGATTGTATACAATGCCGGTAATCCCCCACATATAGCCTGCCGCGTACTTTGACCATGCCTCACCATTGATCTCATTCTCTTCAAAAATTGAACGGATATAGGGAGACACCCCGTTTATATAGTAGTTATTCTCATCCGAGGTATCAAAAAATTCATCCGACAGCGGCACAAGCTGTCCCTGCGCCATCAGCTTCATAATCATGTACTCGGAAGGGCAGACGATATCGTACACATCGCCCAAAGTGAGCATGTTGTAGAGATCCTCGTTCGTTCCAAAAGTGGAATACTCCACATTTACTTTAATCCCATAGGTTTCCAGATACCACGTCTCAAAATCCTCTACCATAGAATTTACGCCAATGATATCTCCGCTTTCCAGATCGATCGTCTCTTCCTCGTCCCACTCTCCCAGGTCGATGTATTCCTCCCAGTTGCACACCCGCAGAGTGACCTCCCGGACTGCGCCTGCCTGTTCCTCACCTGCTGTCTGTGCTGCATCCGTTTGCTCATTGCCTGCTGCCTGTGCTGCATCCGTTTGCTCATTACCTGCTGCCTGTCCTGCATCCATCTGCTTATCACTTTCTGCATATGCTGCATCCGTTTGCTTATCACTTTCTGCATATGCTGCATCCGGCAGGGCAGTACACAGCAATGCCCCGCAAAGAGCCGCTGCGGCGGTTCTGTACCATTCTCTTTTCATCACACACCTGCCCTTTCCGCTGTCTCTTTCTGCGCCCGCAGATTCATCAGCACAACGATCAGAATAACTACCGCGAAAATCACAGTGGACAATGCCCACAGCGCTGTTTTAATCGTTGTCTGGGAACCCTTTGTTGCGTTCACCACATAAGTGCTGATCGTGTCAAAGGTCGCAGGCTTTGTATAGGTTGCAACAAAATAATCATCCAGAGAAAGCGTAACTGCCAGTGCAAAACCGGACACGATTCCAGGCATAATCTGCGGAATCACAATCTTCCGGAGAGCTTTTGCCGGAGTCGCCCCCAGATCCAGCGCCGCCTCATAAATGCTTGAATCCATCTGTTTCAGCTTCGGAACAACCGACAGAAAAACAAACGGCGCGCACAATGTCACATGACCTGCAAGCAGCGGAATAAAGGTGTCCTTGCTCACTCCCAGAACCACCACCAGAAGAATGCAGATGGAAAATCCCGTCACCACGTCCGCGTTCACAACCGGCACCTGGTTTACCGTGGAAATTGCAGATGACACCCGTTTCCCGCTGTAAAAGGAACCGATAGCCCCCATGGTTCCCAGAAGCGTCGCAATTGCCGCTGCAGAAAACGCCAGTGCAATCGTTCCCAGAATCATATCACGCAGTTCCGGTGTCGTAAATAATGTCACATAATTTTTCAGTGAAAATCCGCGGATCGCTCCAATTTGTGTGGCATCGGTAAAGCTGTATACTGCCAGTACAAGAATCGGCAGGTATAAAAACAGAAGTACAAATATGATCACAGCGCCCTTCCATACCTTTTTCATCATAACAGCGCCCCTCCTCTCGGATTATCTTCCTCTTCCATTCCTCTGGTCAGCAGCGTAAACAGACAGATAATCGCCAGCAATATCAGCGCGATCATCGATCCGCCGTTCCAGTTGTAAGCTGCAAAGTAACTGCCGATCAGGCTGCCCATAATATAGGTGCTGTTGTACAGCATATCCAGAACCACATAGTTTGTCATTGCCGGTAAAAACACCATGGCAATACCGCTTACGATTCCCGGTATCGAAAGCGGCAATGTCACTTTTAAAAATGCCTCGCGCTCATCCGCCCCCAGATCCCGCGCCGCCTCTAAAAGTGATTCATCCAGCTTCACGATTGTGTTATATATCGGCAGGATCATAAAAGGAAGAAAATCATATGTCATACCGATCACCGCATTAAGAAACGGATAAAACGCCAGATTGTTTTCGATTAATGTCAATATTTCCTTCAGCGCTGTAATGCGCAGAGAAAAATTAATCCACATCGGCATAATAAAAATCATCACGATCACTGATTTCGCCTTCAGCCTGCTCTTCGCTAGAATATATGCCGTCGGGTATGCAAGCAGCAGACAGACCGCCGTTGTCGTGATAGAAATGGCAAAGCTGTAGCATAGCGTACCCAGTGTATTCGGATTCGTAAAAAACCCTGTCAGATTTGACAGAGTAAACTGCCCCTGTCCGTTGGTAAAAGCATAGTAGATCAGCACCAGAAGCGGCGCAACCACAAAAATCGCCAGAAAAAGCGCATAGGGGATCCCCAGACTTTTTCTGGAAAATGATATTCTGCCCATCGCGTCCCCTCCTATCTTTTCACCGAAAAGGTCATTTTCTCCACCGGCATGATCAGACCTACCTGGTCATCCATGTTCCACAAATATTCGTCGTTTACCACAAAATCCTGTCCCATGTCCGTATGTATGACATAGCTGTAGTGGTCGCCCTTATAGATCAAGTTGCTGATGTATCCCTGCACCAGCCCTTCGTCCTGATGATCCGTCATCTTAATGTCATTCGGACCGATTGCTGCCATCACACGGATCTTACGCGGATCGATCTCCTCGCCGGAAGCATCCAGCAGCGTTCCGTCCTCGGCGCGCTTACTGCCCCTGATGATTTTCGTCAGACTGGTATCCAGCAGGGTATCATTGTACTCCAGTCTGTGATTTTTGTTAATTTCCACCGCAAAAATATTTGTGTGATCTTCCGCAATCATAATATGGATATTATCCGGATCTACCCGCATTCCGACCTGGTCGCCCGGCTTCGCCGATCTCACCGACTGGATTACCATCTCATTCTTGCCGGACTCCACCGTGATTTCATAGTGCATTCCCTTAAAGATCACAGAAGTCACTACGCCCCGGATAGTCCCTTCCTGCGGGGCAGTCAGAATCACATCCTCCGGGCGTACTACCGCCGTGATATGCGTTCCCTCCTCCACATCATCCACGCAGTCAAACTCGCCGCCGCAGAAACGCGCCCGCAGATGTCCGGTCATAATGCCATTGAAGATATTGCTGTCCCCGATAAAATCCGCAACAAAAGCATTTATCGGTTCATTATAAATATCCTCAGGCGCACCGATCTGCTGCGTCTTTCCCTCCGACATTACCACGATCTTATCCGACATTGTGAGTGCCTCTTCCTGATCATGTGTTACATAAATAAATGTGATGCCAAGCTCCTTATGCATGGCCTTCAGCTCAAGCTGCATCTCTTTGCGCATCTTTAGATCAAGTGCCCCCAGCGGCTCATCCAGAAGCAGGATCTCCGGCTCATTTACCACTGCACGCGCGATTGCGACACGCTGCTGCTGCCCTCCGGAGAGCGTAGAAACGCGGCGGTTTTCAAAGCCCTCCAGATCTACCAGCTCCAGAACCTTTTTCACTTTCTTTTCAATGACGCTCTTTTGCATTTTTTTCTGCTTTAATCCAAATGCGATGTTATCAAAAATATTCATGTGCGGAAACAGTGCGTACCTCTGAAACACCGTGTTAATCGGGCGCTTGTTCGGAGGCAGGTTCGTGATCGGTTTCCCGTTCAGCAGAATCTCCCCCTCCGTCGGAATATCAAAACCCGCAATCATACGCAGCGTCGTCGTTTTACCGCATCCGGACGGTCCCAGAAATGTCACAAATTCTCCGCGCTTCACTTCGAGATTGAAATCCTCCACTGCATGGAAGCCATCCTCAAATGTTTTTGTGATATGTTTTAATTCAATAATATTTTCTCTCTGCTCCATAGTAACTCCCTCGTATATATATTTTTTTAAAACATCGGCGGTGTACTCACCCAGATAAATTTTGCCGGACGGTTTCCCGGATTTTCTATGCGGTGCTTCCGCTTGGCAGGATAGTAAAAGCTTTCCCCGGACTTCACGTGATAAACCTGATCTCCCAGATAAAGATTCAGTCTTCCGGAAATCACATATCCAAATTCCTCCCCGTCGTGCGGCTTATCCTCGTCCAGGCTCTGATGCGGCTGTACCACCACCAGCAGCGGCTCCATCTGATATTTCTGCGCGGTCGGCACGATCCATTGAATGCTGTTTCCTCTCTCATCCACCTTCTCAAAGAAGCCTTCCTCCGTGAACACAATCTGTTCCTCTACCGCTTCCTTGAAAAAATCTGACGCCGTCGTCCCCAGGCACTCGATCAGATCCAGCAGTGTTACAACAGACGGCGACACCTGTCCCCGCTCAAGCTGTGAAATAAATCCCTTTGTCAGCTCTGCCCGGTCCGCCAGATCCTGCTGCGTCAACCCTTTGCGATTGCGCAGATCTCTTATTTTTTTACCGATCTGGGCATTCACATAATCCAGCTCCATTTATCCTCGTCCTCTCTTTCCGTTCTTCCTGTTCTAAACTAAAAATCACTTTTTACTAAACCTTATATTCTGATTACGATTATACTATTAATAAACTTTTCGTCAACTATTAATATTATCCTGCAATGTATTTTTTTCTGTACAATCAGGCAGAAAAGAAAGTTTAATCTTATGCAGAAATGAGACCGGGGTTCTGTAAAATGCTGGACGCAAGACAGGCCGATGACGTTAATCGTCCATCCAATTAACGTCATCAGCCTGTCTTGATTTACTGTGTCTCAGAGCATGCAGCCCTGCACAGCCTTCTTCCATCCGTCATACTTCGCATCCCGGCGCTCTTTCGTCATCTCCGGGCAATATCCTGTTCTTTTGATCCTGCAGAATACATCCTTGTTATAAATATGGAGCGCCAGCCCCGTCACATAGGCTGCCCCGATTCCCGACATTTCTTCGGAGCCGGGTACCTGCACTTCCGCCTGCAGGATGTCGCTCTGAAACTGCATCAAGTACGCATTTCTTGTCGGGCCGCCGTCAACCTGCAGCCTGTTTACCGGTACTTTCGCATCCCTGCTCATAGCATCCACCACGTCCTTAATCTGGTAAGCGATGCATTCCACCGCAGCGCGGACAATTTCCGCCTTTCTGGTGGTTCTCGTAATTCCAGTCAGGCTGCCCCGGGCATAGCTGTTCCAGTAGGGAGCGCCAAGTCCGGTGAATGCCGGGACAAAGTACAGGCTGTCATCCTGATCTGCCTGAATGCAAAGTCCTTCTGTTTCCCCGGGAGATTGGATCAGCCCCACCTCATCCTTCAGCCAGGAAATCACCGCACCGGTATAATTAATGTTCCCTTCGAGCACGTAATTTACCTGTCCGCCCATGCCCCATGCAATAGAGGTTACAACCCCATGCGTACTCAGAACCGGTCTGTTCCCGATATTCATCATAATAGACGAACCGGTTCCGTAGGTCGCCTTGACCATTCCCATCTCCAGACATCCCTGTCCGAACAGCGCGCCATGAGAATCACCCAGCACTCCATGAATCGGTATCTGCTGCGGAAAATATCCGTCGAAATCCGTCCTGCCAAAGCAGCTATCCGAATCACAGACCTCTGCCAGATCCTCCGGACAGATTCCAAAGGTGCGGCAGATTTCCGTATCCCACTTCAGCCCGAAAATATCAAACAGCTGGGTACGCGAAGCATTCGAATAATCCGTCCTGTACGATTTTCCCCCGGTCAGCTTATAAATCAGCCAGGTATCCACCGTTCCAAAGCAAAGCTCATGCCTTTTTGCCTTGTCCTGTGCGCCCTCCACATTTTCCAGCAGCCACGCGAACTTAGACGCCGGAAAATACGGCGACAGATGCATCCCGGTTTTCTGGCGTATCCACTCCGCCATCCCGGATTTCTCCACGCGCAGGCAGATATCAGCCGCGCGGGCACACTGCCAGACAATGGCATCCGCAACCGGCTTTCCCGTCGCCTTTTCCCAGACAAGAGACGTTTCACGCTGGTTACTGATACCGATTCCGGCAACGGTTCTTTTATCGATCCCGGCAGCCTCCACCAGATTCTTTACTGTCTGCACTGTGTTCCGGTAAATTTCCTCCGGATCGTGGGACACCCAGCCTTTTTCATTTACAATCTGCCGGTGGGGCAGATCCTGGCGGCTTAAAAGCACACCGTTATCATCGAATAACAATGCCTTGGTTCCCTGGGTGCTCTGATCAATACTGATAATATATTTCTCCGACATCTCCGCCGCCTTTCTATGCAAGAATCTCTCTCGCCTTTGCCGCGATGCCTTCTGCATTCAGTCCGTAGTAGTCAAATACCTCCCCGGAGGTTCCTGTGATAACAGGTGCATCCGGCAATGTCAGATTCCATACCTTTTTCGGGCAGACCGCCGCAACCGTCTGCGATACCATGGACCCAAGGCCGCCGGCAGGAGCATGCTCCTCCACTGTAATCACAGCTCTTGCATTCCCGGCTGCCCGGATGACCGCCTCGCGATCCAGCGGTTTGAGACAGTACATGTCCAGAACCGACGCACAAATTCCTTCCTTTTCCAGCAGCTCTGCCGCATCCTTAGCCGGTTTTACCATTTCCCCGCATGCGATCAGCGCGACATTCGTTCCCTCTCTTACAACAGTAGCTTTGTCCAGTTCAAACGGGACTTGTCCGTCTTCATAAACCGGATCCACTGCATTTCTCCCCACGCGGATATACGCCGGCTTTTCATCTTTAAGCAGCGCTCTGATCAGCTCCCTGGTCTGCAGATGATCGCTGGGCAGATAAACCCTCATATTCGGGATTGCGCTTAATGCTGCAATATCCTGTGCGGAGTGATGACTCATCCCGAGCGCTCCGTAGCTCACGCCGCCACTAATGCCGATCAGCTTTACATTCGTATTGGAATATGCCACATCCACTTTACACTGCTCATAACTTCTTGTTGACAAGAAGCACGCCGGAGAAACCGCATAAGCCTTTTTCCCACACTTTGCCAGACCCGCCGCAATGCTGACAAGATTCTGCTCCGCAATCCCGACCTCTACAAACTGCTCCGGATAGCTTTCCGCAAATGCGGTAAATGATCCGCTTCCTCTGGAATCACTGCAGAGAGCTACAATGTCTTTATCTTCTTTTGCAGCCTCCATCAACACTTCACATATCATCTGTTTATCCGCTATTTTTCCCATGCCTCCAGCGCCTCCTTTGCTGCTTCCAGATCCTGCATAATTGTCTGGTATTCTGCCTCTGTCGGGACCTTATGATGCCATGATGCCTTATTTTCCATAACAGAAGAGCCTTTTCCTTTTACGGTATTTGCAATGAGTACTGTGGGCTTTCCTTTTACCGTTTTGGCCTCTTCAAATGCCGCATCCAGTTCATCAATGTCGTTGCCGTCCGCCACATCAATCACATGCCATCCGAAGCTTCTGAAGCGCTCATGCAGATCGTCATGTCCCATCACATCCTCCGTATTTCCGGAAATCTGCAGCCGGTTGCGGTCAACAACCGCGCACAGATTATCCAGCCCGTACTGGTGTGCCGCCATCACGCCTTCCCACACAGAGCCTTCCGCCAGCTCGCCGTCTCCCATCACCACGTATACCCGGTAGTCTCTGTGGTCCATCTTTCCTGCCTTCGCCATCCCGACGCAGACCGGCAGCCCGTGACCCAGGGAGCCGGAATTCATCTCAATCCCCGGCAGCTTATTATTGGGATGCCCGATAAACTTTGACCCAAATTTACTGAAGCCCTGTAAAATCTCTTCTTTGTCCAGAAAGCCTTTTTCTGCCAGCACCGCATAGTAAGCTTCCATCGAATGTCCCTTACTCATAATAAATAAATCTCTGTTTTTATCACCCATGTTCTCCGGACTGATATTCATCTGCTTAAAATAAAGCTCCACCAGAATCTCCATTACACTCATATCTCCGCCGATATGTCCGGCTTTTCCTGCGCAAATAATATCAACCGTATCTTTTCGCAACTGATATGCCAATGCTTTTAAATTCATAATGACATCCTTTCTTAATATTTCACTTCCTGCCGGTTCTTTCCCTCTTTTGTAACCGGAGCGCTCATTCTCCGCGCAGATATGCTTTTACTTCTTCCTCAATAGGGTCGAACAGATCCGGCTTTACACCAATGTATTTACATGCCTCATAAAGCACCGGAACCACATTTTTATGAATTCCGACGCAATGGTGGATATACGGTCCCTCAACAATTTTCGCTTCCAGGCGTCTGATATTCTCAACCTCCACCCAGAGGTAGGTTCCCATTCCTTTCGGGCCGTCCACGCCCCTTGCATTTCCAAGCAGGAGCGAATACTCGCCATTATCGCCGTCAAACCGGCAAAGTGTCACTTCCCCGTGCTTTGCCTCTGCCGTCAGACTTCCCGGATGGTCAAAGGCAAGCGGGTAGGTCAGCTCGGGCTTTTCCCGCGCGACAGACACAGGCCACGGTCCGCAGTGCTGCAGCAGCTCCCCGTTTTCGATATCCGGATGGCGGATAGTCCAGTCCGCAAAAAATCCCCGCATCTCACCCATTCCGGCGGCCTCCACCAGCAGCGCAGTGATTGCTCCATGAATGTCTGTCTCACAGACGACCGGGATCCCCTGCTCATTTAAAATTGCATTTGCCGCGCACGGCATAATGCCGATTTCAGTCTGCAGAGCATTCCAGCACTGGATCGCCGCCGCCTGACACCCATATTTTCCAACCAGGCTCTGCATGGCAAGCGCAAGCGCCGCAACCATTTCTACTTCCCCGTCTTTCACCTTCACCACCATCGTATCCCGGATATAAGCAATCATCTGCTTCAGCTTTTCTTCATTCCTTCTGACCGCCTTTATCTCCTCTGTCAGCTCTGTCATCGGAACCGGTGATAACTGAATATTGAATTTTTCAAGGAGTTCCCCCTCGTTACACATCGTTGTCCAGAAATCGAATGGTCTTGTCGATATTTGCAGAATACGCATATTACGGAAGGTTTTCACCACATTGCAGACCGCCAGAAAATCGCGCACTCCCCGCTCAAAAACGGGATCCTTCAGGCGGCAGTTGGTAAGATAGGTGAAGGGAACACGAAACCTTCTCAGCACTTTTCCGGTTGCAAATAATCCGCACTGTGTATCGCGCAGCCTCACTCCGTCCGGCTCCGGTCTTTCATCCAGCGGTCCCCATAACAGAACCGGGACATTCAGCTTTTTTGCAAGCCTTGCGCACAGATATTCTGTGCCAAAGTTGCAGTGTGCCAGCAGCAGCCCGTCCACACCTTCCGCTTTAAATTTTGCAGCAATCTTTTCTACATCGCCGTCGTCATACAGCAGCCCTTCCTCATTAATGTCTGTGATATCCACAAAATCAACACCCAGCTCCGTCAGTCTGTCGACAGTCAGACCCCGGTATTTTATTGCGTCAGGTGCGCTGAAAATACTTCTTCTTGTGGGAGCATAGCCCAGCTTTATTTTTTTCATTCCAATCTCCTTTCCAATGCTTCTATATTGATATGATGTCAGGGTCAAAAGGTCTAAACCCACATGAGCCTGCTCATAAGTGGGTGGTAGATCTTGGGACCCGCCCTAGTATCATTATATGTCTTTCACAGCTTAACTTCATTATGATATTTAGTATAATTTACTTAATAAAATACTTAATCATTGACTATCTTCAGCAAATAGAGCATACTAATAATAACCATCTGATAGAAAGGATAGAACTGATTATGGGCATCACTGCAAAAGAACTGGCAAAGAAACTAAATCTGTCAGCAGCAGCCGTTTCTATGGCACTGAACAAAAAACCGGGTGTCAGCACTGCAACCCGGCAGCTTGTGCTGGATGCCGCTGAAAAATATGGATATGATTTTACCCGGATTTCAGAAAAGCACAGCACCACAGGCTCTATTTATTTTGTCCTGTATAAAAAGCACGGAACCATTGTTGCCGACACACCCTTTTTTTCTCAGGTAGCAGAGGGGATTTCTCTTGCCTGCAAGAAACATGGATACAAGCTGAACATCAGTTATGTTTATGAAGATGAGGATACGCTCCGGCAGCAGATCGAGGATATCCAGTATTCCGACTGCTGCGGAATCATTCTGCTCGGCACTGAGATGGAGCCGGAAAATCTGAAGCCTTTTCTTGAGCTTCCGATCCCGCTCGTCCTGCTGGACGCATATTTTGAAACAATTTCCTGCGACTGTGTACTGATCAATAATAACCAGGGTGCCTATCTTGCCACCCGGCACCTGATCCGGAAATGTAAAAAGCAGCCCGGATATCTCCGTTCTGCTTACCGTATCAGTAATTTTTCCGAGCGTGCTTCCGGCTTCTACAACGCCGTCCGCTCGGCGGGAATGTCTGCATCAAAATGCATTGTACATTCTCTGACACCTTCCATGGAAGGAGCATACGCGGATATGACAGAGCTTCTGGAATCCGGCGAAGAGCTTGCTTCCTG
This sequence comes from Lachnospiraceae bacterium UBA7225, assembly GCA_002473385.1. Classification (GTDB taxonomy): domain Bacteria; phylum Bacillota; class Clostridia; order Lachnospirales; family Lachnospiraceae; genus Marvinbryantia. Next base: position 29,962 of record DKTR01000006.1, read on the forward strand.
CTATTTCGCTGACAATGACCTGATTGCCGTCGGTGCCATGAAGGCTTTGAAGCAAAAAGGTTATCGAATCCCCGAGGATATTTCTATCGTCGGATTCGATAACCTTCCGATTGGCAGTGTTATTGAACCAAATCTTTCTACCATCCACGTTCCCAAGCAGTACATGGGCAAAATAGCGCTGGAGCGGCTCCTGTCCCGGATGCAGGACTGCGCGCAGCCGCCGGTAAAAACAGAGGTTTCCACAACGCTCATAAAGCGCCGGACTGTTGCCGGCTAAGGGTTGCAGTTTTTGCAGGGAACATACCCCTGCGCGATCAGGCTTTCCCGGCTTTCATTCGTAATCTTTTTATTTGATTCCTTCATTTTATTTACACTTTCACAATAAGCATAATGAAACTTTTTCGAATTCAAATTGCATACGTAAGTCACTCCGGTATCCCCTGATCCGGAAATATCCTGCTCTTCTCCTGTATCAGCATCCCTGGCGGAAAAATCATTGCATGGCTCCTGATCAAACCACAATCCAGTGCCGTCCGAATATGCCGTTACCGTCCCCTGCCGATCCGTCCGGTACAGAGAAACGCCTTCATTGTCCAGTCTCTGCATTGCCTCCGCTGCCGGATGTCCATAGGAATTATCTGCGGAACAGCTAAGCAGCGCATAGACCGGCTTTACGGCATTCAGAAAATAAAAGCCGCTGGACTGGGCGCTCCCGTGATGATTTACTACATAAACATCCGATGCCAGCTCCAGCCCCGAATTTAAGATATCTGTTTCCTCCTGCTCCTGCGCGTCTCCGCAGATAAGGTAACTGGTAATGCCGTAAGTAATGCGCACCGCCACAGAGCAGTCATTTTCCGACTCATTTTCATAGGATGCCGGGCCGACTACAGTGACTGCCGCCTCCCCAAGCGCATAAGTTTCCCCCTGCTGCGGATAAATAATTTCCGCTCCGGAATCCTTGTCCGCTGCCAGATACGACGCATAAATACTGGTATCGGCGCTGTAATCCGGCGCCAGTATGGTATCACAGTCAAAAACATGCAGCGCACCGACAATACCGCTGATATGATCTTCATCATAATGAGAAACCACAATGTAATCCAGCTTTTCGACACCCTGCTGTTGCAGATAGCTTACCACAAAGGAGGAAGACGAGCGTCCTCCCCCGTCGATCAGCATGTATCGCCCATCCGCTTCCACCAGCACGCTCATGCCCTGTCCCACATCCAGCATATGAAACGCAAACGGCGCCGTCTCTGTTTCCGCTGTCACCCATGTACCAGGCAGCAGCGCAAAAAGCAAAATGGCAAGAAGAAGCTGCGCTCCCCAAAGCTTCCGTTTACCAGTATTTCTTTCCACTTATCCTTCACCCCTTAAAATTAATCCCACCTGCAAAAACGCTCTTTGCTGCAGCACGGAGCAATCTGCAGGCATCATAGTCGGGGGCTTTTGACCCCGACATCATCCTATATCATCCTGTTACTTTTCTCAGCCGGATCGCCATGTACTCTTTTCCGGGCAACTGTACCGTAAATTTCCCTTTACAGATACCGCGTTCTTCTATAGTCATTTCCCAGGTATCAATCACCTCCACCTGGTATTCCGTAGTATCGTCAAAATAAAACTCCCGGAAAGAAGGCCGCATAAAGCTAAAGTAGAAAATATAGTAATCCGCCGGCTGCTTATGACCTGCCCCTGCCGCGCGTGCCGCTACCACATCCCACCAGCCATCAGCCGGTTCCATTCCCGGACCGGGCGTCTCACACATAATTTTATTAAGAAAGCGAAGACGTTCAGGCGAAGTACCATGCAGCGTTCCACCGTGGGACCACCACAGGATTCCCTGCGGATGCATATAGGTCTCTCCGTGCCCCGCAAAACCGCCGCGGCAGAATGCTTCCCAGAAACGGCGAACCATCTCCTGTCCGCTAATGTTTCCCCATCCGTGCTGGATATTCCCCTCATAGGCGATTTCGTCCAGTACAACCGGTTTTTTATAGCGCTCTCTCCACTCACCCACAAGCTCCGCGCTCTTGTACAGATCCTGTCTCTGAATGCTGCAGTGCGTAATCCACGGACGGCTATAATCGTAAAACGGCTTGCAGTTATGAATCGAGCGCAGGTGATTATAGGGATCCTTTTCGCAGATAATCGCCGCATAGCGCTCCCAGTCTGCCAGCGATTTCTGCGGCAGCAGATCGTATTCATTTGCCAGAGACCACCACACATTGCGATATGCCGCAAACCTGGCAATTACATACCTCCAGTACCGGTCGTCGCTTGCGGCATCCATCATAGAAAAGCCCCACCGGTCATACGGATGCATCACGATCAGATCCGCCTCTATGCCAAGCTCCTTCAGATCGGCGATCCTTTTTTCCATTAACCGGAAATGCTCCGGATTAAATCTTGTAAAATCCCATTCATTCCCCGGTGCTCTTCCATTATACTCCTGAAAATTGTCCTTTGTCAGTATTGAGCTGTCGCACGGCGTTCCCTCAAACGGATAGCTGACCGGCTCATTAAAATTGTAGTCGTAATGCTTCGGAAAAACACAAAAACGAATTTTATTAAACGCACTGTTTTTCAGAGTCTCCAGTGTCTCTTCCTGCAGCTTTTGCGGCTGCAGATGCCAGACATAACAGGTCGTGCCAACGCAATGATACGGAGTTCCATCCTCATATGCAAAATAGTACGTATGTGCCACCCGCACCGGTCCGTGATTTCCTGCCGAGGGCGGCACCGCCTCAAATGCTCCCCCGGCTGTTTCATCCGAAAAGTTTCCCGCTACAGTGAACGTATACGTTCCCTCAAAGGAGGGCATAAAGCGCACTTTATACACGCCGTCTCCATCATAAAAGCCGTCCACTGTTTTTACTTCATTCTTATGTACAAATGTCCCGCGGATTTCTACATCTGTATACGGATTTCCATCTCTGCGCCCGGGAAGCGTCACCTCAAACACTTCCCATTTTTCTACGGATAATGGATAATTTATTTTCATAGGCTTTCTCCTTATTTTGATTTCAGTCCGCTCTGCGCTGCCAGTGCAACGGCTTCCTAAAAATGCTCCTTTTTAATAAGAAATGTCATACCTCAGTTCTTACCAAAAAGGAGCCATTGAATTTACAATAACACAAAATAATTTTCTTATCAATACAGATATTTTTATAACAAGTGTGACGGGCATCTCCATTCATAGAAGGGCTGTTCCTGCCTCCAGTCAAAAACTCCTTCCAGCCCCCGTATTGCGCGAAAAGAAACCACATTGGTCTCCGGCGTCCTGCCGAAAAACTGCATTTCCATAAAATCGGCCAATGCTTCCCAGTCTATCGTCTGGAATTGATGCCCGCCTTCGCGATAATGGATGGCATTTTTTTCCCTGCATCCCAGGAATTCATAAACTTCCTGTGCTGCACGCCACATGATCTGTGTACCATATGGGTTTGACCAGTCATCTCCCCAGCCTTCTGTAGTTATGACCGGGCGGGGAGCAATCAGCGCCCTCAGCAGATGCCCGTCTGCCGGCATTTTCCACTCATTTTCACCGGTATATCCGGAAAGTGCAGGTCCCCACCAGTATGAAAAGCTTTCATTCATTTTCGTAATGGTCTCACAGTTTCCATGACCATACCCGAAATGTCCTCCAAAAATCCGCAGTGAACCGGCTCCAAAACATCCCGAACCATTTGCATGACACATTGTAAAGCGTTCATCATAAATAGCCGCGCATATTGCTACTTTTCCTCCTCTTGAATGCCCGGATGCCACAACATGGGAACGGTCACAATATGGCTGCTGCTCAACATAATCCAAAAGCCTCATCAATCCAAATGCCCACTGTGCAATTCTTCCCCAGGAATAGTGCGGATAAGCCCGCAAGAGCCTGTGATCTTCCATCCCCGGCGCGTCTTCTATCAGATCTCCTCTGCAAAAAGAGGCAATGGCAAACCCCCGGCTGCAGACCAGTTCCTCTTCCGCCGGACAAATATCATCGGCATTATGCCGGTTCCATAGGATCACCGGGGCTGCCCCTTCTTTTACGGGCCGGATAATTTCTGCCGGAAGCTCTATTTTTTCTTCTTTTCCAAAAGACAATATAATTTTCTCCCAGACAGCTTTCCCTCCGTACAAAAGACGCCTCGCCGCAACAGTTCCCACTGCCCGCTCTGCGGCTTCCGGAAACGTGCCGTAAAGACATCCTTTTAAAATAGCTTTCCATTCATCCCGGCACTCCATCCACTCCTGCGGCGTTTCTATCCTGCTTCCATCCGGCTTTTCAAATAAATCAAATACCTTTACATTCTTCAGTTTTCTTTTATCTGCAATCATCTGGATCCCTCCTCTATACTCAATACCGGTAACTCCGGTATTCTGATGGCGTACAGCCCTTTTTCTCCTTAAAAGTACGCACAAAAACATTGTAATTGCGGAAACCGCACCGGTGTGCAACTTCCTCAATGCTAAATTCATAATTCTCGGTCAAAAACCTTTCCGCACGATTAATCCGGATATTTGCCAGATAATCATAAAAGTTTAACTTTGTGTATTGTTTCAATAAATTTATAAAATCTGTCTCCGAATAGCCAAACTGTCCGGCAACTCCTGAAAGCGTCAGATCGTCTGCATAGTGATTTTCTATATATTCTACAACAACCGCAAGTTTTTCCGGATATAAAAGCCCATGCTGGTCACTTCCGCCCAGGGACCCTCTCGCAAGCATCACAAGAATCTGGATCACAAGTGCATAAATACTGCTGTTTCGCATTTTATTTTTCGAAAAATATTCCTGCTCCAATTCCCGGATACATTGTCCCATTTCCTTTTGCAGTCCGGGATTAGATGCGTCAATCTTCGCCAGAGGAATCTGAAAAGAAAATAAAGAACGGTACTCTTTAAACTGGCACAAAAGCCCCAGATCCACCATAAATATAATTCGTTCTCCATATTCTTCCGCAGCCAGCAGGCTGTGCTCACATCCATGCGGAATAATCAAAATCTCATTTTCCTTCAGCCGAATCGTTTCCCCGTCACACACCACTGTAAAATCATTTTGAATGGGCATGATAAATTCGATTTCATTTACAGAATGCCAGTGGCTCGGATACCCGTCAGTGTCAGTATTCCTGTACAGATTCAGATATCTCATAGCCGGAAAAGCTGCCCGCTCATAAAAATTTTTAAGCGTCTCCGCCTCTTCTTTATCCCCTGCCGGCCCCGTTCGTCTGGTAGACATCGCTCTATGTCACTCCTCCTGTCTCATTCAAATAACTTCTCGGAATCTTCAGC
>DKTR01000105.1 GCA_002473385.1 Lachnospiraceae bacterium UBA7225
CCGCCGATATCCAGGATGCAGTCCACCTCGGGGTCGAAGAAGGCAGCGGCATAATAGTGTGATACCGTCTCCACCTCACCTTCATCCAGAAGAAGGGCTGCCTTGATCAGCGCTTCGCCGTAACCGGTAGAGCAGGAGTAGGCGATCCGCGTATTTGCCGGCATATGTTCATAAATTTCCTGTACAGCCTGGATGGTGGTCTTTAAAGGACTGCCATTGTTATTGCTGTAAAAGGAATATAAAAGGGAGCCGTCCTCGCCGACGAGGGCTGCCTTTGTAGTGGTGGAGCCGGCGTCGATGCCGAGAAAACAGAGCCCCTCGTAGGTACTTAGGTCGTCCGTGATGACGTTGTACTGGTTTTGCCGCTCATTAAAGGCATCGTAATCCTCCTGGGAGGCAAAAAGCGGCTCCAGGCGCGCCACCTCAAATTCCAGACGGATATTGCCGGATAATTTACGGATCAGAGCTTCTGTGTCGGTGAAAACAGCAAGCTCACTGTTTAAAGCGGAGCCGATTGCCGCGAACAGATGTGAGTTGTCCGGTGTAATGGCATGCTCATCATCCAGCTTCAGGGTGCGGATAAATGCCGCCTTCAGTTCGGACAGAAAGTGAAGCGGACCGCCGAGAAATGCCACATGGCCGCGGATTGGTTTTCCGCAGGCAAGACCGCTGATGGTCTGGTTGACAACCGCCTGAAAAATGGATACGGACAGGTCTTCCTTTGTCGCGCCCTCATTAATCAGAGGCTGGATATCGGATTTTGCAAAAACGCCGCAGCGGGCGGCGATGGGGTAGATCGACTGGTAATGCTTTGCATATTCGTTCAGTCCTGCCGCATCGGTCTGGAGCAGGGATGCCATCTGGTCGATAAAAGAGCCGGTGCCGCCGGCACAAATACCGTTCATACGCTGTTCCACGCTACCGCCGTCAAAATAGATAATTTTCGCATCCTCGCCGCCCAGCTCGATAGCAACATCGGTCTGCGGTGCATAGTGGGAGAGTGCTGTGGATACGGAGATGACCTCCTGCACAAACGGCACTTCCAGGTGCTTTGCGAGGGAAAGTCCGCCGGAGCCGGTAATTACCGGGGAAACACGGAGGACGCCGAGCTGATCCTCGGCCTTTTTCAGAAGCGCGGTCAGCGTTTCCTGTATGTTGGCATAATGACGCTCGTAATCCGCGAACAGAAGCGTGTCATCTTTGTCTAAAACTGCGATTTTTACAGTCGTAGAACCAATATCAATTCCAAGTCTGTAAGCTGAATTCTGCTGAATCATATTCGTCAGAGTAAGCCTCCTTCTTCATACGACAAATGTCGTCTTTACTTATTATTATAACTGTTACTTTTTATATCGATTTACAGTATACGACAAAATATGAGAGAGTGCAAGTTGCAGATACTGTTAAAATTTTATAAAACCATGCTGCTGTGAACAACGCATGCAGAGCGGTCATTCCTCTTGTTTTTTACAGAAAGATGTGGTAATCTGAATCCACCATGCATCATTTTATGAAAAGATAGAGAGGAAAAGAATGTATCAGATTAAGAAAACAGAGGGGCGGGCAAAGCGGGCGGAGCTTGTGACCGTCCATGGGACAATCCAGACGCCGGTGTTTATGAATGTTGGCACAGCGGCGGCTATCAAAGGTGCGGTTTCTACGATGGATCTGCAGGAGATCGGTACCCAGGTGGAGCTTTCAAACACCTATCATCTTCACGTGCGTCCGGGGGATGATATTATCCGTCAGCTGGGAGGTCTGCACAAATTTATGGTGTGGGATAAGCCGATTCTTACGGATTCCGGCGGCTTCCAGGTTTTTTCGCTGGCGGGGCTGCGGAAAATCAAAGAAGAAGGCGTGTACTTCCAGTCACATGTTGACGGACGGAAAATTTTTATGGGACCTGAGGAAAGCATGCAGATTCAGTCGAATCTTGCCTCCACGATCGCCATGGCATTTGATGAGTGTCCGTCCAGCCGGGCTACGAGAGAGTATGTGCAGGCTTCGGTGGACCGCACGACCAGGTGGCTGTCCCGCTGCAAGGCGGAGATGGAACGTCTGAACAGCCTGCCGGATACCATCAACCGGCATCAGCTTCTCTTCGGCATCAATCAGGGCGCCGTCTACGAGGATATCCGTATCGCGCACGCAGATGAGATTTCCAAAATGGATCTGGACGGCTACGCCATTGGCGGACTTGCCGTCGGGGAGACGCATGAGGAAATGTACCGGATTCTGGACGCGGTAGTGCCGCATCTTCCGCAGAATAAGCCCACCTATCTGATGGGTGTGGGGACACCGGCAAATATTCTGGAAGCAGTAGAGCGCGGCGTTGACTTTTTCGACTGCGTATATCCGAGCAGGAATGGGCGTCACGGACATGTGTATACGGCACATGGAAAACTGAACCTTTTCAATGAGAAATTTAAGCTGGATGACCGGCCGGTCGAGGAGGGCTGCGGCTGCCCGGCATGCCGCCATTACAGCAGGGCGTACATCCGTCATTTGCTGAAAGCGGGCGAGATGCTCGGTATGCGTCTGTGTGTGCTGCACAACCTGTATTTCTACAATCATCTGATGGAAGAAATCCGGGATGCGCTGGATGAAGGGCGTTTTTTGGAATATAAAGCGGAAAAACTGGCAGGATTTGCTTCATTGTAAAATAGAACGCGACAAGAGTTATTAAAACTCTATCGCGTTCTATTTTTTGTGTGAATAATAACAAAATGTATGAAATGCGTCAAGAGTTGAAAGCTTGGCGCATTTTTCATTTTTACGAAAGGGGGCATATGCAAACATGAGAAAAGGAAACCGCAGATTAAATTATGAGGACCGGCAGAAAATCGAGTGGATGAACAATAAGGGAATAAGAGTTATTGAAATTGCGGAAAGTATCGGAGTTCACCGGGCAACGATCTATAACGAGTTGAAGCGTGGGGGCATTCCCTATAAAGCTGATACAGCACAGAAACGGGTCTGATAAGCATTTCGCACCGGGAGCCAGACGGGGCAGCAGGCGCAATCACCTGCGGGGCGGGTTCAACTCTCGCCCGGAGCATTTAGGGAAGCCGCCCAAAAAAATAGGTACTGCAAACGGCAGCGGACACGCCAGCTATAAAGCGTGTAGATGGTCAACAGGTTTTCGGGCAGGCGGTTTTTAAGGTGAAAACGGCGGCAGCAGTACCGGAAAGGATGGGAAAAATATGGCAATTATACGGGGCGTTATCTGCGATCAGTGCGGAAGCATGATGTACTGGACGGGTAACGTATCAAAAGAGAGGGCGGCAAAGTACGCAAGGGAGGATGGATGGACAATCGGGAAACGTTGTGTTTGCCCGGATTGTAGGGGAGAAAAGAAAAAGAATGAGAATAGGGCTAATTGATGTAGACGGCCACAATTTCCCAAACTTGCCGCTTATGAAGCTTTCTGCATGGCATAAGCGGCAGGGGGATAGTGTGGAATGGTACGAACCGTTATTCAGCGGGCATATGGACCGGGTTTATATGTCAAAGGTATTCAGTTTCACGCCGGATTATGAATATTACATAGACGCAGATGAAGTAATAAAAGGCGGTAGCGGCTATTGTATCGAATTAAAAGGCGGAAAGGAAGTATATCACAGGGAGAATGACGGACAGTTGCCGCATGAAATAGAACATATTTACCCGGATTATTCCATATATCCGGAGCTTACGGAAAATACAGCATACGGCTTTATGAGCCGGGGCTGTCCCAGAGGATGCAGCTTTTGTCATGTAAAAGAGAAAGAAGGGCAGAGGGCGTATAAAGTAGCCGATCTTACAGAGTTTTGGAACGGGCAGAAAAATATTATTCTTCTGGACCCAAACACAATAGCTTGTAGAGAATGGCGGGATATACTGCAGCAACTAATAGATAGCGGCGCATGGGTGGATTTTTCGCAGGGCGTTGATATACGGTTGATGGATGAAGAAAAAGCAGAAATGTTCCGGAAGATCAGAACAAAGAATATTCATTTTGCGTGGGATAGATACGAGGATAAAGAAATTATTCTGCCGAAGTTGAAGCAGTTTAAAGAAATTACAAACTGGGATAAGCGGAAAATGACGGTTTATGTTCTGACAAATTACGATACTACAGTTGAGCAGGATTTAGAAAGAATTTATACCCTGCGTGATCTGGGTTACTGGCCTTATGTGATGGTATACGACAAGACACACGCAAGCGATCAGTCAAAAAAGATACAAAGATGGGTAAATTTTCGGGCGGTGTTTGAAAAGATACCGAAATATGATGATTACATTTGGAGGTGAAAAAGTGGAAGGAAAGGACAGAACGGAAAAAGCGGACTTGGAAACAATGCTGCATGAAATTTTAAAAGAAACGCTGGAAGAGCTGGCAAAAGAAATGGCAGACGGAAAGACAATCACAGATATTAGAAGGCCATTGCACATAATTGATGCTGCAATCATTCTTACTGACTGGGTTCCTGCGTCAATAGTAAAGCCGCTGGAAAAGAAAGAGATATTTGAATATCTGGAAGAATGTGCAATGAAAATATATTCGGGGGAGTTGGAAAGCGAATGCAGATATTTAAGTGTAGCGTGTAAGCTGATTGCGTTATGCGAAAGCAAGATTGATTATCATACGCGCCACATGAAGGGAAGACGCAGGCGTGAAGATGATTGAACCTGTAAGGATTACTTACATATTCCAGTAAACAGTAGCAGAAATACGCTGTTTAAATAAAGTATTCATACCAGATGCAAATACAGGAGGTGAGATCACGAACAGAAGACAGAAAAAGAAGCTGTATAAAAAGCTTCACGGACATAACCCGCCGAAGCCGGAAAAGCGTCCAAAGTATAAGCCGGGAATATATGTAAGGGTTGAGGACGCAAGGCTGAAAGCAATCTATCCACACATAAGACCGGAAACAAGAAACCGTATATCGGAGTTAATGGAAATGTTAGATGGAAAGACGCAAAAAGCCGCTATACAGATTTTGAGTGCAGTTAAAAGATCGGTGGAGAATTTGACAAGGATTGCATTGCATCCTATACCGTGTGCGCAAGGCGAAATACTTGACTATATGGCGGAAAAATACGGATTAATCCGGAAACCGCATGAATGTGATGATACATTACGGCGGCGTATTCTGGGAGAAAAAGAGCCGCCCTGCATTATCACGGCGGAAGCATTGACACGGCAGCGGGCAGCAGGACGCAGAAAGAAAAGAAATTATCATACCAGAAACAGGAGGAAAAGGAAATGGCAGTAAAAGCATTAAGAATGGTGAAATACGGAACGTGTACCGTATGGAAGCAGCAGGCGATTATCAAAGATGAAAACGGACTTCCGAATTTTATGACGGTTTTCTTTATGGACCCGAAAGACGGCACGCCGGATGAAAAAGACATTCCGGATATTTTTAAGGTGAATGGAAAGATCATGCAGGGTGTGGCAATTTCACAGTATCACAATACGGAGATTAAGGGCATTCCGTGTTCTCTTCCGTATGCTATGCCTTGGGAGGGCATGAGCCTTGAAAAAGCCGTAAAAGCAGTAAAGAAAAAAGGAAGCGGTTGGCATCTTCTGACAAATACAGAATTTGTTTATCTGCTGAATGAAGCGGACAAGATCGGGCATGAAATCCACGGCAACACAAATTACGGGAAATGCGCGATAGCACCGGAAGAAAAGGGCGTATTGTATGACGGCTATTGCACATTGACCGGATGCGAACCGCTTGCATGGTCCCATGATGGCACAGAAGACGGCGTTTTCGGATTATGCGGCAATTACTGGGAGCCTGTAACGGGGCTGCGCCTGCGGGAAGGTATGTTGGAATACATACCGGAAAACAATGCGGCAGCAGTTGACACCGGGAAAGAAAGTGATGCGTGGAAAGCGGCAGAGGTAGACGGGAAAAAGCTGAAACTTTCTGCAAATGATAGTAGTGATGTGAAACTGACAACCGGGGAAGTGGAAGAGAATTGGGGCGCTTGCCATATGTGCAATCTGGACGTGACAGAATTTGAAAACATTCCGGAGATCATTTTTAAACTGGGTATTGTACCGAAAGATTTCAAAGAGAAGAAAGAGCAGGCCGGATTGTGGGTTGACAGCAATCTTGAAGAGGTAACGCCTTTGCGGGGGTCCGGTTTCAGCAGCACCAGCTACGGCGGGCCTGCGGCGTTGTACTTGCTCAACACCCGGACGAACGGCAGCAACGGCATTTCCCTGCGTTCCGCTTTA
>DKTR01000022.1:0-2054 GCA_002473385.1 Lachnospiraceae bacterium UBA7225
GGACGGCGGTATCAAGTATTCGGGAGATATGACAAAGGCAATCGCAGCGGGAGCGAATGTATGTATGATGGGCAGCATCTTTGCAGGATGTGATGAGAGCCCGGGAACTTTCGAGCTTTACCAGGGCAGAAAATACAAAGTATACCGCGGCATGGGGTCCATTGCTGCAATGGAAAACGGAAGTAAAGACCGTTATTTCCAGGCGAACGCGAAGAAGCTTGTACCGGAGGGTGTAGAAGGACGTGTGGCGTATAAAGGCAGCGTAGAGGATACAGTGTTCCAGCTTATGGGTGGTCTGCGCTCCGGTATGGGATACTGCGGTACACCGACAATCGAAGAATTGAAGCAGAACGGAAAATTTGTAAAGATCTCGGCGGCTGCTCTCAGAGAATCTCATCCGCACGACATTCATATAACGAAAGAGGCACCGAACTACAGTGTTGATGAATAAATATTTGAATAATTTAAAAAATGGAACAGATCTTCGTGATTCCGCACTTGGACTGAAAGAAGAGATACGGAAGACACACAGTGGAAAAGCCCTTGCACAGGAACTTGCAGGGGATTTCTCTGTGTTCACAGATCTTTTGACGCATGAGGATCCAAAGGTACGCAAAAATGCGGCGCTTATTCTTGGAGAACTGGGGGAGGAATCTCTAAAGCCGATTCTCTGGGAGGCATATCAGCAGGAAAAAATCCTGTATATCCGGGCAGATTATCTGAAGGCACTTTCGCATTATGACTGTACGCCGTATCTGGACATGATCAAAGCGCGCATGGACGAGCTGGATCAGATTGCGGTGACGCCGGAGGAAGAAAAGCATGTATACTGTGAACAGACGGCGTTAAAGACGGTTCTTGTAAAAACAGAAAAAAGCCAGAAGCATACCTTCATAGCGCGGCATAAACGCATGGAGATTATTCTGCTCACAAACAGAGAAAACCGGGAGGCGACGGCGGAGCAGCTTTACCAGCCGGAAAAGGTGCGTCTGCTGGCGGGCGGGGTGCGGTTTGTGACAGACAATCTGGATCGTGTGCTTCCCATCCGCACTTATCTGGAGCTGTTGTTTCCGATTCCCGGGCTTGAGCTTCTGGAGGGGAGTCCGCTTAATATGGCGGAGCAGCTTGTGCATTCGCAGATGCTGCCGTTTTTGAAAAAGTGTCATCGGGAGGATCAGCCATTTTACTTCCGTCTGGAGGTGCGCTCACAGTTGTCGGTTGAACAGAAGGCGGATCTGGTGAAAAAGCTGGCGCGTGCACTGGAAAAGGAGAGTGGACGGCAGCTTCTGAATGCACCGGGAGGCTATGAAATTGAGATTCGTCTGGTGGGCAACCGGGAGGGACGTTTTATCCCGCTGCTCAAGCTGTATACTATAAAAGACAGGCGGTTTGCTTATCGCGCAGAATCACTTCCGGTATCCATTGCACCGGTAAATGCAGCGCTGATTATGTATCTGGTGAAGGATTACCTGCGGGAGGGTGCGCGTGTCCTTGATCCTTTCTGCGGTGTTGGCACGATGCTGATCGAGCGCAGGCAGGTGGTAACACCGGGTGCGCTATACGGTGTGGACATTCTGGAGGATGCGGTGCAGAAGGCACGGAAAAACAGCTCGCTTGCCCATGTAAACGCATATTATATTAATCGTGATTTTTTTGACTTCACACATGAGAAGCTGTTTGATGAGATAGTGACGAATCTTCCGTCAGTTGGAAAGCTCAGAAATCTGGAAAGTGTGGCAGCGCTGTACGACCGTTTCCTGGAATATATTCCGAAGGTGGCGAGACGTGGTGCAACCATTGTGGCATATACGCCGGATTTCGGTATTCTGAAGCATAGTCTGGAAGAGCATGGGGAATATTACATCAAAAAATCTATCTGTATCAATGAGCGGGAGGGTAGTTTTGTAGTAGTATTCCGGTTAAAATAAAAAAATAAAAAAAATTCAAAAATAGTGTTGACAAATTCGAAAGCATGTAGTATAGTATCTATTGTCGACGGGAACAAGAAAAAAACAAAAACGAAGTCGACAATATGCGCGAGTGGCTCAGTTGGT
>DKTR01000022.1:2342-7302 GCA_002473385.1 Lachnospiraceae bacterium UBA7225
TTCGAGTCCCGTCTCGCGCTCTGGAAAACCTCAGTATTTACTGAGGTTTTTTGTTTGTTTAGAAATACATTCCAGATATCAGCATTTTTTAATATTTTTTTCCTTGTACATTTCCACAGATATTGGTATAGTGATATAGAACTGCAAATGCAGGAGCACAGACATTAGAATGTATTAACTGGAGGAAGATAAAATGGGCGGATTTTTTGCGGTGGCCTCAAAAGAAGATTGTGTATTTGATTTGTTTTTCGGTGTGGATTATCATTCTCATCTTGGAACGAGACGCGGCGGTATGGCGGTTTATGGAAAAGACGGGTTTGACCGGGCAATTCATAATATAGAAAATTCTCCTTTCCGCACGAAGTTTGAAAAGGACGCGAATGAAATGAAGGGGTATATGGGAATCGGCTGTATTTCGGATTATGAGCCGCAGCCTCTGCTGATCCGTTCTCATCATGGCACCTATGTGATTTCGACGGTGGGAAAGATCAACAACATGGAGACGCTTACGCAAGAGCTTTTGTCCGGGCATACGCATTTCATGGAAATGACGAGCGGGGAGATCAACGCTACCGAACTGGTTGCGACGCTGATCAATCAGAAAGAAAATATTGTGGAGGGTATTCAGTACGCGCAGGAAAAGATTGAGGGTTCCATGACGCTGACGGTTCTGACACCGAAGGGCATTTATATTGCCAGAGACAGGCTTGGGAGGACACCGGTAGTAATCGGCAGGAAGGAAAACGCTTATTGTGCCTCCTTTGAGAGCTTTGCGTACCTGAATCTCGGTTACGATGATTACCGGGAGCTGGGACCGGGAGAGATTGCTGTTATGACACCGGAAACGGTGGTGACGCTTGTGCAGCCCGGAAAGGAAATGAAAATATGTACCTTCCTCTGGGTATATTATGGATATCCGTCTTCGTCTTATGAGGGCATCAGCGTGGAGCAAATGCGTTACCGCTGCGGAGAACTGCTTGCGGAGCGTGATAATGTGCGCACGGATACTGTAGCTGGGGTGCCGGATTCCGGAACACCGCATGCGATCGGCTATGCAAACAAGTCCGGAATTCCGTTTTCCAGACCGTTTATCAAATATACGCCGACCTGGCCGCGCTCATTTATGCCGACGATGCAGAGCCAGAGAAACCGGATCGCAAAGATGAAGCTGATTCCGGTACATGATCTGATCAAAGGGAAACGGCTTCTTCTGATTGACGATTCCATTGTGCGCGGGACACAGCTGCGTGAGACGACAGAGTTTCTCTATCACAGTGGAGCGAAAGAAGTGCATATCCGCCCGGCCTGCCCGCCACTGATTTACGGTTGTAAGTTTTTGAATTTTTCCCGCTCCACGTCGGAGATGGATCTGATCACCCGTAGAGTGATGAAGCAGTTCGAGGGGGATGAGGCCGAGAAGCATCTGCAGGAATACTCTGATCCGGATTCGGAGCGCTATCAGAAAATGGTGGAGGCAATCGGAAGTGAGATGAATTTCTCATCTCTGCGGTATCACCGTCTGGATGATATGATCAAAGCTGTCGGCATTGACGCGTCAAAGCTCTGCACATACTGCTGGAATGGCAAAGAGTAGAGGTAGAAAATGAACAAATGGAATTATCACGGGTTATCCGTCGCAGAGGTGGAGGACCGTGTGTCGCTTGGTCGTTCTAATAAAACAGATACCAGTGCTTCGAAATCGAAGAAGGATATCATTAAAGAACACACGCTGACATATTTTAACTTTTTAAATCTGTTCCTGGCAATTCTGATTGCCTTTACCGGACAGTTTAAAAATATGACTTTTATGGGAATCATCTTTATCAATACAGCGATCGGTATCATACAGGAGTTCCGTGTAAAGAAGCTGATCGATGAGATATCGGTGATGACAGTCACACAGACTGATGTGATCCGCGACGGAGAGCTGCAGAAGGTTGCTGTGGAGGATGTCGTGATGGACGACATCATTGTTGTGGAGAACGGAAACCAGATTTGTGCCGACTGTACGGTGCTGGAATCAGACGGCATCGAAGTGAACGAATCGATGCTGACGGGAGAGTCGAAGCCGGTGAAAAAGAAACCGGGAGATGTACTGATGTCGGGCAGCTACCTGGTGGCCGGCAGCGGCGTTGCCAAGGTCTTTCACGTCGGTGAGGACAATTACGCGGTGGCGCTGGCGAAAAAAGCACGGATTAAGAAGCGCGCATCTTCTGAGATGCAGGAGACGATCAAAAAGATTATTAAGATCGACGGCATTCTTCTGATCCCGGTCGGTATTTTGCTGTATCTCTCGCAGAGCGGGGTAGATGGCATTACTACAGCTGATGCGATAGTAAATACGGTTGCCGGTGTAATTGGCATGATCCCGGAGGGGCTGGTGCTGCTCACCAGTATTTCCTTCGTGCTCGGCGTCGGGCGTCTGGCGACGAAAAGAGCACTTGTGCAGGAGATGGAATCCATCGAGGCGCTGGCGCGCGTCAATGTGCTCTGCCTGGATAAGACCGGCACCATCACAACCGGGGAACTGGACGTGGTGGATGTCGTTCCGCAAAAAGACGTTCCGCAGGAGCGTATAGAAAAAATTATGGGAGAGTTTTCCTATATCTTTGACGATGTGAACAGTACGCAGGAGGCTCTGAAAAAACGCTTTCCGCAGTCAAAGGAATGGAAGACTGTACAGAAAATCCCTTTCTCTTCCGACAGGAAGTACCGGGCGGCAGGTTTTGAGGATCAGGGGGCGTTCGTTCTTGGTGCACCGGAATTCCTGCAGAGCGAAAATGTAGAGCTGCTGGAGACAGTCAACCAGTATTCTGCGCAGGGACTGCGTGTGCTGCTGCTCGGAACCTGTGAAATTAACGAGGAGAAAACGTCAGCGGAAAAAATTGCCCCGCTTGGACTGATCATTATTTCTGACCAGATACGACCGGAGGCTGCCGATACCTTTGCCTACTTCAAAAAGCAGGAGGTGGCGATCAAGGTTGTTTCCGGTGATAATCCGGTTACCGTATCCAATATTGCCGTTAAAGCCGGACTGGAGGGCGGCGAGCATTATATTGATGCGCGGAATCTGCCGGAGGAATTCGGTGAGCTTTGCATGGAGGTAGAAAAATACACGGTATTTGGCAGGGTAAAGCCGGAGCAGAAGCAGAATATCATCAAGGCGTTTCAGGCAAATAAAAATGTAGTCGGTATGGTTGGAGATGGTGTAAATGACGTACTGGCGCTCAAAGATGCCGACTGCGGCATAGCTATGGCGGCTGGAAGCGATGCGGCAAAGCAGGTGGCGCACATTGTACTGCTGGATTCCAATTTTGCTTCTATGGTGAATATTGTCGGAGAGGGGCGCACAATTATCAGCAATATTGAACGTGTGAGCGCGCTCTACCTTACAAAAACAATATACTCGATTCTGCTCTGTGTAATTTTCATTTTGCTGCAGGAATCGTATCCGTTCATCCCGATCCAGCTTTCCTGGATCAGCGGAACCGCCATCGGTGTGCCGAGCTTTCTGCTGACACTGGAGCAGAACCAGCAGGCGGTATCCCGTGGATTTTTGCGCCAGGTACTGCGCGTATCACTGCCAGCCGCGCTTACCATGGTGATCACGATTGTCATGACACAGCTGATGTCGGGTTTCTGGAACGGCGACGAGGTGATGACTTCCACGTACAATCTGGTGCTCGGCGGTGTCATAAGTATGATTGTTGTTTACCGCGTCTGCCAGCCGATGAATCATTTTCACAGGCTTTTGTGTACGGTGCTGCCGGTTGTTTTTATTGCCGGGATTCTGATTGCTCCGGGCTTTCTGAGCGTATATCCGCTGATGCGGTGGCAGAGCCTGCTGCTTATTCCGATGACCTGCATGGCTATCATGCTTGATATCGGCTTTACAAAGGCAATCTACTATTGTCGCGATATTATAAACAAAATAAAACGGAAATTGAAACCGGGCGCGGATAGTTCCCAATGAATATCTCTTGCATATGCTATAAAGACAGCATATGCAAGAGGTATTTTTATGGCTAAAATTGCAATAGACGCAGGACATGGAGGTTGTAGATAACGCAAGTGATGAAAACAACGAAAATACAAGGAGAAAGGCAACTGTTGTACCTATTAGAATAGAATATGTGTGAGAGGACAAGCCTTTCAATAATGTAGACGTTCAGAAATGAGCGTCTATTTTTATACCCAAAATGAAAGGAGCATTAGATTTTATGAAAAAGATGTTAAAACGATTGTGTACGGGCTTCTTAGCTCTTGCAACTGTCGTTACTGCTTTACCGACTACACCCGTCCATGCAGAAAGTAAGCAATACTGGACGGAAAGTGCAGAGCGTGTCGGTATCATTGAAAAAGTAATGAATGACGGTTCTATCGGTTCGACATTCAATGAGGGCTATATGAAAGTCGAGGGCGAAACTGCCTATTGTATCGACATCAATACAGATTTTAAGAATGGTTACAAGACCAGAGCTGACGCAAGCTCACGTATGAGTGCCGACCAGATTTCAGATGTGGCGTTATCCTTAGAGTATGTCAAACAGTATGGCGAAACTCACAAGGAATTGAACTACAAGCAAGTCTATCTGTTGGAACAATGTGTGGTCTGGCAGAGATTGAGCGTACATCTTGGCTGGCAGTGCGACAACGTGCGAGCTTCTTATGATGAAATTCCAAAAGCTACGCAGGACGAAGTTTTCTCTGGTGCAAGAGCCTTTGTCAAAGAGAATAAAGGACGCTATGAATGTGGCGGTTATATCTACTCTGGCGAGGGGCAGGAATTGGGACAATTCTGGGCGAAACTCAATGTTGGAAATGCGAAACTTCAAAAGACTTCCAGTAATACCAGCATTACAGACGGTAACGGGAATTACTCTATCGCTGGTGCGACATACGGTGTCTTTGCTGATAAGGACTGCACGAAACAGCTTGCCACCCTTACGACTGATGAAAA
>DKTR01000078.1:0-11019 GCA_002473385.1 Lachnospiraceae bacterium UBA7225
TTTAAATTATACAGGAAGCTCCTTTGCAATTCCATTATGCATAAGGAAATGTCATTTTTTCCTTCGCATAGTGGAACGACACGCATAATACATGTCTCTGCTGATCACCTTTAATTTTTAACTTCACATATACAAGCTTACTATTTATATCTTTCCCAAAAACAAATAATAATGGCGGATTCAAATCATCTTTATCTATTTTGGTCTCAGAGTATTCTGCTACGGTAAGTTCTTTCAGCCGCTCTACTACATCTTCCGTATCGTAATCAAGATCCAATAAAGTATATGGTGTTGAATATTTTTGATCTTCACCCTGTTTCTTTTTGCTGATCAGAGTAAGATCTGTATCTATATCAAAATCTGCATTCTCCAGTATCGACTTTAATTCATCCAGGAATGCAATGACTTCTCTCTTTTTCGATTGTGTACTAAGGAAAATTATAACCACCTCCGGACAATATCACTATCAATTGATAGTATACTAGTCAATTAATAGTTTGTCAAGTAGGTTACAAGATTAATAGTCCTATCTCATCGTAAACACTTCCCTGTGGCTCAACCTAATTTCTAAGGCATCTGTTCAGAGTCATAATCGAAGCTATAATACCATCAATCGCCTTATCATAATGAGAAGCCGGTAGCATAAATCTTGAGGGCTGATAGTTCTTAAGTTTCGGATAATCCTTAGACCTTGTTTCTTTTGCCATTAAGAATCACTCCCAGGCAATGCTTCCATCTCATCTTCCGGTTCCTGCTTAAATACTTGAAATTAGTAGGTATGGCAAAAGGGTGTGGAAATATTTCTGACATATTTTTTACGGGATATTTACAGCCGGATGATATTGAAATTTACATGATATCACTAAAATAATATTGTACATAGCGCGGACAACCGGAGTGAAGATTCCGGAAAACTCTGAAAAAACAGAAAAGAAAATGCAGAGAGTGTATGCGCGCAAAACATTATTTTAGGAGGATATGATGAAGAAAAAACAGATTACAGCAATGTTATTATCCATGTGCATGGCAATTCCGGTAATCGCAGGAATTCCGGCAGCCGGTACAGAAGCCAAAGAGACAACGGCATCACCAAAATACATTTTCCTGTTTATCGGAGATGGCATGAGTTATCCGCAGATCCAGACAACGGCAGATTATCTTGGAACGACTGCAAGTGACGGTGGAATTGAGACATCAGCGCTCTCTTTCATGAATTTTCCGATAGCAGGCAGTGCACAGACCTTTGACAGCACTTCATTTGCACCGGACTCTGCGTCAACGGCAACATCCATCGCAACAGGAAACAAGACCTACAGCGGAACAATTAACATGGATACGACGATGACGATTCCTTTTGAGACAATCGCAGAGAAGCTGAAGGCACAGAAGGATTATAAGATCGGTATTGTGACAAGTGTAAACATAAACCATGCTACTCCGGCAGCATTTTATGCTCACCAGGCATCCAGAAATAACTACTATGATATATCGATGGAGCTGGTAGAAAGCGGATTTGATTATTTCGCAGGCGGTGCGCTGCTTAGTCCGACAGGTAAGGAGGATGATCCGCAGGAAGATGCATACGAAGTAGCAGAAGGCGCAGGATATAAGGTAATCAAAACACAGGATGAGGCGGAAGCGCTTACCGCAGAGGATGGCAAGGCAATCGTAGTTGCTGAGACACTGGCAGATAGCAGTGCAATGTCATATAATCTGGATGCCGCAGAGGGAGAATGGAGACTCAAAGATTATGTGGATAAAGGCATTGAGGTGCTTGATAATGAGACAGGCTTCTTCATGATGGTAGAAGGCGGAAAGATTGACTGGGCATGTCATGCAAATGATGCCGGCGCAGCGATTTATGATACACAGGCATTAAGTGAAGCGGTGGAGAGTGCAGTAGAATTTTACAATGAGCATCCGGATGAAACTCTGATCCTGGTAACAGGCGACCATGAGACTGGCGGTCTGACAATCGGTTTTGCAGGCACAGATTATGATACATATCTCACAAATCTGACCAACCAGAAGATTTCTTACGCAAAGTATGATTCGGATTATGTGGCAGGATACAAAGAAAACCAGACATCGTTTGAAGATGTGCTGAAGGACATCAAAGAGAACTTTGGACTTATGACAGCAGATGATCCGGATGCAGATGAGGAATCCAAACTGGTACTTACTGATTATGAGTATGGAAAGCTGGAAGATGCGTATAACAGAACGATGGAAACAGGCACAGCAGGCAAGAGTGATATGTCGCAGGAAGAGTATGTTCTGTATGGAACCTATGAACCTCTTACGGTAACCATCACACATATTTTAAATAACAAATCCGGCATCAACTTCTCCTCTTATGCACATACGGGTCTTCCGGTTCCGGTATTTGCAATGGGAGCAGGACAGGATTTATTTGAGGGCTACTATGACAATACCGATATTTACAATAATATGGCAGCCCTGACAGGCGTGGAGTGACCCAGTGAAATTTTTTCAAAAGAGTAAGAGAGGAATCAGCTATCAGCTTCCGGTTGTGTTCAGCCTCATGCTGATAGCGATTCTTTTGCTTCTGCCGACCGGGTATGAGGAGGCGCTCATCTATAAGGGAACAGAACGCTGCAGTGCAGAGGTGGTTTCTGTGGATGACAGTAAAATCATTAGTACCGGACTGATTAAATCCGGGGAGCAGAGCTGTATGGTACGATTTGAAGCCGGAATATTTAAGGGGCAGGAGGCGGAAGGCGTAAATGTGTTGTCCGGTTCTCTGCAGACCGACAAAATATTTGAGCCGGGTGACCGTGCGCTGGTAGTAATCAGCTATAGGGGAGAAGAAATTCTCTCTGTCAATCTGATCGATCACTACCGTATCGATAAAGAAGCGATTCTGGCAGGATGTTTTGTGTTGTTACTTTTTATTTTTGCTGGAATAAGTGGTATCCGGGCAATATTGTCCTTTATTCTGACGGTGCTGACTATATGGAAAATACTGGTTCCTTCATATCTGAACGGGTGGAATCCGGTGCTTTTGGGCCTTGGTATCATATTGTTTCTGACAATTATGATTATTACACTTGTGTATGGATTTGACCGCCGCTCGTTTGCAGCCGTGGCGGGATCTTTCCTTGGGATCCTGACGACCTGTGTGCTGGGTATCATTTTTACAGATGCATTCCGTATTCACGGAGCAATTATGAGTAATTCAGAGAGCCTGCTTTACAGTGGATATGAGTATTTGAATCTGACGCAGATTTTTATGGCGAGTATTTTCATCGGAGCATCCGGCGCTGTGATGGATCTGGCAGTCGATATCACCAGCGCGGTACAGGAGGTTGTTCTGAAAAAACCGGATATCAGTAAGAAAGAGGCAATTCTTTCTGGCATGACCGTTGGCAGAGCCGCCATGGGAACCATGACGACAACTCTGCTTCTGGCATATTCCGGCGGCAGTATTGCACTGCTGATGGTATTTATGGCGCAGGGAACACCATTGGATAATATCATAAATTATAAGTATATCTCTTCGGAAATCCTGGATACACTAGTCGGCAGCTTCGGGCTCGTAACGGTTGCTCCGTTTACTGCACTGACGGGCGGGCTGGTGCTGGCAGGACGAAAAGGGAAAGGAAGCACGGAGCAGGACGTTTAGTATTATTCATATTTTTTTGTGACATTGTGCAGCCATTTATAGCTGCGGTAGTGTTTAATTACCCAGGGCCATTTCACAAATTCATCTGTGCAGAGCAGGAAGTAGACAACAAGATGAGGCAGCTTCAGCAAAAATGCGGAAATGAAGCCGAGGGGAACCGCATACACCCACATATCAATCGTGTCGCATATAAATCCGAAACGGCTGTCTCCGCCCGCGCGGAAAACGCCGGCAATCAGGGTGGTGTTTAAGGCGGTTCCTACGATGTAATAGGTGTTCATAAGCAGCATATATTTTAAGTAATGCATTGCCTGTTCGGTGAGTGAGGCGTATCTCATCACGAACGGTGAAGCAATGAAGACAAAGATGCCACCAAGGATTCCGGCAAAAACGGAAAACCAGACAAGACGGCTGGCATCTTTTTTTGCAGCTGTCATATTTCCCTCGCCGATTTGTTTGCCAAGCCAGATTGTAGAAACGCTGCCTAGTCCATAACAGAAGACGGTTGCAAAATTGCGCACGACTACGACAATGGAATTGGCGGCAACTATATCGCTTCCCAGATGTCCGAGAATGACAGAGTACATGGAGAAAGCAATGCTCCAGACCATATCATTTCCAAGCGCTGGCAGGGAAAGCTGCACAAAATCACGAAACAGCACTTTGTTCTGAACAAAGACATAGGAAATGCGCAGCCGGACATCTCTGGAAGTTTTTGAGACAATAAGGCAGCAGAACAATTCAATGCCGCGGGAGATACTGGTTGCAAGCGCCACTCCGGCAACGCCGAGCTTTGGTGCGCCCAGAAGACCAAAAATAAATACCGCGTTCAGGCAGACATTCAATCCAAGCGCCAGTGCATTCAGCAGGGTGCTGACTGTTACCCGTTCCACGCTGCGCAGTGAAGCCAGATACACCTCGGAGAAGCACCAGAATAAATAGCTGAAGCTGACAATCCGCAGGTATGAGGTACCAAGTGCGATCAGCTCGGTATCATTTGTAAAAAGTATCATCATCTGCCTCGGAATGGTCAGTGCGCAGATGGCAAACAGGGCGGCGATTGCTATGGAAAAGCGAAGCGCGATTCCCTGGATCAGTTCGATAGCATGAATATCTTTTTTGCCCCAGTATTGGGCGCTCAGCATAGTGACACCGGTGCCGAGCCCATATAAAATCATGAAAAATACGCTGGTGTACTGGGATGCCAGCGAGACGGCAGAGATGGCGGACTGCCCTACGCTGTTGAGCATTACCACGTCTGCGGAGCTGACAGCAGCGCTCAGAAGGTTCTGAAGCACAATAGGAAGTGTCAGCCGGAAAATCTGTCTATAAAATGTATCTTTTTTATCAATTTGCAATTTCATAAAAGACCTCTGAAAATAAAATTATGATGCCGGATGTATGCGGATTTTACCAATGGTGCTGTAACGCAGGAAATGTCACACAGCGGATTTAATGACGCTGTGTGATGTCGTCGTATGTTTCACAGAAACGGGCGGAAAACGACGGTTCCATGCCTGCTTTATACAGATGAGAAATATCGCCAAGCTGCGCTGCACGGAAAGAAGCAATTCCTTTTTGGCGCTCTTCTGTGTAAATAGTTGTCACGCTCGTCGGCGCAAATGCTGTTCCCTGCCAGAGCGGGAAGGGAGAAATTCCGAGCAGATGGGAAAGCAGAACGCATTCCAGTCCAAAATGGCAGAAGAAAGCAAGCGTATCGGTATTTGCTTTTGTGACATGATACACATTGCCGCAACGCTCATATCCGTGCTCCGCGAGCAGTATATCAAAATTCTTTGTGACATAATCGTAGCACTGTTCCATATTACTGTGAGCACAGATTTCACTTTGTCTCCAGTTGTTTTTGTGATAATATTCCTCATGCCGTGTCCAGTAATCGGGCAGAATGTCCCATATAACAGAGTTATAAAAGCTGCCGTCTGCACGCTGATGGGCATCAGGGTATGCATCAAAGAGAACATGCCCTTTTTTTAGTTCGGGAATAGCGGGAAACTCCTGCATCCAGTCACATTCTGCGGTGGCAGTGCGGTTCATTGCTTTTAGGGTGCAGGAAGCAGTATCGCGTGCTCTGCCAAGAATAGAAACATATATATCCTTAATATCCAACGGAGCAAGACGTGTGGCAAGAATCTCCGCCTCCCTCCAGCCGCGCTCTGTCAGTGTATCATGTTCGTAGTCCGGGTCTCCATGCCGGATGATCAGTAATCTCATAAAAAGTCTCCTTAAAATGATTTTAATCCTTATGTTCACGCACAGTTTAGCATAATTGTAGTTTCCAGGCAAGAGTGATATGCTTAATAATTCAAAGCAGTGGATAAGAGAGTTGCTGTTTGTCCGCTGACGGCTGACCGGTCAGTATTCTGTCAGGGGCTGCGGTCTTACAGAAACGGGCAGGATGATTTTCTTAATTTACAATTATATACAATAAGAAATGTTTAAATATTTTTTGGAGATTATTATTGACAAAATAGAAATGACGTGATACGATAAAAACACATTTCAGAAAATCTGGCATCTCGCCCAAATTTCAGTAATGAGTATTAAAAGGAATAAGGAGCTGAATCTGATGTGTAATCTTTCAGAATATGTATATGAAAAGGGTGAAAAAATGGTCTGAAGCGCGGGATAAGACAGGGGAAAAAAGAAATGAAAAAAATGAAAAAAGATATTGTCAATGCGATGATAGCAGAAGGCTATCCCAAAGAGTCAATTTTGAAGGTTACCCGCGTGACACCGGAGGAATACGAAAAATGGAAGGACTTTATAAAAAATTAAAAGAATATGGGATGTCCGATGCATATCCGTTCCATATGCCCGGGCACAAGCGCAGACTAGGTATGCCAAAGGAAATTCTGGATATTGACATTACAGAAATAGATGGCTTTGATAATCTGCACCATGCAGAGGGTATCTTGAAAGAAGCCCGGCAGCGAGCGGCAAAGCTGTATGGGAGTGAAGAGACATTTTATCTGGTGAATGGCAGCACGGCAGGCATTCTTGCGGCGGTTTCTGCCTGCACAACATATGGCGGCAGACTTCTGATGGCACGAAATTGTCATAAGGCAGCATATCATGCTGCGGAGCTCCGCGGCTTGTATACCACGTATCTTTACCCGTCTGTATCCGGTGGTATCTGCCCGCGGGATGTGCGCAGGGCACTGGAAAAAGACGGAGAAATCCAGGCGGTGTTTATTACTTCGCCGACGTATGAAGGAATTGTATCAGATGTGAAACATATTGCAGAAATCACACATTCTTTTGGTGTTCCGCTGATTGTAGACGAAGCGCACGGAGCACATTTTGGCTTTCACCCATATTTTCCGGAAAGCTCTGTGAAAATGGGGGCAGATATTGTGATACATAGCCTGCACAAGACGCTCCCTTCCATGACGCAAACGGCACTGCTGCACAGAAATGGAACGCTGGTGAGAAGCGGGCGGGTACAAAAATATCTTGGAATGTATCAGACGAGCAGCCCTTCGTATGTTTTTATGGCAAGTATGGATGCCTGTATCCAGCTGCTGGAGAAGGATGCAGAAGAACTGTTTTCAGACTTCGCACGCAGATTGGAAAAGTTTGCTGCAGAAGCAGAACAGCTAAAGCATATTCATTTATATAGAGTATCTGAAGATAATAGCAGAAATGCATCCGGAGGAAATCGCCTGGCAGTACAGGATCCGTCGAAGCTGGTTCTGTGGGCGGAAGGAAAAAGCGGAAAATGGCTGAGCGGGCAGCTTCGTGAGCGATTTCACCTGGAAATGGAGATGGAAGCGGGAAGCTATGTAATTGCGCTGACTTCGCTTGCTGATACGCAGGAAGGATTTGACCGCCTGTCTGCGGCACTCCAGGTGCTTGATGAAGAAGAGTTTCCGGCAGACAGTGATACATTCGATGGAGAGTTTCCGGCAGGCGGTAATGTACCTGGTGGAGAGGCTCCGGCAGAAGTGCGTGAGACAGCGGAAACAGAACCAGAGGAAGGCAAAACCTGTATACGGACAACCAGGCGGCCTGATACGGCGGAAACAGTGAGACAGAAGGCACAGATAACACCGCGCTGCCGTCAGATATTGACGATTGCAGAAGCGGATGTCCATGTGCAGGAGTGCGTGCCGCTTGAAGACAGCGAAGGCAGAATCAGTGCGGAATACATTTATTTATATCCGCCCGGGATTCCACTGATCGTACCCGGCGAGGAGATGAGCCGGGAACTGATAGAGTACCTGTCGTATTGCAGGAAGGCAGGTTTTTCACTGCAGGGTTTATGTGATTACTCCGGGCAGACAGTTTTGTGTGTAAAGTAATATATGTGATACCAGGGTCAAAAGGTCATGCGTTTCATGCTTGCATGAAAAAGCATGACTTTGGGATCCGCTATGTTTCTCTCTGGTAAAATGTTTAAAGGACTTTTATGATTGCCAGAATCAGAAAGAGAATGCCGCCTGCCCAGGAAAGATCCTTCGGGCAGTGACTGCTGATTTTGTGGCCCATGAAAAGACCGAGGTAGCTGAGCGTCTCACCCGTCAGAAAAGCGGCAAGCATGGTGAGCATCGCCGGAATTTTCAGAAAAGCAGCCATTGTTCCGGCAATCAGACTGTCCACAGACATGGCAAGGGCGAAAAAGACGGTTTCTTTCCAGGAGAGAAACTGATTCCGGTCGGTGTCTGCCTCCATGGGGTCACTGTAGACATTGATAACAAAATGCAGGTGCGAAAGGCAGAAACCGATATTTTTGTGCAGTGGTTTATGGCGGTGCAAAAAGCTTCGGATAGAGGAATCGGCAAGCTTTAAAATGCCGAGGAGCATCAGACTGATAAAACAGATCATTTTTGTGAAGGTTTCCGGAATCAGACTGTCCAGTGTGGCTCCGAATAGCAGGGAGAAGCCAAGACTGAGGCTGCAGATTACGTTTACCGTGAAAATTTTAATGTGGGATATATCTATACGCCCTGCGCCATAGGCAGCAAAAGCGGCAAAAGTATCCAGACAGAGCGCGGATACCAGCATAAAATATGAAGCAGCATAGGACAGATAACCTTTTTCAACAGTATACGCAGACGGGATGCTTTTGTGCCATGGTTCAGTTACGTAACAGTTCGGCCAGGCTGCCCAGTTACTCAGTTACTGCGCACTTCGTTATGTGTATTCCCGGATGATCTGCCGGTGCGCTGCAAGGATACGTGAAAAACTGCCGCGCGATGGCGTGTCTGGCAGGGATATGTGGAGGAATGCAGGATGATATATCTGTCACATTTTTTGTTTACGGATATTGAACAGGAAGATACGTTTATTATGGGGCTGAGACGGACCTGCTACGATACGGTTTATCCGTTCCGGATTTTGTCAAAGCATGGGCTTAGGCGGCTGGATTTTGAACCGGTTACGATTCTGTACGGTAGAAATGGCTGCGGAAAAACAACGGCACTGAATGTCATTGCCGAGAAGCTTTGTCTGGAGCGGGACACTCTGTATAACCGCTCAAATTTTTTTGAAGATTACATAGAAATGTGTGATTTTGAAATCTGTGGTCCGGTTCCTGAAGGCAGCAGGATCATTACCAGCGATGATGTGTTTGATTTTATGATGAATCTGCGGAGCATCAACGAGGGAATCGACCGCAGGCGCGGGGAGCTGTTTGACGAATATCTGGATGCGAAATATTCACATTTTCAGATGAAATCGCTGGACGATTATGAGCAGCTCAAAAAGGTAAATCTGGCACGCGGCAAGACTCAGTCGAAGTATGTGCGGAAAAATTTGATGGACAACGTGCGGGAGCACTCTAACGGGGAAAGTGCATTTCTGTATTTTTCCGGTAAAATAAAAGAAAATGCCCTGTACCTTCTGGATGAACCGGAAAATAGTCTCTCGCCTGACCGCCAGCAGGAATTGTTAAAATTTCTGCTGGCGGTCATGATCTACTGATGCGTTATGGGCAATGTGATGACGGTCTGTGTTCCCTGACTGTTACTTCGGATGTGAATGCCATAGGGACAGCCGAAGTAAAGACGGATCCGCTGACAGCAGTTCTGAAGACCGTATCCTGTTGCCGGATTTAAATTTTCGGATGACAAAATGTCATTAATCTCTTTCAGACGCGTGGGTTCAATTCCGGGTCCATTGTCAGAGATAGTGATTTGTATTACATCTGTACATGCTATATCAATACAAATGCGAAGCATCTGACCGGTGACAGTGAAATTTCCATGTAAAATAGAGTTTTCGACAATAGGCTGAAGTGTAAACTTGGGAATACCTGCAGCAGCGGCGGCTTCTTCACAGTTGATATGCCATTGTATTTTTTCATCATAGCCCACACATTCAATTTCCAGATACGATTTAATCATTTCCAGCTCCTGTTCGATGGTCAGGATATCTTTTCCCTTGCTTAGTGAAATCCGGTAAAAATGCGAAAGTGATTTAATCAGCCTGCAGGCAGTTTCTTTTTTGTCCATTAGCATACAGATTAAAATCGTATCCAATGAGTTGTACAGAAAATGTGGGCTAATCTGTTCCTGAAGAATAGTGAATTTAGATTTCTCCATTTCCAGCTCATGGTTGCGGACAGCGGCATTAAGCTGCGCATTTTTTTGGAATAAATTACGAAAGCTCATAATAATATCGTCAATCTCATCCTTGTCATTCGAATAATTTACCAGTGCATCCAGAGGATTTTCTGTGGAAGAAATCAGGGATTCTTCCGGAATACTGCTGAGCGTTTCTGAAAACTGCCGGATACGTTTTGAAAGAGCGTTTGGGAGAATCATAGTGCAGCGGATGCTGGAAGGATGGCAGCAGGTGCGGAAACGGAAGCGTTCTCCTGTGATCAGTTTGCGGCGGATAAGCTAGGTGATTATGATGCTGCAGCATTCGGCTGTCTGACCATGGGAGACGAAGCACTGGAAGAAACAGAATCTGAGCCATTTTTTGGGGAATGCAAATCCCGCCTTGACGGAAAAAAGATTGCCCTGTTCGGTTCCTGTGGCTGGGGTGAAGGTGAGTGGATGCGGAGCTGGGAAGATACCTGCAGAGAAGCAGGTGCGGTTCTGGCATGCGAGAGCGTGATCTGCGCAGATGCACTGGATGACGAGGCCCAAGCGGCATGCGAGGCACTTGGAAAAGCACTTGTTTAACAAAAGTATTACAAAATTATTAAAAGATTTCACAAGATAGAGGCTGAAAAAAACTATTTTGCCGGATTGTAAGAAACGATCCGTTTTTCGGTTACCGAAAAAGTAGTGGTGGTCTCTTTTCTGGTGTGAGGATCCGTCTCCTTGAACTATTTTTTTCATGTATGGATTTTGAGAAAATGCAGCCGCCGTTTGTTTCTCTGACGGCAGCATAGATGTTTCTGG
>DKTR01000078.1:11351-11507 GCA_002473385.1 Lachnospiraceae bacterium UBA7225
GGCAGCATAGATGTTTCTGGCACATTTAAGTCCCCTGTCTGCAACCTGTACGGTTTTTCATGGTACTTCGACGGAAAATGAAAAAAATATGTAAATTATAGAAGAATATTTTATAAAAATTTTTATTAACGTAAAACGAAGATTAATAAGTAGAAT
>DKTR01000094.1:0-19867 GCA_002473385.1 Lachnospiraceae bacterium UBA7225
ATACTATTTTTCTTTTATTTTCTATTTTTCCTTTTATCTATAATATTTTTAAGCTGTACGAAACTGAAAATAATTTTTATACTAAATTGTATTTTTTGAAATACAAGGATTATAAACCAGCCCTTTTCGTCTCTGCTTTCCTCTGCGGCAGTCTTCCCGCTATCCCAAGTTCCTTCATCAGTTTTCTGCGATAGGTCTGATCTGCCGCCGCCTTCTGCAGATCCTCCATTCGGTTATTCTCCATCAAAACGCTTACCAGATTTCCCATGAGTGCTTCGCCCCGTCTGATTCCACGCCTCTCACCACGTTTTTCTCCACGTGCTTCCCCACGTTTTTCCCTTTCTGCAAATTCCTCTTTTAATTTCTCTGCATATATTTCCTCATACAATTCTTTCAGCGCCTCACACATATCTGCTTCCTTCATCCTTTCCCAGTTCGCCCGGATGATAATGTCCATCATCGATTGATAGTCTCCGGAATTCCTGTGTTTTTCGTATTCCCCAAGAAGTTTCCTTATATCTCCGGCATTCAGATCGCCGCGCAGTGCATATAACCACAAATATTTTTCAGGATCCAGCCATCGGTTGACAATAATCTGAGCCGGGAAACGGCTGCCTATCAGATAATAGATTCCCGCCTCCACCCGCTTTGTACGTATAGCATACCGTTTTTCCAGATGCCGCAGCAAAGCTTTCGGATAACGGCTACACACAAAAGTAAGCGTAATATCAGCCGGATCAACCTCCAGTACCCTGCGTGCATCCCCAATATAAAAGCATGCATAACCACACACTTTATAAAAATCATTGCAGTTCAATGTATCCAAAGGTCCTTTATACTCTACAATATTATACTTTTTGAAAATCTTTCCGATACCATTTCGCATTTCAGTTCCCAGTTTGTCCCTGGTAACCAGAACATCGATCTGCTTTGGTTTTGTTCCCAGGTTATATTCATTTTGCAGCTGCAATCCGTACTGTTCTTTCTCCGTCAGCGATTTCAGAGATGCGAAAAAAGCCGGATGCCACTGCAAATCTTTCTTTTTATCCATTCCATGTGCTCCCTTTTGTATCCGTTGCTTTGAGGGCAGCACACTCCCGCATCCGACCGGCAGCTCTGCATCCCCCATGTCCGTCTGTTTATTCGTGTAATATTGGCGAGATGCCAGAACTCCGAAATGTTTTATATGTATTTTAATAATATCATATTGATTTTGAAACGTCAATTATATTCTTTATTTTATAATACTTTATTTATGCTTCTCTTTTTGATTATAATTGCAGGAAATTCTGACAGACACAAGACAAATTTCCCACAAATCAGAAACAGTATGGCGGTTTTATATTCCATCCTCATTTAAAGTCTGAAATCTGCAAGCAGCATCGGAAGCATCCTCTGCGAATAACTGCGCAGAGAATATTCTCCGCCCGATATGCACCAGTCATAAAGGAACGAGCGCTCGCAGAGTGCATAGATTTTTACAATTTCTCCTACTGAGACATCCGAGCGGAGCTCTCCTCTCTCCTGCCCCTCCGATATGATCTGGCGCAGCAGCCGGTAATACAAACGGTTGCGGTCAAGCAGGGATTTCTCCCCGCGCGTAATGAGCTGCGTGGACAGAAGCCTTGCGAGCAGATCGATAGAGATACTATCTTCTATCATGGTAAACAGCTCGTTATTCAGATAAATCAGTTTTTCAAAGCTGCCCATCCCGGAATCCATCTGATCCAGTAATTCCTCGTATTTTTCATCAAACAGATATGCCAGGGTACTCAAAAGGGCATCCTTCCCATTAAAATAATGGTAGAAAGATCCCTTAGAGGTCTGTGATGCGCGGATGATCTCATCGACCGTGGTGTTCTCGTATCCCTGCTCATAAAAAAGCTTCCATGCCGCTGCTATGATTTTTCCTTTCGTGTTTCTCGTCTGTGTCTTTCGCATAATATCCCCCGTCTCTTTCTTTTCATTATGCCAAAAATCGGCGCAATGTCAATCATCTTCACGTCCGGATTGACATTTCCTTTTTTCGATGCATAACAAAAAGAGGGCATATGGTGTTCGCAAAATCGGGGTCGCTGCAGATCACTCCCATTTACTATATAAAAAGCAGTTCCGGAGCAAATTTCCGGAACCGCCTGTTTTACTTCTTCTGCAGATATACCGCCACCGCTTTCCAGTTTTCCTGCGGACGGTAATACAGCTTCCCATCTTTTACCAGAACCGTTTCCGGTGTGTCAGAATAAATATCCGCCACATGCTGCGGCGCGCCCTCCGGCAGCGCCAGCTCGATTTCCTGCGGATAATTTCCGCCGAAGGTATGGAGCAATGCATAGGCATCTCCGTTCTGTCCCACACGCACGACGCCCTGCCAGCCCTCCGGATGGCGGATATGCGCGATCTGCGGACTGAGATGATAGGTCTGACCATGTTTGATGATTGGCGCAATTTTGCGGTAGAACGCCATGCCGCGCCCGATAACCTCCCACTGCTCTTCGTTTAAATCTGCGACATCCCCGGAAATACACATCCTGCCAAGGAAGGTATTTGCTACGGAGTAGGCAATCCGCTTTAAGCTGTCGCTCTCACGGATGACCGCCCATATCTGGCTCTGGCGTGGAAGGAGCGCCCGATGCAGATTTGCCGCGATAATCGGAATCTCCACACACTCGTGCGCATCGGAGAAGGAAGACATCGCCGTTGCCGCCAGAAAACCCGGTTCGAGGCGATGTCCGCCGGACGCGCAGTTTTCCAGGATGATGCCCGGCACCTCCCGCTTCACCTCTTCAAAGAATGCCATCGTCTCTTCCATGTTCTGGCGCAGTCCCTCTCCGAGAGAATCCCCGTGATCACATCCTATGCCGATCGTATCGTTGTAATCCACTTTCATGTATTCAAAATCATATTTTTTCAGCGTCCCGATCACGCGTTCCCGCAGATAATCCTTCACCCACGGATCGGACATATCCCAGAAACGGCGGCGGCTCGTTGTCAGAGGCGCTCCGTCCCGTTTCAGAAGATGCTCTGTCTGATGAAAAGCCTCGGACGCGTGACCGACATTTTCAATCTCAAACCAGATACCTGGCTTCATGCCTGCCTCGCGGATCGCCGCAGTTGTTTTGCCAAGTCCCTCTGGGAAAAGCGTTTTTGACGGAATGTAGTCTCCCATACTAATATCCCACGGTACGCCGTCCGCCTTATACCAGCCGCAGTCGATCACAAAATATTCAAATCCTTTTCCCCTGATAGCGTCCAGGATCCTGCTGATATTTTCATGGGACGGACATCCCCAGGTCGTGCAGTATTCATTAAACATGACCGGCAGACTCTGCTCACACTCCGGCGCCGCATCCGCCGCTTTTTCTCCCGCTTCTACAAGACGCTGGCACAGATCATCAAGCAGTTCTGTATGCGCCGTCGTCAGAATCGCCATCGGAGCCGAAAAGCTTTCGCCCGGAAGAAGCGTTTTCATCCAGTGCCCAAACTCCCGGTCCGCAATCCCGCCGCTGACCGCAATGTTCTCATCAAAGCGGTAGATTTCCATCTGCCAGGACGCCGGGCAGGAGAGCTGCGCTCCCCAGAACACGTGATTTTTGGTATCCTCCACGGCGAGGAACGGAAAATAATGATCCACCGGCATCGAACCAATCTGCCCGAAGCGCTCGCAGCGCACGGAATCCATGTTCCATGAGGTTTCCAACTGCAGCTCCTCCATAGTCTGCGACAGCAGTCGTCCCTCCTGGCTCCAGCGCGACTGCAGCCGGTGTACGGTAATATCTCCGCTGCAATCCCCCGGCAGATATGGTGAAATCCCTGTGAGCGAAAAGCTTGAAAGCAGCTCCAGTGTAACCGAATGATCGCTCTTATTTTCATACGTACAGTTCACGCGTATAAAACGGTCGCCCTCCTCCCAGCTTGCCGTATGGATTGCCTGACAGCCGCGCGCGTCCTCCAGTACCGTCTCCACGAAATGCTTCGCGCCCTCCGATCTTAAAGTCTGCTCCTTTAAGGTCAGATTCATCGTGCTCTCAGAGCCGCGCAGCGTATTTCCCGGCGCATAACAGCCTTTATACATGTCCCTCGTCAGCTTTACCTGCACAAGCGGATCAAGCGCCGCCTTTTTTTCCAGATGCTCCGGCACCGGAACAGATGCCGGATACAGTATCAGCCCGACATGTCTCTGCTCATCCGTCTCATAGCACAGAACCATATCCCCGAAACGATATTCTTTCCTTCTTTCCATAATCTACCCTTTCACCGCTCCCACGGTCATTCCTTTGATAAAATATTTCTGCAGCGACATAAACAGAATCGCAATCGGCACTACCGATATGACGATTGCCGCCATTGCCGTCGTATAATCGCTCGTCTGCGCAGAAAACAGCGAGGAAATTGCAACCGTCAGCGTCTTTAGCTGCTTTTTGCTAACATAGAGACTTGCCAGCAGATAATCGTTCCAGATCTGGAACGCCTGCATAATAATCAGCGTTGCCATCGCCGGCTTCAGCAGCGGAAGTACGATGGAAAAATACGTGCGGTAAACGGAGCAGCCATCTATGCGCGCCGATTCCTCCAGTTCGATCGGTACCGTGCTCATAAAGCTCGTCATCAGAAAGACGCCGAACGAAATTCCCGTCGCTATGTACATAAATACGATTCCGTATCTGGTATTTGTTAGATTCAGCTTATAGCCGATCGTGTAAATTGGCAGGAACAACGCCTGATACGGGATTAAGATGCCTACGATAAAATAAACATAGCAGAATTTGAAAAATTTATGCCTGCACCGCGCGATCGCCCAGGCAGTCACGCCACACAGAAGCGCGAGCACAAAAACGCTGACCGCCGTATACAGCAGCGTGTTCACAAACGTCGTCTGCATATTCAGCTTGTCGAACGCTTTCACATAATTATCCAGATTCCACTCCTTCGGCAGCGCCAGCGGGCTCTCCAGATACAGCTCCTTTTTCGTCTTAAAAGAATAATTCAGGATAACAAATAATGGAAAAACATAAATGAGCGCAACAATTGTCATAATGATCTGCACGACCAGACTTCCTTTTTTCGTGCTGACCTCTTCCCGCTCTTTTTCCCTGCGCCCTGCGCGCGCGCCCTTTTTCATCGCTTCCGCGCTCTTCTTGCTCATACCTGCACCTCCTTCTTTCTGAGACCTTTCACCTGTATCATCGCAACCATCAGAAGCACAACAACCAGCGTGACCGTCATCGCAGAGCCGTAGCCGTACTGTCTGCCGTTAATTGCAGTCGTATAGGTCTGATAAATAATGGAGGTGGAGGCTCTTCCCGGACCCCCTTTTGTAGAAGATACCAGGAGGTCGTATACCTTCAGAGAACCGGTCGTGATACCGACCACGCAGATCGTGATCGCCGGGGTCAGCATCGGGATCGTCACATGGAAGAAGCGCTGCACCGCATTCGCGCCGTCCACCTTTGCCGCCTCGTGCAGATCTCCCGGAACAGACTGAAGGCCCGCCAGATAGATCAGCATCCAGTAGCCTACCCACTGCCAGTTATTCGCGATCAGCAGACCGCCAAGCACCGTTTTGCTGTCTCCAAATAAAAGGAAATTAAAATTCGTTCCCAGCCACTCGTTGATCTCCGGCAGCACATTGGAAAACATTTTCAGCCAGATAAAACCAACAATAATTGCACTGATCAGGCACGGAACAAAAAGCGCCGTCCGGTATACCTTCTGCCAGCGGATACCGCTGTCAAGCGCAACCGCAAACAGCAGAGCCAGCACATTCTGGATAATCGTATTGCCGATAGTAAATTTGATCGTAAACCACCAGGCGTCTATAAATTCCTTGTCCTTAAACAAGTTTACATAATTTTTTAATCCTACAAACGTTTTTTCCGCCGACATTCCATCCCAGCTCGTCACTGAATAACGCAGCGATAAAAACAGCGGAACGATCAGTCCGATCGTAAAGATAATCAGTCCCGGAATTACCAGAACAAGATACTGGCGAAACATTTTTTTCTCCATAATTCCGTCCTTTCCTGACACAAAAAGGGTTGCTGCAAAACTGCAGCAGCCCTTTTTATTCCATCACTGTTTAGTTTGCGCTGCTCGCATCCACTCTTGCATCGGAAGCCGCCAGTGCATCTTCAAAGGTTGCATCACCCTGCAGCCATGCTGCAATGTCTTTTGCATTTTCTTCCTGGAAACCGCCCCATACAAGCTGGTTGTTTCCAAGCGTTACGTCAACGATCATTCCCTCGGAAGCATATTTGTCGATATCCTCCTGGCTCGGATTTGCAAAGGTCGGCGTTACGTCTTTGAGCATGGCAGCCGTTTTCGTATAATCATAGATCTCTACCGCCAGCTCCTTGTCTGTGGTCAGAACCTCCAGAACCTTGTTTACCGCATCCTGATGTTCCGTAGACGCGCTGGTCATGATCGTGATATTCGGCTCAAAAATCAGCTTGGAATCGCCCGTCTGGTTCGGGAACGGGAAGATACCAAAGTTGAAATTTTCGTCGATGTCAAGGAAATTCTGGATAGACCAGGAACCGGAAACCTTCATAGCCGCTTCGCCGAGCACCATCTTCGCATCGCAGTCTGTCTGCTCAAGGGAGAAGGTATTCTCGAAGGTGTTGTCAAAGATCAGCTTGTTGTACTGATAAGCCGTCTGAGCCGCTTCGCTGTCAGAGAAGCTTACCTCGCCTGCACGGAACTTATCGCCCCAGGTCGGATCATTGTTAAATACGTCGTTCATCATAAACTGCATCGTTACGTTGCCGATCGACCAGGTATCTACCATATGGCTTGCAAACGGCGTGATCCCCTTTGCGTTGCAGTCGTCGATAATCGCCTGAAGGTCTTCCTGCGTTTTCGGCACTTCCCAGCCGTTTTCCGCAAACATATCCTTGTTATAGTAAACGCCCTGGTACAGTGCGTTATAAACAAGTCCATACGTCTTTCCGTCAATTGTAACGTTCTCTCTCGCCGCGTCAAGGCCTGCATCCAGATATTCCGCGCCGATCTCCGCCAGAATACCCTGCGGCGCATAGGTAGCAACATCCTGTGCTTTTCCAATCATAATATCCGGCAGTCCGGACTGCATATACTGCTGCATCTTCGGCTGGAAGTCATTGCCCCAGTCAACGCATTCCCATTCCAGCGTGATATTCGGGTACTTCTCTGCGAGCGCCTCATCGATCATATCTTCGATTCCGGCGTCTGTCGTAGACTGCCCTGCCAGCACCGTCAGCGTAACCGGCTCGTCCTCTGCCGCCGCTGCAAGTCCAAGCGCGGAAACCGCTGCTGCCGTAAGCGCAAGTGTGTACCACATGTTCTTTCTCATAATGAAAGCCCTCCTTTTTTACATCTTTCCGATGTCTGTTTTTAAGATATCTCCATTATAATCATTCCGAAAAAAGATCACTAGGACAAATCTGGAAAAAACAGTTGGCTCATTTTGAAATTCGTAATTGCACAGGCTGTCCCTGTCATTTTGTAAGCTCCGCACGGTAATCCCGCGGGCTTTTTCCGGTAATCTTGCGGAATACCCTGTTAAAATAGGTATAATCATCGTATCCTGTCAAAAAGGCGATTTCCGTAAGGCTTTTTTCCGGTTCTTTCATATATTCCTGTGCGCGCCGGATGCGCGTTTTCGCAATATAAAGCATAACGTTTTCCCCGGTCTCCTGCCGGAACAGGCGCGAGAAATACGTGTTCTCCACATGGAATTGTTCCGCAAGAGAAGAAAGCGTCAGTTCCTCAAAAAAATGCTCGTCGATATATGCCGCCGCCTGCTTTACCAGCCCTCTTGTCGTATCCGGCACCGTCCCCTGACGGAGGGACATCACAAAATCAACCGCTTCCTCCATCACCTCGCACAGATATGCGGCATCCAGTTGTTCCACCACCTTATCGGCAAGATCCGCCAGATTTTCCATGGCAACGGCATCCGCCGCACTCATATCAGCGGCAAAGTCATTCTGGATCATATTTAAAATTTTTCGGACGGTCTGACGCGCCTCCAGATAGCTCCACTCGTTTTGCACAGCCTCCGTCTCGATCACTCTGCGCAGATATCTTTTTGCCTCCAGCGGCTGGTTTTTGCGGAGCATCTGCTTCAGCTCCTGTATCTGCGCATCTTCGAACCGCGTTTCGATTTTCTGCCCCTGTATTTCATTTCTCTCCCGGCAGAACAGGATCTGATTTTCTCTTAAAAATCTTCTGGTCACCAGACAGGCGATTGCCTGCGTATAAGCGCGGTGCAGACTGTCCAGGGAATACGACTGCTCACTGACGGCAACCGTGACCGGCGCCTGCGTGATTCTGCCAAAATGCGCCGCAATCCTTCCGGCAAGCGAACTCATCTCCCTGATTTCCGCCTCTGTCACGATCAAGAACTCATTTGAGCGGTAGATGTGATTGAACACAAACATATTCTTCTCTTCGCCCGCCATTTCGCGCAGCCGCTTCTTTACCTTCCACGACAGCAGATTCTGATCATACTGACAGGCTTCGGTCAGCTCCCGCATATTATGGATTTTTATCAGCATCAGGCTTGCCGCCGCAAAATCAAGCTTACTATTCATCGTGATATTCGGTGTAAACGGCACCTCCTGTTTTTCCAGCAGGCGGCTGAATTCCCTATCCTGCAGAAGAGACGCCGCTTTCTGCAGCTCGAGGCTGCGGCTCTGTTTTTCACTGATCTTCTCCAGGGCTTTTGACAGCGCGTGAATCAGATCCATCTTGCTGACCGGCTTCAGCAGATAATTGACCGAACCGGCAAGAAAAGATTCCTTTACATATTCAAAATCATCATACCCGCTGATGACAAACGTGATAACCTCCGGATAGCGCTCCTGCACGATCTGCAGAAGCTTCACGCCGTCAATGTACGGCATATTGATATCTGTGATTAAAATATCCGGCGTTTCCTTCTCCATTTTTCGCAGCACATCCTCTCCGTCGCACGCCGGCGGAAGACAGATCAGCGAATATTCCTCCCACCGCAGCATCCGGCAGAGCTTTTCCCTCGTCCAGTATTCATCATCCGCGATCAGCACCTTGTATTTTCTGCTTTCCATAACTCCACCTCGTCCATTTTTCTGCGCGGAATGACAAGGTAGACCCTTGTTCCCTTTCCTTCCTCGCTTTCGATCGTCACCCCATAAGCCTCCCCATATAACATTTTCATGCGGGAGTCTATATTGGAAAGACCGATCGACGTTTCCTGCTCCGTATGCGGCTGCAGCAGCTCCTTCATCCGCTGTGGACTAATGCCGACGCCGTTGTCCTCCACAACGATCCGCAGATTTTCCTTCCATTTGTGTGCGCGGACAGTTACCCGCTTTGCCCCACGCGCATTTTTCAGACCATGTGTAAGCGCGTTTTCTACAAGCGGCTGGATGGATATCCGCGGCAGAGTATCCTGCAGGATATCCTCCTCCACCTCAAAAACATACGCCACGGTTCCCTGCATACGGACATTCATTACATAAATATAGTTTTTCAGATGCGCGATCTCCCTGGCGACTGTGGAAAAAGGGTTCTTCATATCCAGGCTATAGCGGAAAATATTGGATAGCGACTGGCTGAGTGCGCCTACCTCCGGACAATCTGAAAGCTCGGCAATGCTGCTCATCGTATCCAGTGTATTGTACAGAAAGTGCGGATTGATCTGCGCCTGCAGCGCCTTGTATTCCGCGCGGTTTACCATCAGCTTCGCCTCGTACTCCCGCGCGATCAGCCCTTCAATGCGGTCGAGCATCTCATTGAAGGTCCGTCCAAGCTGCCCGATCTCGTCCTCCGGCAGATTTATCATGCGAAGCTGCGTCTCTCCGCCCTTGATGCGCACCATCGTCTCCGTCATTTTTTCAAGCTGCCGTGTCAGACCGCGCGAAATCGGATAAGAAAGCAGAACCGCCGCTGCGCTCATCGCAATTCCGACCATAAGCAGATACCGCGTCAGCGTCCGCTGATTTTTCTCAAGCAGGCTCTGCGGCATCAGCGCATAGCTTCCAATATTGTATTTATCCTGCTGCACACGAAAGAATACCTGATTTTCACGCTCTGTTATCGCCTCCTCCTCTGCCGATTCCGCCATAATTTCTGATGAAGCGCTCTCAAAATTCGCCTGCTGCGCCTCCGAAAGTTCTCCGGTTGCCGTGATTGCGCGGTCTCCCAGGGGCTGGATCCATACATAGCCTTCCCCGCCCTCTGTATATTTGTTCATTAAATAGCGCAGCGCCTTTTCATCGGTATCGCAGACGACATAGCCAATCACCTGACGATTATGGTAAAGCTTTACTGCAAAGCGCGCAATATCCTTTTGACGGTATACGTTGTAATAGCTGCTCACCAGCATGATCGAGTCATCCGACGCTACATAATCCTTTACCTTCCGCGCATTCGTATCTTGCGTTCCGTCATAAATATCCGCCGGATAGGTATGCTTCGGCGTCATCGCCTTGCGATAGGTACTAATGATCTCGTGGTCTGCGGTGTATAAATAAAGCGCAAGAACACTCAGGGAAGTGTCAAAATTTTCATTCCCGATATTATATGCCAGCCGGTTCCATTTCTCGCGCAGCGTTTCCACTGACACACCCTTTCGCAGATCTGAAATAAAAACGCTCTGATTATAAAGATGCAGCAGTCCGTTTTCTATCGACCGTGCATAGCTCTCAATCTCATTCTGCATATTTTCCATCAGACGTAAGTTTTCTTCTTTTGCCTCCTGGTAGATCAGCGTAGAAGACGTACGAAGATATAAAACCGTCTGCAGGATCAGCGCCGAAAGAGAAATTCCCAGGCACAATGCCAGTATCTTCCCGCGCATACGCATGCTTTTCCTCTTTCCTCCCATATCCTTTCCCCCGCATTTCTCATTCTGTCTTATAGTTTACCAAACTGCAGCGAAAATTGGTATATGGAATTGTAAAAAAGCCTTCTCTGCCGCACAGATGACAGAAAAGGCTTTTTTCTATTTTATCTTTTTTATACACACCATATAGGAATCGTAATTGCACTGTGGCTTTGGCAGCACCATTCCGCCGCACATCAATGCCGCGCCGGTATATGTCACGCCGCCGGCGTCATAGAGCGCATCCTTTTGTAATCCCTTCCATTTCACGCGCAGAGGCTTCGGGTTTGCATGCAAATCAGTAAATACCACACTCAGCGAAGCACACGCTTTATCCTGCGACACATAGCTCCACGCCGTGTAATCGCGGTTTTCAAACGGCGAACTCAGCCGGTAATAATTACCCTGCACAAACAGCTCGCTATACGCATTGTAAACTGCGATCTGCCTGCGCGCCTCCTGCCTGTCCTCCTCTGAGAGCAGGCTTAAATCCAGCTCATAGCCGAACGACCCCTGCATCGCGCAGATTCCACGCGTCTGAAACGGCGTAACGCGCCCGTTCTGATGGTTCGGGCAGACCGACACATGAGCGGCAACCGCCGACATCGGATAACCGAAGGAGGTTCCATAATGTATCCGCAGACGCTCGATTGCATCCGTATTGTCGCTGCACCATATCTGCGGCGCATAGTAGAGCATCCCCGCGTCAAACCTTCCCCCGCCGCCGTTGCAGCCCTCCAGAAGGACCTCCGGATAATTCGTAAGCAGGTATTCCTGCAGCTCGTACAGTCCCAGCACATAAAGATGGCGGATGGCGCCCTGGGAAAGCTGCGGATTGGCGCTGCTGTAAATATTGTCAATGCAGCGGTTGATGTCCCATTTTATATAAGAAATGTCTGCGCTCTGCATCACACGGTCAATGCATTCTTTCAGATATTCCAGCACCTCCCGGTTTGACAGATCAAGCGCCAGCTGGTTTCTGCCGCGCCCCGGAAGCCTTCCCGGAATCGTCAGCGCCCACTCCGGATGCGCACGGTAAAGGTCGCTGTCCTCCGAGACCATTTCCGGCTCTATCCAGATGCCGAATTTCAGACCCAGCTTTTTTATCTCCTCTGCCAGTTCCCGCAGGCTGCAGCCCAGCTTCTTTTCATTTACATACCAGTCGCCAAGCCCGGAATTATCATCGTCCCGCTTTCCGAACCAGCCGTCGTCCAGCACCATCATATCCAGTCCGAGATCCGCGGCCTGCCGGGCAATCTCCAGCAGCTTTTCCGCATTAAAGTCGAAATACGTCGCTTCCCAGTTGTTCACCAGCGTCGGGCGTTTTTTGTTTTTCCACGGGCTGCGAATCAGATGGTCCAGATATGCCCGCTGCAGACACTGTGACAAATCCGTCAGACCATCCGGCGTGTAAGAGAGCGCCGTCTCCGGCGTATAAAAGCAC
This sequence comes from Lachnospiraceae bacterium UBA7225, assembly GCA_002473385.1. Classification (GTDB taxonomy): domain Bacteria; phylum Bacillota; class Clostridia; order Lachnospirales; family Lachnospiraceae; genus Marvinbryantia. The sequence continues at coordinate 12,288 of DKTR01000094.1, forward strand.
TCCTGCGGCTGCAGCGTCCAGGAAAATTCGTCATCGGAAAGACCGCAAACCAGACGCAGACTGTCAAACTGGTCACGCTCCATCTGGATACGGAAGCAGCCGCTGTACAGAAGGGAAATTCCATAGCAGCCGCCGGCATCCTCCGTCGTTTCTTTCCCACAGAGAATCACAAACGGATTGTGCTGGTGGCTGGACGTCCCCCGCCCGCTGCTAATTTCTGTAATGCCGTGCGGAAACGGGCGGCGCTCCGCCTGCCGCTCCCCGGTATGTTTTCCATAAAAGTGCAGCAGTTCCAGCTCTTCATCCGGGAAATCCACCGACATGCTCATCACGCGCTTCAGTTCCACCGGAGCCGTACCCCGGTTTTCCACCGCCACCGCGCGGGTAATCACATTTTTCTCTGCAAACACCCCGTAAAAAAGCTTCACATAAATCTCTTCATATAAATCCTTCAGCGTAATCTCCAGTGTCTGTGCACCACCCGCCTGTCCGGCAAACATTGCCGGGAGCTGCGGCAGCGCGTATTTTCCATCGTAAATCTGATGTGAGACATAGCGCAGATCCAGAGCCGGCACGGCTCCTGCCCTGCCCGCCTTCATCGCCGGGACTCGGAAGTCCCCGTTCCCGTAAACCGCGTATTCCAGCGGATAATAATCCATCGAATAGGTACGGTCATTTACATCGCCCGGCTGCGCGCAAAAGCCATGATCCTCCGGGACGATCAGGTAAGAAAAATCACTTTCATCAGCAGAAGCTCCATAATATGTATGCAGCAGCACGCCATGCGGATCCACTTTCATCTGATAGGTGCTCTTTGCCATCTGGAGCGTAAACGTTTTTGTATGCTCATTATATAAAATCGCCATTTGCCGTGTCTCTCCTTCTTCGCCTGCCAGGCTGTCTGCCGCACTGGCTTATTCTGTTCTTTTCAGCCAGAAAAATCCGTTGCCGGGAACCGTCACCGCTGATGCCTCCATAGACGTTCCGGTAACCAGATCCCTATATATGCCGTCTTTTTCTCCGATCCAGGCTGTTTTTTCAAATTCACTGAAATTAAAAAGCCCGATCAGCTTTTCCCCCTCATACCTGCGCACTATGCAGATCACTGCCTGCTCGCCGGTCTCCAGCGTGTAAAAATCTGCCGTCGATATAAACACCTTTTCCCGCGCCCGGATCTCCTCCAGCCTGCGCAGCCCATGAAAAATCTGCTCCGGAACGCTGCCCGCCTCCCGGATCTCATCAACCAGCTCCCAGCGGAATTTTCCTCTGTGTACATAGCGGGAATCCGGTGCTTTTTCCGGAATTTCTTTATATGCATAATCATTGGTCTGTCCCACTTCGTCGCCGCTGTAAAGCATTGGAATGCCCGACTGTGTAAACATAAAGGCATGAAGCATCAGATCCCGCTGAATCGCATATACCATCTGCCCGTCGTCCTGCTCAAAGCCCGCCTTCTCCACACCGCACATCGAAGCGGCTGTTCCGCAGAAGCGCGCGTCCCCCGTCACCGGATCGGCATTGTAGAGTTCGCCGCGGCTATAGCTTCCCGCCGCGCTTCCGGTAAAGAAATCGTTGATATACTGCTTATGGGACCGCTCATTCATCCCCCACCACTGCAGGGTTGCATAATCCAGCCCCCAGCCGATATCATCGTGACAGCGCAGATAATTCAAAAAAACATATTCCTTTGGCAGAGCCGCCAGAATATCCATCTGCCGCTTCAGAAGACGAGTGTCCCTGGTCGCCAGCGAATTCCACATCGTCGCCATCGTCGTTACATTATACAGCATGTGACATTCCGGCTTTTCCACCGTTCCAAAATACGGCGCAACCTTGGATGGCTCCATCACGACCTCTCCCAGCAGCAGCACTCCCGGGCAGACAATCTCGCCAATCATGCGCATCATGCGCACGATGGTGTGGACCTGCGGAAGATTCCGGCAATCTGTCCCCAGCTCCTTCCAGATATACGGCACCGCATCAATGCGGATCACATCAATGCCGACGTTGGCAAAAAACAGGAAATTGTACATCATCTCGTTAAACACCCGCGGATTACGGTAGTTCAGATCCCACTGGTACGGATAAAATGTCGTCATAACGTAATGACCAATTTCCGGCAGCCAGGTAAAATTACCGGGCGCCGTCGTCGGGAACACCTGCGGCACCGTCTGCTCGTATCTTTTCGGTATGTCATAATTATCAAAAAAGAAATAGCGGCTCATGTACTCGCCCTCACCTCTGCGGGCGCGCACTGCCCATTCATGGTCCTCTGAAGTATGGTTCATCACAAAGTCCATACATACACTCATGCTTTTTTCGTGACACGCCGCCGTCACCTCTTTCAGATCCTCCATAGTGCCAAGCTCCGGCTGCACCTTCCGGAAATCCGCTACCGCGTAACCACCGTCAGAGCGTCCCTTCGGGCTTTCCAGAAGCGGCATCAGATGCACATAATTTACACCGCAGTTCTTCAGATAATCCAGCTTCCCGCGCACCCCCTGCAGATTACCGGCAAAATTGTCCACGTACAGCATCATGCCCATCATGTCATTCTGCTTAAACCACGCCGGATTTTTCTCCCGCCAGCGGTCCATTTCCTTCAGATTATCACACCGCTCCCGGTAAAACCGATACATCTGTCCACACAGTTCGTCAAACATCCAGTCATTCTGGTACAATTCCATATAGAGCCATCTGAGCTCATCCAGATGGCTCTGAAAACGCTTCTGATATTCTGTCTCTTCAAGAGTCTGCTTTCTTTTTTCTCTCTGCGTTTGCATGATCCTCCTCCTTACGGCTTCCAGGTACAGATCCTGCCCTTCCCCTTTCCGCCCTTAATTTCAATTTTTCCGCAAAGAACATCTGAATCTGTTTCGTAATAAACATTCAGCGTCCCATTATTTGCATAAATTTCCAGAACTCCCCGGTCAATTAAGATATGGATGTCTTCTATCGCCTCCGGAAGAGAAGTCCGCTCCTCCCTGCAGAAAATCATCCTGTCCCGTATTGAGAGCTCCTGGTTATAAAACCGCATAGAAATATTTTTATTTTCCGTCAGATCCAGCACAATCTCGGTCACCGCATCCTCGTCCGTCTCCAGACAGAATCCGTCTTCTCCAAGCGTAAATTCCGCCGCTGTCTCTTTTGTTTCCTCATATTCACGCACCGGAAGCAGGGACAGCAGGATGTCTTTCCCGCGTTTCACAAGACCAAGTTCGCGCGGAATTCCCATCATTCCGGTATACAGCTTTCCGGCATTATGGGTACGCAGCCACGGAACGCTGATCACACGGTCCTCTATACCGCTGTAGGTCTGCGCCGCATAAGGAAGATTTGTGATATAAGCCTTCCGCTGTACGCCGTCTGTCCGGTATTTATAGCCGTCAAACTGCCCCAGGTAATAGAAGCCATCTGCACTCATAAACACCCAGATTGGTTCTCCCTCACACTCCAGACAGAACAGATCCGGGCATTCCCATGCTTCTTTCAGCACGATGCTGTCCGTCATTTTCCAGTCCTTCAGATTTTCCGAGCGGAAAAAACCAAATTTATTCTCACAGATCCACAGCGCCATGATATACGCCTTTGTCTCTTCATGCCAGAAGATCTTTGGATCCCTGGTATCCTGCTCAATCACACCGATCGCTTCTTCGGGAAGCTTTACCAGCGTCTCTCCCTCATCTGTACTGTAAGCGATCCGCTGGGTAAACTCTTTCCCTTTGCTCCACTGGTTCATGCCGCCCGCAGCCGAATAATAAAACAGCAGCGCATCCTCCGGCAGCCCCAGCAGACCTCTCTCATTGACAATACCGCAGCCCGAATAGACCGTTCCATGTTCATCCGGATAGAGTGCATCCTCCACCTGCCGGAAATGGAGCAGATCCTCTCCCACAGCATGTCCCCACGACATATTCTGCCAGCGCGTATTCATCGGATTATACTGGAAAAACAAATGATATCTGCCATTGTGGTACACAAGACCATTCGGATCATTGATCCACCCTCTCTGCGCCGTAAAATGAATCAGTGGTCTTGCCAGTGGTTCCTGCATATCGCTGTCTGTCTGGCAGAACTCCCCAAAAAATGCTTCCGGGAAATTTCCCCGCAGAGACAGTCTGCGTCCGCCATACCTGCTTACATTCAGATAACTGTAATAATCACATTTTCTGTCTGTGCCATCCTTGCAGACCGGTACCTGGAATTCAAATAATTTTTCCTCACCGTCAAAAATCTCCAGCATTTCCTCCTGTTCCTCCGCATAAACCGGGATTCCCAGGTACTTCTGTTTCACTTCCATGTTATATTCCATATTCTGTCCTCCAAAGCAATTCGGTTTTTTATTCCTGCGGGCAATAAGCCAGGCGCCGTGCTTGCACGAGCATTTGGCAAATGCCACGAGGGGCGCTATGCGCCGGTCCGCGCTAAACGGATATCCCCCGGACATCCGGCGCCCTGGCATCTATATCATAAACAAAACGCAGCGGGAATGCAAGATACACTTCCCGCTGCGTCAGAAAAACCCTTTCACATCAGTCTTTTACTGCACCGCAGGTTACGCCCTCTACAATATATCTCTTCATGAACAGGTACAGAATCAGGATTGGCAGCAGGACTGCCATTACAAGACCCGGAAGCTATACTACTTGACAGCGCCGTTTACAACACCATTTAAGATCTGCTTCTGGCATACGATATAGAACAGAAGAATCGGAATCAATGCCAGCAGGTAGGATGCAAATGCCAGGTTGTAATTTGTGCCGAACTGTGTCTGGAAGTTGAGCTGTGCCAACGGCAGCGTGTTCTGTCCGGTACCGGACATAATAACAAGCGGTGTCATAACATCGTTCCAGGTGCTCATCGCGGTCAGAACGGCAACGGTAGCATGCATCGGTTTCATGATCGGGAACACGATAGACCAGTAGGTCTTCCATGTCGTCGCGCCGTCCACACGCGCCGCTTCTTCCAGCGCCAGCGGAATGTTGGTCAGATAACCTCTGTACAGCATCAGGTTCAGTGGCATAAAGAACACCGTATAACAAAGGATAACACCGACACGGTTCGCAATACCCATCTGCGCCGTCTGTTTAACAAGAGGCATCATCAGGATCGCAAACGGTACGAACATACCGCTTACAATATACAGGTACGCAAAATTATAAAATTTGCTGCCCTTCATGCTGCGTCCGATCGCATAGCCGCCAAGACCGTGAATTACGATAGAAAGCACAACGGTGGTTACCGTAAGGAGTAAGCTGTTGCCAAGAGAGTGCCAGAAATCGGTCACGCGCATCGCCTCTGCAAAGTTTGAAAGGCTCCAGGATGCCGGAAGCGCCAGAGCACCGGCAATATCGTTTGTCATTTCAGAGGGCTGCTTGAATGCGATGATTACCGCCATATATAAGGGGAAGAAAATCGTCACACAGCCGATAATCAACAAAATTGTAATCGGCCAGTTGACCGTTCTTGCTGCTTTATTCGTCTTATGCATTATAACTGCTCCTCCTTTCTGTTGGTAATCGTTGTCTGTACCACGGAAATAATAACAATTACGACAAAGAATACAAATGCGTTCGCACTCTGGAAACCAAACTGTCCGCCGCTCATACCATTATTATAAATCAGGTAGGAGATTGACTCTGTACTCTGGGAAGGACCGCCCTTTGTCAATGCCATAATCTGGTCGAATACCATCAGGAAGTTCTTCATACAAAGTACCATGTTGATGGAGAAGAACGGGATAATCAGCGGGAAAGTAAGCTCTTTAAACTGTTTCCATCCGCTTACACCGTCAATTGCACCCGCCTCATATACATCCTCCGGAACTGTCTGAAGACCGGAAATATAAATGATGGTGTTCATTGCAATTGCCTGCCAGCAGCCTACGATTACGATAGCGATCCATGCTTTGCCCGTGCTGGAAAGCATACTGCTGCTCAGCGCCCCGATACCGAGTGTCTGTCCGATTACCGGCAGAACATAGGTGAAGATAAAGCTGAAAATGTAGCCGATAACCAGTCCGCCAAGTACGTTCGGTATAAAGTAAATTCCGCGGAGCGCACTCTTGCATTTGATTTTACTGTTCAGTCCCAGCGCAAGAACCAGACTGATTACATTGGTGATAATTGTGCTGACCAGCGCATACTTGAAAGTAAACCAATAAGATTTTCCCACACGCGCGTCAGAAAACAGGTCGATGTAGTTTCGAAGCCCAACCCATTCATAAGAGCCGTAGCCTTTAAAATTTGTGAAGCTGTACATGAAGCCTTTGATCAGCGGCAAGGTATTGAAGCAGAAAAACAATGCCAGTACCGGAATCGTAATCAACATAAATGTGCGTTTTCTATCCTGTGCTCCTTTGGATAATTTCATTACTCTTCTCCCCCTTCTGTCAGTTTTTCAGGATGCTCTTCGTAGAATTTCTGAACCTTTGTGATAAGGTCGCGGTTGTAACGAATCCACTCTGTATCAAATTTCTCAAGGAAGGTATCCAGTGCATTTTCGCTGTCATCCATCAGGAAGGTCTGGATCATAGCGTCTACCGCCATCTCAGACGGATAGTGGTGGTCCTGATAATCCGCCATCTTATCATTTTCGATGTATTCCTTCATGCCATCCAGCATGGACGGAAGCTCGAAGTCACCCTTCTTACACGGAACCGCGCTCTGGTCATCCAGATACGTCTGGATATTCTCATCTTCATACAGGAAGTCCAACACCTCGTAGATAGCGTCCTTCTTGTCTTCCATTCCCGCCATAACAGACCACTGAAGGTCGTTGCCGGAGTTAAGGAGATTTTCGTCAGCATTGTTGCTTGCCGGGAATACGAATGAATCAATATTGATATCCGGGTTTACGGATTTAATCTGCGGAACCGCATAGCTTCCGATTACATACATTGCGGATTCCCCTCTTGCAAACGCCGTACAAGCATCGTTGTAGCTATATGCATACGGATCCGCCTGTGCATACCGGAGCAAAGATTTTGTTACTTCTGCTACCGGGCGGTATGCATCCGCGAATTTTGCCGTACCTGCATTTACCTGTGAACAGATGTCCGACGGCGCGAGGTCTACGCAGATCGCATTCCACGGTGCAAGACATGTCCAGGTATCTTTAAATCCAAAATAAAGCGGCTGAATACCCGCTGTCTGAATGTCATCGCAGAGTTTATAGAACTCATCCAGTGTGGTCGGAATCGTCCAGCCATGTTCGTCAAAGATATCCTTGTTGTACAGAACACCGGCTGCGTTTGCCATGTATGGAACTGCATAAACGCCATCATACGGGATAAATTCCAGCTCTTTATCTGTGCGCAGATAGGACTCCTTGATCTCACTCAGCCCCTGGTAGTCGGAAATATCCATCAGCATGTCGGAATCCAGGAAGTTGGAATAGTTGATATCGCCACCGATACCAATAATCTCCGGGTAATCCTCACGGATAAATCTCGTTTTCAGGATAGTCATTGCATCGTTCGGAGAGTCGATCTTCAGCTCGATATCGTCATGCGTCGCATTGAACTTCTCTTCCAATGCCTCAAATGCCTTTACCGCTTCCGGCTTGTACTGGACGATTTC
>DKTR01000094.1:20154-20427 GCA_002473385.1 Lachnospiraceae bacterium UBA7225
TTCCGGCTTGTACTGGACGATTTCAATCACTGTCTTGCCGTCCGTTCCTTCTTTTGCGCCGCAGCCGGAAAACAGCGCCGCAGTTGCCGCAAGACCCATCAGTCCGATTACACCTGCGGCAGTTTTTGTGTGTTGTTTCATAAATACATCCTCCCTTCTTTTTTCTGCTTTTGATAGTCGTATCTTAGCATAACCCCTCTTTATATGTCAATCGTTTGTCACAATAAAATCACTCTATTTTTGCATTTTCGGTATATATTCACGAAAATACAT
>DKTR01000119.1:0-1369 GCA_002473385.1 Lachnospiraceae bacterium UBA7225
CATAGGATGTCTCTTTTCTTAAAAATATTATTCTTTTTCCAGATTATACATGTTTTTTCCTGTTTGTCAATGGCGGAAAAGACAGCGGGGAGATATAATACAAATAGTAACAGACAAAACAGACCGGAAAGGAGATTTATTTTATGACAGGGAGAAAAATCAGCAGTCCGATTGATCTGACAAAAGTTCAGGTAACAGACGGGTTTTGGAAGCGTGAGATGGAACTGGTGCGAAAAGAGGTAATCCCGTATCAGTGGGATGCATTAAATGACAGGATTCCGGAGGCAGATCCCAGCTTTTGTATGAGAAATTTCAGGGTAGCCGGAAAACTGAACAGGCAGAGAAAGAGCCTGGGGGCAGCTTATATTGAAAAAAAGTATTCTGTCGATTTTCAAGGCGGTGTACCGGAGGTTTTGCCGGAAAGCATGGATAAGATGGAAGATCGTTTCTATGGATACGTATTTCAGGATAGTGATTTTGCAAAGTGGATCGAGGCGGTCGGTTACTCTCTGACCCAGCACCCGGACGAGAAGCTGGAAGCGGTGGCAGATGCGGCGATTGATGTGGTGTGCGAAGCGCAACAGGAGGATGGATATCTGGACACTTTCTATATTATCAATGACCGCAGCAGGATTTTTACAAACCTCAGGGATAATCATGAGCTATATTGCTTTGGTCATATGGCAGAAGGAGCTGTTGCTTACTATCAGGCAACCGGAAAGGATAAGCTGCTGAAGGCGGTGGAACGTTATGCAGATTTTATTTTTGCACATTTCGGACCGGAGGAAGGAAAGTGTAAGGGATATCCCGGGCATGAAATCGCTGAGATGGCACTGGTGCGGCTGTATGAGGTGACCGGAAAGAAACAGTATCTGGAATTAAGTCAGTTTTTCATCGATATGCGTGGGACGAAACCATACTATTTTGATTATGAACAGAATGTGAAGCAGGATGACGGGCTGCGTTATCAATATCATCAGGCCCATCTCCCGGTGCGTGAGCAGAAGGAAGCAGTCGGACATGCAGTGCGTGCAGTCTATCTGTATTCCGGAATGGCTGATCTGGCGCGTCTGACCGGAGATCAGAGGTTACTGGAAGCTTGTGAGACGCTGTGGGATGATATTGTAGAGCGGAAGATGTACATCACCGGGGGAATCGGCGGAACTCATATCGGAGAATCATTCTCATTTGTATATGATCTGCCAAATGATACAGCTTACGCAGAGACCTGTGCGTCTATCGGACTTGTGTTTTTTGCGCGGAGAATGCTGCAGATTAAGCCGGATGCCAAATATGCGAATGTCATGGAACGCGCATTGTATAACGGAATCTTAAGTGGCATGGCGCTGGATGGAAAGAGTTTTTTCTA
>DKTR01000119.1:1695-3840 GCA_002473385.1 Lachnospiraceae bacterium UBA7225
TGGTTTGGCTGTGCATGCTGCCCGCCGAATATTGCAAGGCTTTTAAGTTCTATTGCTTCGTATGCATACACGGAAACAGATGATACCTTGTATGTACATTTGTATCTGGGAGGAGTAATCACGAAAACATTATGTGCCGGGCAGGAAGCAGCAGATCCGGAAACAGTGAAGGGAAGCAAGACAGAAAACAGAGCAGATGCCAGAATTACAATCACTTCCGGATTTCCGTGGAATGGAAGGGTGAGTGTGAAGGTTGAGACGGAAAGTGAAGCTGCGTTTACCATAGCGCTGCGCATTCCGGACTGGTGTGAGACATATACGGCAAAGGGACTGGAAGGTGCACAGACAGTAGTGAGAGATGGTTATCTGTATGTGACAAAGGTATGGAAGCAAGATGGCGGGATTTCACTTGAATTTCCGATGAAAGTGCGTATGATACAGTCAAATCCGAGAGTGCGTGAGGATATCGGTAAGGTAGCGCTGATGCGCGGTCCGGTTGTATACTGTATGGAGGAGGCCGACAATGGAAAGAACCTGCACCTTCTGGCAATCGGGGAGAATCCGCAGATAACGGAGAAGGTGAATAGTGAGCTTGGAGAAGGTGTGGTGACTTTCTATGCAGCCGGGAAGCGCAGAGCGGAGGATATCACGGAGGATCACCAGCTTTATCATACTTACCGCAGACCGGTCTATGAGGATGTATATCTGCAGTTCATCCCCTACTACACGTGGGCAAACCGCGGAGAAGGGGAGATGCAGGTCTGGGTGAGGGAAATGGAAGTATAAAAAGGAAATCCATTAACCTGTTAATAGTAGGACTTTAATTGTTCCAGAGTAACGGGAAGACCGCTCAACTCTAAGAGATCATGGCGTTCGCGGTATAACTGTGTGAGCATCTGATCCACATCTTCCCGGCATCCATAATGCAGCCTGCGATGACACAGGGGGCAGACCGGAACAAGGTTTGCCCTTGTGTCGAGCTTGTATGTGAACCGGCGCTGCTGCTCCAGCGGGATCAGATGATGAACTTCCATATAGGGAATGCCGTCTGATTTTTGGAATGTCCCGTGCGGATGTGCGTCAGAGGAAAAGATACATTTGTACCCATATTGCCGGATCACTGCTTTTCCCAGACGGGGATTTGTGGCGGGGCGGCTGGAGGAGACAGAGCTTTCTGCTGCAGGTGCAGTATATTCTTCGGCGGTATATCCGGATTGTGTGTCATCTGCATCCGCCTCATTTACAAGCTGCTGGTAAATGCTGTCCGAAATAGCATCGGCGCTGGTAATCATGGCTCCGTCGTCCATAGAGTCCGACACTTCTTTTAACGCGTTCTTTACGGCAATATTTCCCGGACTTTCTAAATGTTCGAGCAATCCTTCCTGGGGCAGTTCATAGCTGTCCTGATAAAACTCTGCCGGAATACCAACTGCAAAAATTTTGTCCGTGTCCTTGTATTTTAAGAAAATTAACAAATCATGTGTATATAATGCTTTGCGCAGGCTGATAAATTCCCTGCCGTCCTGGCGGATTTTACTGATCTGCACCTGTGAATCCTGGGTCATGCGGTACGCAATTTTTTTCATAAAGAAAGTATCGCAGTTATCCATGGACGCAAACGCATTCAGCGAGCGGCTGCTCATGTGCTGTACGTTGGCTTTGGAAATCACAGCCGGCTGTTTCCGGTCGGCAGAAGATTCCGTCGCCGCATCAATTTCTTCTGCGGGGAAAAAGAAATAGCGGTTTTCCCCGGTTACATGGATATGCGTCTGCTTGCTCCGGGAAAATTCCGGTTTGTTTGCGGGCAGCAGACATACGTCTGGGAGACACAGCACCAGACCGGTATGGAACCTCTGACCGGTAAAGAATGAGGCGGCTTCCTCTTTTAAGCCCAGTGTGGCAAAATAATTCTGAATAAAAGGTAATAAAGTTTTCTGGTTAATCGTCATGTAAAAACCTCCTTAAAAGTGCATAGTTTTCGGTCTGTATTCAAAAAATGGATTCCGGATAAAATGAATATAATTATCGGGAAATCCTTCTGAGCCTATCTTATCATCATTCCCCGATTGTGTCAACAAAAAAATCGGGGAATTGCTTATTTTATAAGAGTGTGATATGATACTTATGATGCCAGGGTCAAAAGGT
>DKTR01000141.1:0-1475 GCA_002473385.1 Lachnospiraceae bacterium UBA7225
TGGCGCCTGGCTGCATCTGCAGCAGGCGCCAGCCCGTTTATGATATTTACAATATGAAAAATCAGGCACTTTTTTCTTCTTTTTTTTCAGGAAGATACATATGCACCTGGTCAATGCGGTTTTTGTCGACTGCGTCCACCACAAGACGGATGCCGTCCGGTGTGGTGACAGATTCTCCTACCGCAGGCAGATGATCAAGTCCGCCTATGATCAGACCGCCGAGAGAATCGTAGTCTTCAGAATGAAGGGACAGATTTAGGGCATCGTTAACGTCATCAAGCTTCATAAAACCGGCAATCACATATTCGTTATCAGAAATCTTTTTGATGAGATCTTCCTCATCCTTGTCGTATTCATCACGGATCTCGCCGACAATCTCCTCCAGCAGATCTTCCAGTGTGATCAGACCGGCGGTTGCACCGTACTCATCCAGCACAATCGTAAAGTTGATGGAAGCCTTGCGCATCTCATCCATTAATTCTGAGGTGTTTTTATATTCATACGTGAAGTATGGCTCACGCATCATACCGCGCAGATCAAAACTGTTCTTGTCAAAGAAAATAAAATCCTTAATATTGAGCACACCAATGACATTATCAGTACTTTCCTCATAAACAGGCAGCCGGGTAAACTTTTCCTCGCGGAAAATACGCAGCACCTCCTGATAGGAAGCGTTGACATCAATGGAAACCATCTCCACACGCGGAATCATAATGTCCTTCGCCTGTGTATCGCCAAAATCGAACACATTGTAGATCATCTGTTTTTCTTCCTGTTCGATAACGCCATCCTCGTGGCTGACATTCACGTAGGTACGCAGCTCATTTTCTGTCATGACGTCGTTTCTGGCATCCGGATCTACTTTGAGAAGCTTCAGAAACAGGTTGGAGAGCTGATTGGTAAGGTAAATAACGGGTGTCAGCGCCTTTGTCAGTATGTAGATGATACCAGCATCCGCTAACGCAAGCTTTTCTGCATTGTGGGAAGCATATGTTTTCGGGGAAATTTCACCGAAAATAAGGATGAGCAGTGTCAGCGCACCGCTTCCGATGCTGATCGCCCAGCTTCCGAATATGCTGGAGACAAGGGAAGTAACCATAGAGGCTGCTGCAATATTTACGATATTGTTGCCGATCAATATGGCACTGAGCATCTTTCCCGGATCTTCCGTTACCTTTAAGAGGATGGCGGCCCGTTTATTTCCTTCATCCGCCAAAGATTTAATTTTGATTTTGTTTACCGTGGTCAAAGCCGTTTCTGCTGAGGAAAAAAAAGCAGAAAGGGCAATCAGCAGCACTATTACGCCTAGCTGTATGGCCTCGCCTGAGTCCAAAATGTCATCTCCTTTCGGTGCAGAGATTAAATTACTGCACCTGTTTGATAATGATAGCGTATTTCTGGAAAAAAATCAAGGATACCGGCACAGTTTATATAAATTTTAGTAACCTTTTCGTTATTGTTCAGGTCAGGACTTT
>DKTR01000141.1:1741-7143 GCA_002473385.1 Lachnospiraceae bacterium UBA7225
CGTTATTGTTCAGGTCAGGACTTTGCATTTACTGCAAAGTCCGTAAGAACATGATTCAAGAGTGAGCAAATCCCATTCGCGAAGCGAATCCGGGATGGATTTGCGAATGTTACTGTGAACGACGTGAACAGTAACACCTTTTATTCAGCTATGCAGGAATATTTTTCATGGACGGCGCATATATTAACAACAGACAGGAGGGAGGATGATTTATGGTGGCAAGAACTAATATCCGTATTGTGATCCGTTCATTGATTATCTCTTATATGATTACCGGGCTTCTTCTGCTTCTTACGGCGCTGCTGCTTTATAAGCTGGAACCGCAGCAGAGCATGGTCTCGGCAGGTATTCTTGTAATTTATGTACTTAGCAGTTTCCTTGGGGGTATTCTGGCGGGGAAGGGCATACGCAGCCGTAAATTTCTGTGGGGGCTGACGACAGGTGCGCTCTATTTTCTTATGCTGGTGGCGGCTTCCTGGATATCCGGCGGTGGAATTCAGGCGCAGGCATCACAGATTATTACAACGATGCTGTTGTGTCTCGGCGGCGGAATGCTTGGCGGAATGCTGGCATAAAAGAAAAACGTTGCTATTTGAAAAGCAACGTGTTATAATACATCCGTCTACATAATATCATGTCAATTCCGACAGATACCCATTTTAAAGTATTGAAATGCAGATGATTGATATTCTTATTTTTGTTAGATACTGAAGTGAGAACAGAAAGGAAAATTTATGACGAGACAACAGTATGAATCGCTTCCGGCAGTACAGCTGAAGGAGATTGCCAGAGCAAGAGGACTAAAGGTAACTGGCGGTATGCGCAAGTCAGCGGTGGTAGAGCTGATGCTGGCGGAGGATGAAAAGGAAGGACAGAAGGAAGCGGCAGAACAGAAAACGGAGGAGATGACCGCAGCCGGCAAAAGGGCAGAAGCATCTCCGGCAGAGGGAAAAACGGAAAGCCATCCATCTGAGGAAAAAATAGAAAATACAGCAGTGGAAACCGGGGAGACCGGAGAGCGGTCGGACAAGCCACCTGTAGATATTGCGCAGCTTGACAGCGGTATTGTTGCACATGGGATCCTTGAAGTACTGCCGGACGGTTACGGCTTTATCCGCAGTAATAATTATCTTCCGGGGGAAAATGATGTTTATGTATCCCCGTCCCAGATCCGCAGATTCGGGCTGAAAACGGGAGATATTCTGACTGGAAATACACGTATAAAAACGATGCAGGAGAAGTTCAGTGCGCTTCTGTATCTGACATCGATCAACGGTATGGCGCCGGGGGAGGCGGCAAAGCGCTATAATTTTGAGGATATGACGCCCATTTTTCCGAATGAGAGGATGCGTCTGGAACGGGGCAGCAGGGATGTCTCCATGCGTATTGTAGACTTGATTTCTCCGATCGGTAAGGGGCAGCGCGGTATGATTGTGTCTCAGCCGAAGGCAGGAAAAACCACACTTTTAAAAGACATTGCAAAATCGCTTCTGAAGAATAACCCGGAGATCCATCTGATCATTCTGTTAATCGATGAGCGCCCGGAAGAAGTCACAGACATCAAGGAGGCAATCGTTGGTGATAATGTGGAGGTTATTTATTCAACGTTTGATGAACTGCCGGAGCATCACAAGCGTGTGTCTGAGATGGTTATTGAGCGTGCAAAGCGTCTGGTCGAGCATAAGCGCGACGTGGTTATTCTTCTGGACAGCATTACACGTCTGGCGCGTGCGTACAATCTGGTGGTTCCGCCGAGCGGGCGTACTTTGTCCGGTGGTCTTGATCCGGCGGCGCTGTACATGCCGAAGCGTTTTTTTGGCGCGGCGAGAAATATGCGGGAGGGCGGCAGCCTGACAGTACTTGCCACCGCTCTTGTAGATACCGGAAGTAAGATGGATGATGTGGTTTATGAGGAATTTAAGGGCACCGGCAACATGGAACTGGTTCTGGACCGTAAGCTTTCTGAAAAGCGTGTATTCCCGGCAATCGATATTCCAAAATCCAGTACACGCCGGGAGGATCTGCTGCTTGACCGGGAAGAGCAGGAGGCCGTTTATATTATGCGCCGGGCGCTGAACGGCATGAAATCCGACGAGGCTGTGGAAAACATTCTCAATCTGTTTGTGCGCACACGGGACAACCGGGAATTTGTTCAGACAGTGAAAAAGCAAAAATTTATATAAGTACTTGCAAATAAAGTCGGAATGTGCTATAATGCAAACATTGCTTAACTGAATTGTGAGGTGAAAATCATGAAAGAGGGAATCCATCCGGAATACCATCAGGCAACTGTGACCTGCAACTGTGGAAATACATTTACAACAGGTTCTACAAAAAAAGATATCCATGTAGAAATCTGCTCAAAATGCCATTCGTTCTACACAGGACAGCAGAAGACAGCGGCTGCCCGCGGACGTATTGACAAGTTCAACAAAAAATACGGAATCAAGGCATAATAGAAATGGTAACGGCAAGGTTGAGGTTGGAAAGATCTCAACCTTTTTTGTCACGTGGATTTATATGATAAGGAGGAAGGTATGAAAGGTTCTGGAATTGGCGGACAGGCGGTGATGGAGGGCGTCATGATGAAAAATGGCGATCGCTATGCTGTGGCGGTCCGCAAGCCCGATAAAGAAATTATTGTGAAAACAGAAGAATCTTTGGCATTTATCAAAGGAAAGAAGGTGCTGGAGCTGCCGTTCGTGCGCGGCATATTCAGTTTTGTGGATTCACTGGTGCTTGGCATGAAAACACTGACATATTCCGCCGGATTTTTTGAGGACGATGAGGAGGAAAAGCCGGAAAAGGAGCCGTCGAAGCTGGATAAAAAAATTGATAGTTTTCTAAGCACCAAGAAGGGCATGGATATTCTGATGGGCATTACGGTGGCGATTTCCATGGTCTTTGCAGTGGCGGTGTTCATGATTCTGCCGTATTTCCTGTCGCTGCTGCTGCATAAGGTGACGGACAATACCAATATTATTGTTACCTGTGAGGGTATTTTGAAAATTGCAATTTTCCTGCTTTATATCAAGCTGATTTCCAATATGAAGGATATCCAGCGGGTATTCATGTATCATGGCGCAGAACACAAATGCATCAACTGTATTGAGCATGGTCTTGAACTGAATGTGGAAAATGTGATGAAAAGCTCCAGGGAGCACAAGCGTTGCGGTACAAGTTTCCTTCTGATCGTCATGGTGGTCAGCGTAATCGCGCATATGTTTATCCGCGTGGAGTCCAATGCACTTGGTTTTGCAATCCGTATTTTGCTGCTGCCGGTAATCGCAGGAATTTCCTATGAGTTCATCCGGCTGGCCGGAAAATCGGAAAGTAAATTTGTAAATCTTCTAAGCAGACCCGGCATGATGCTGCAGCATCAGACGACGCGTGAGCCGACACCGGATATGGTGGAGGTTGCCATTGCTTCTGTGGAAGCTGTGTTCGACTGGAAAAAGTTCCTGAACGAAAATTTTGACACCAATTATGAAATAACAGAGAAAGAATATGTATGCGGCGAGACGATTGTCCCTGGTACCGGACGGGGGACAAAGGAGAGCGTATCAGCAGAGAATGGCTGTGCTGCCGCAAAAGGCGTGGCAGGATGAAGAAAACAGCGGCAGGAGTATTCTCTTATCGTGAAGTGCTGCAGTGGGGTACGAGCGTGCTGATGACGCAGAAAATTCAGGATGCGGCTGTGGATGCCTGGCTTTTATTAGAGTATGTGACGGGCATCGACCGTACGCATTATTTCCTGAAGATGCAGGAGATATGTCCTGATGAGATGGAAAACCGGTACCGGGAGCTGATCGGACGCAGGGCGCAGCATGTGCCGCTGCAGTATCTCACTGGTGTACAGGAGTTTATGGGCTATTCCTTCCGGGTGAACGATCAGGTGCTGATTCCGCGCGGGGATACGGAACTACTGGTCCTTGAGGCGGAAAAAAAAATCCGTCCGGGAGCCCGGGTGCTGGATATGTGTACCGGTTCTGGCTGTATCATTATCAGTCTGGCAAAGAGATGCAGCATTAGTGCTTTTGCGGCGGATATCTCAGAGGGTGCACTTGCGGTTGCGCGGGAAAATGCCGCTGCGCTGCAGGCAGAAGCAGAATTCATAAAAAGTGACCTGTTTGAAAATATAGAGGGAGCTTATGACTGCATTGTCTCGAATCCACCGTATATTGCGAGCGGGGAAATTCCCAGGCTGATGCCGGAGGTGCGGGATTATGAGCCGCTGACGGCGCTGGACGGGAAGGCGGACGGTCTGTATTTTTACCGCAGGATCGCAGCCGGTGCGAAGCGGTTTTTAAAACCGGAGGGCTGGCTCCTCTGCGAGATCGGTTTTGATCAGGGAGCAGAGGTGGCGTCACTTTTCAGGAAAGAAGGCTATACAGAGATAGAAATAAAGAAAGATCTGGCAGGTCTTCCCCGGGTAGTGACCGGGAGGAGACGTTAGGAGGAGACATGTTTGATAAGCTGGAGGATTTATTAATCCGTTTTGAGGAATTACTGAACGAATTAAACGAGCCGGGAGTGGCGGGTGACCCGGTCCGTTTTCAGAAGCTGATGAAGGAGCAGAGTAATCTGCAGCCGATTGTGGACGCATACAAGGAATATAAGGCGTGCAGACAGACGGTCGAGGACAGCCTCGCCATGCTGGAGGGCGAATCAGATGAGGAAATGCGCGAGATGCTCAAGGAAGAGTTAAATACCGCCAAGGACAGAATCGCAGAGCTGGAGACAGAATTAAAAATTTTGCTGCTGCCGAAAGACCCAAATGATGATAAGAACGTTATTGTGGAAATCCGTGCGGGTGCGGGCGGAGATGAGGCGGCGCTGTTTGCCGCTGAGATGTATCGTCTTTACGTAAAATATGCCGAGAAGCGCCGCTGGAAGGTGGAATTGATGAGCGCCGATGAAATCGGCATCGGAGGCATGAAGGAAGTCAACTTTATGATCACCGGGCAGGGAGCCTATTCCCGTCTGAAATATGAGAGTGGTGTTCACCGTGTGCAGCGTGTGCCGGAAACAGAATCCGGCGGCAGGATCCACACCTCGACAATTACCGTTGCGGTGATGCCGGAGGCGGAGGATGTAGATGTTGTAATTGATGAGAAGGATATTCGTATTGATGTGATGCGTGCTTCCGGAAACGGCGGTCAGTGTGTCAATACAACAGACTCGGCGGTGCGTCTGACACATTATCCGACCGGTATTGTGGTATATAGCCAGACGGAAAAGTCTCAGCTTCAGAATAAGGCGAAGGCATTTGCACTGCTGCGCGCTAAGCTGTATGATATTGAACAGCAGAAAGCGCATGATGCGGAGGCGGAGCTTCGCCGCAGTCAGATCGGGACCGGAGACCGCTCCGAAAAGATCCGCACCTACAATTTCCCGCAGGG
>DKTR01000141.1:7446-7798 GCA_002473385.1 Lachnospiraceae bacterium UBA7225
CACCTACAATTTCCCGCAGGGGCGTGTGACAGATCACCGGATCAAGCTGACGCTTTACAAGATTGATTCTATCATGGATGGAGATATCGATGAATTGCTGGATAGTCTGATCGCGGCAGATCAGGCGGCAAAGCTGACGGCGATGAACGAGGATTAAGAGCAAAAGGATGAAGGATATTTTTCTGTGAAGCCAGCCAAAAGGGTGCAGACAGAAAAATATCCTTTTTTCGCAATTTATTAAAATAATACTTGCGTTTATGTGATTATAATGATATAATTAGTGGCATAAAACTTCTGAATATTCTGGTGCATTCGCACACAATTCTCCGAGTTTTATAAATAAATATCAGAA
>DKTR01000141.1:8106-45296 GCA_002473385.1 Lachnospiraceae bacterium UBA7225
TAAATAAATATCAGAAAGGATGGTTATTTGAAGTATGAAGATTTTGTCTGTATGATGCAGACGCAGATGAAGGAACGGTTGGGGGAAAAGGTGCAGGTACAGCTTCATCAGATTTTGAAAAATAATTCTGTTGTTCTGGATGCACTTTCCATCAGTGAGGAAGGAAGCGGGATTGCACCGACAATTTATCTGAATGATTTTTACCGGAGCTACTGCGAGGGTGCCTCTGTCCCGGATATTGTAGACCGGATGGAGGCGCTTTACCGGAAAAACAGAGTGGCGGATCCGTTTGATACCACTTTTTATGCAGACTATACAAAGGTGCGGCAGCATCTGGCCTGCCGCCTGATCAGCCGTGAGAAAAACCGGGAGCTGCTTAAAATGGTGCCGTACCGGATTTTTCTGGACCTTGCGGTTGTGGTGTATTATTATTTTGAGGACAGCCGTCTTGGAACGGGGACAATTCTGGTATACAGCAGTCATTGCAAAAACTGGGGGATTACCGAGGAAGAGTTGTTTGCCGGCGCACGGGAAAATACGCTCAATATCCAGCCGGAAGAGTTCTTAAGCATGCGCAGTGTACTGGAAAAATTCCAGGGGTGCATAAAAACGGATGCGGAGGCGGAAACGGAGACGACTCTGCCGATGTATGTGCTGACAAATAAAAGTAATTACTTTGGTGCGTCAAGCCTGCTGTTTGACTCGGTACTGCAGGACATTGCAGGAAAGCTGAAGGACGACTTCTGGGTGCTCCCAAGCAGTATACATGAATGCATTATCGTGCCGGCGGAATTTGCGATGTCAAAGGAAGAGCTTCAGGAAATGGTGCGTGAGATCAACCGCAGCGAGGTGGCGCAGGAGGATTTTCTCTCAGATGAGATATATCTCTATCAGAGAAAATTCCATAAACTCAGTTTGTAAAAATCTTAAATCTGCGGTTGACAAATATACTCTGACATGCTAAAATTTTTCTTATCAAAAGAATAAACCGATGAGAAAGGGTAGTAAGCATTTTTAGGAAATCACAGAGAGCTGCAGGCGGTGGGATTGCAGTATGGAATAATTTGCTGAATGGACTTTTGAGGGCAGTCTGAAATAGTAATCATATAGAGTAGGCGCTGTCGGGAACCGAACCCGTTATCAATCAGGAGTGTATGGAAGTACATGCGAAAGTGGACGTTGACGTTAAGTTGAGTGGTACCGCGATAATAATTCAGATTATTACCGTCTCAAGCAATAGAATTGTTTGAGACGGTTTTCTTATTTTCCGCGATACCATTAAGCCGTGCAAATCCTCCGCTCAGAGGCTGCGCATGCTTGCATGCATGCAGCCGCAGGAGCGGAAGGATTTATAGGGCGCAAGCCCGCGACCGACATGGAGCGAAGCGCAATGGAGGTGGCACGGCTTAGGACGAAAGGGCGCAATCCTACCCGACATTCGCATATCGTGGGATATACATCCCACTTTTATGCTCATATCGGGGCGGGTCCCAAGGTCTTTCACCCACTTATGAGCAGGCTCATGTGGGTTTAGACCTTTTGACCCTGGCATCACAGAATTCAGGTATCAAAAAAATTTAAATATAAAGGAGAGTAAAATTATGAAAAGAAAAGTATTGGCAGGCACAGCAGCAACATTGACAGCAGTGGTTATGATGGCAGGAAGTGCGATGGCACAGGATTACAAGGTGGGCATCATCCAGTTTGTAGATGATGCATCTCTGAATCAGATTGAAAAAGCAATTGAGAAGCGTCTGGATGAGATTTCCGCAGAGGGAGAAGACCAGTTTATTTATGAAGGCTGCGTATATAACGGGCAGGCGGACCCGACTACACTGAATCAGATTGCAACGCAGCTGATCGCGGATGAAGTGGATGTGATTATCCCAATCGCAACACCGGCTGCACAGATCGTTCAGACGGCGACGGAAGATAACCAGATTCCGGTAGTATTTTCCGCAGTGTCTGATCCGGTGGGCGCAGGTCTCGCAGAATCCATGGAAGCTCCGGGAGCCAACATCACCGGCACCAGTGATGCCCTGAACACAACGGCGATTCTGGATCTGATGTTCGCAGCAAACCCGGATATCCAGTCTGTAGGACTTTTATACAGCCAGTCAGAGGATTCTTCCAGGCAGCCGATTGCAGATGCAAAGGCATATCTGGAAGAAAAGGGCGTTGAAGTAGTAGAAAAGACCGGCACAAATAACACAGAGGTTTCACAGGCGGCAGATGCGTTGATCGCGGCAGGAGTTGATGCAGTTTTCACACCGACCGACAACACTGTTATGACAGCAGAGCTTGCTATTTATGAAAAATTCATTGAGGCCGGCATTCCGCATTATGCAGGCGCAGATTCCTTCGCGCTGAACGGTGCTTTCTGCGGATACGGTGTAGATTACACAAATCTTGGCACCGCAACGGCGGATATGGTTGTAGATATCTTAAAAGGCGCAGATCCGGCAGCTACACCGATCCTCACCTTCGATAACGGTATCGCAACCGTCAATACGGAAACAGCAGAAGTGCTCGGCATCGACTACAGCGGTTTTGCAGAAAAATGCACGGCGGTTGTAGAAACTGTTACAGCAGAAGAATTTGAATAAGTAGTTATATGAATCAAAATCAGACAGGAGAAGAAATATCATGGGATCACTGTTATCACTTCCGGTGGTCATCAGCGCACTGGAGCTCGGTTTTATCTATGCGCTGGTGGCGCTGGCGCTCTTTCTGAGCTATTCAATCTTAAACATTGCGGATCTGTCCACAGACGGCTGCTTTACGCTTGGCTGTGCGGTCGGTGCCCAGGTCGCGATCATGGGACATCCGGTTCTGGCACTGTTTGCCGCTATGCTGGCGGGCATCTGCTCCGGCTATATTATGGCGTCGCTGCAGACAAAGCTTGGTGTGGAATCTATTCTCGCCGGAATTATAGTAAATACGGGGCTGTATACGGTAAATCTTGCCGTAATGGGATTTTCGTCAAATCTGTCACTTTTTAAATGCGATACTATTTTCAGCCTTCTGAAAAATGTGTTCGGTGCTACATGGTATAAACTGATAACAGCGATAATCGTGGTTGTTATCGTATGTCTGATCCTGGCATGGTTTCTGGGGACACGGCTGGGGCTTTCCATCCGCGCCACCGGAGATAATGCCGATATGGTAAAAGCCTCCAGTATTAATCCGGGATTTACAATCACGGTCGGGCTCTGCGTTTCCAGTGCCATGACGGCGCTCTCAGGCTGTCTGATCGGACAGTATCAGAAATCCTGCGACATCAACCTGGGTACAGGCATGGTTACAATCGCGCTTGCCAGTCTGATCATCGGTGAGACACTGATTGGAAAGGGAACTATGTTTAAACGGATCGTCGGTGTTATTCTCGGAAGCTGCCTGTACCGCTTCGCGATTGCAATCGCTTTGCGTCTGCATATTCCGGCGGAGTGTCTGAAGCTTGTCTCTGCAGTGATTGTGGCAGTTGCCATTGCCTCCCCGTACTTAAAGAAACAGATTGCTTTTCAGAGACGGAAAATGGCGGCAGTGTCAGCCAGAAAGGGAGGCGGAAGCGGATGTTAAAACTGACGAAGGTTAAAAAGACATTTAACATAGGCACGGTAAATGAGAAGGTTGCGCTGGATGGCGTGAGCCTGACTGTGGAAAACGGAGAGTTTGCTACGATTATCGGCAGCAACGGTGCCGGAAAATCGACGCTTTTTAACTGCATTGCCGGAAGCTTTTATGTGGATGAGGGAAGTGTGGAACTGGATGGCACAGACATTACCTATGTTCCTGATTATAAGCGCGCGACAGAAATCGGCAGACTGTTTCAGGATCCGATGCGCGGAACGGCGCCTCATATGACGATTGAGGAGAATCTGGCGCTTGCCTATCTGCGCGCGTCTAAAAGTGGCAGGGGCTCCGCTTTCTCCCGCATCAGCAAGGAGCAGCGCAGCTATTTCAGGGAGCGTCTTTCTTTGCTAGGTATGGGACTGGAGGACCGCATGAAACAGCCTGTGGGTCTGCTTTCCGGAGGACAGCGGCAGGCGCTGACGCTTTTGATGGCAGCAACTCTTGTACCGCCCAAAATTCTGCTCCTGGATGAACACACGGCGGCGCTTGACCCTGCGACTGCTGAGAAGGTTCTGGAACTGACAAAAAATATAGTAGAAGAAAATAATCTTGCCTGTCTGATGATTACACACAATATGCATTCTGCGCTGCAGATGGGAAACCGCACGCTGATGATGGATGGCGGCAGGATCGTGCTGGATATCAGCGGGGAAGAGCGCAGAGATCTGACAGTGGATGGTCTGCTGCAGAAATTCTCTGCCGGCGCAGGAAAAGAACTGGATAATGACCGGATTCTGTTTTCAAAATAAATATGGAATCTTCTCTTGACGTGCTCAGGCGGAAATGATAGAATCAATATCGGGCACTAAATCGTGTATCTGAAAAATAAACAGAATACAAAATATTGTATAAAAGGCGCGTTTTGGGAGGACTTTATGAGGTATCACAATATTACGAAGGATGATATGCTGAATGGGGACGGGCTCCGGGTTGTGCTATGGGTGGCGGGCTGTGCACACTGCTGTCCGCAGTGTCAGAATCCGATCACATGGGATCCGGACGGAGGGCTTCCGTTTGACGAGTCAGCAAAGCAGGAGTTGTTTGAGCAGTTAGGGCAATCCTATATTTCCGGTATCACCTTCAGCGGCGGCGATCCGATGTACCCCACAAACCAGTTGGAAGTGGAGGCGCTCGCGAAGGAGATCAAGGAAAAGTTCCCGGACAAGACTATCTGGCTGTATACCGGGGGACTCTGGGAGGAAGTCTGCAAAAGCCCGATCATGCGCTATGTAGATGTGCTGGTGGACGGAGAATTTGAAGTGGACAAACTGGATAAGCAGCTTCACTGGAAGGGCAGCTCTAACCAGCGGGTAATTGACGTACAGCAGTCGCTGGCGACGGGCGGCGTGGTGCTGCATTGTGAGTAAAGGGGAACAGGACAGCCTGGCTGAACTGTTACAGTAAAGGAGCACCGGGAATGGAAAAAATACAGATCAAATATTTTACGGATAAAATTGAGCCGCTTACCTATATTGATGGAAAATCAGACTGGATTGACCTGCGTGCCGCTGAGGATGTTGTGCTGAAGGCGGGGGAGTTTAAGCTGATCCCGCTTGGCGTTGCCATGCGGCTGCCGAAGGGATATGAAGCGCATGTGGTGCCGCGAAGTTCCACGTTTAAAAATTTCGGCATTATTCAGACAAACCATTTTGGAGTGATCGATGAGACCTATAGCGGCGACAATGACCAGTGGTTTATGCCGGTATATGCGGTGCGGGATACGCAGATTCATGTGAACGACCGTATCTGTCAGTTCCGCATTATGGAGCATCAGCCCACCGTCTCCTTCGAACGGGTGGAAAGGCTGGATGATACGAACCGCGGTGGCTTTGGAAGCACCGGCAAAGCATAGAAAACAAACTATACCGTTGCCTTTTCAGGCAGCGGTTTTGTTACTGTATATGCGGAGGAGATGAACGGAGAACGATTTCGGACTGATATACAATTTTTTGTCATAGGAGTGGTTTATGGAGCACAGGACGGGTCTGGAGGACCGCTATGTACTGAAAAATAATAAAAGGCTGCGCTGCGGCTATACGACAGGCACCTGCGCTGCGGCAGCGGCAAAGGCGGCTGCGCTTATGCTGTTTTTGCAGAAAGACATTACGGAGGTCAATTTGGTGGTGCCGGAGGGCACCTGCCTGCATCTTGCAGTGGAGGAAATCTGCAGGGAACAGGAGGAAGTATCCTGTGCAGTGCGAAAGGATGGGGGCGATGATCCGGATGCCACGCATGGATTGCTGATTTTTGCCAGGGTGAAAAGGAGCGGACTGGACGGTGTACAGATCACCGGCGGACACGGTGTTGGCATCGTAACCAAAAAGGGTTTATGGCAGCCTGTCGGTGAGGCGGCTATCAATCGTGTTCCACGGGAGATGATTACCTGTGCGGTAGCAGAGGTTTGCGAAGAACTGGAGCAGCCCTGCCGGATGGCAGTGGAGATTTCTGTGCCGCACGGGGAAGAAATTGCTCTGCGTACTTTCAATCCGAGGCTCGGTATAGAAGGCGGTATTTCGATTCTTGGCACCAGCGGCATTGTGGTTCCCATGAGCGAGGAGGCGCTGATTGCAAGCATCCGCCTGGAAATGGAGATGAAGCGGGCAGCGGGCAGGGAATATCTGCTGGTTACGCCGGGCAATTATGGAGAGGATTTTTTGCAAAAGGACATGAAAATTGATGCTTCTGACAGTATAAAATGCAGCAACTATGTGGGAGAAACACTGGATATCGCGGTGGAACTGGGTTTTCGCGGCATCCTGTTTGTAGCACATATCGGAAAATTTGTGAAGGTATCCGGCGGGATCATGAATACCCATTCGCGGGAGGCTGATTGCCGGGCAGAGCTGATGGCGGCTCAGGCGCTGCGCGCCGGAGCGGATCCGGAGACAGTAAAAAAGATTCTGGATACCATCACTACCGAGGAAGCGCTTGATATTTTAAAAGAAAAGAATCTGACAGAGCGGACAATGGAAATGCTTTTACCGCGTATCCATTATTATCTGCAGCACCGCTGCGGGGGTGCGATTAAAACAGAGGCAGTGCTCTTTTCCAGCCAGCACGGATATCTGGGGGAAACGAAGGGCGTAGCAGAGCTGCTCGCACAGTTCTGAGAGAGGAGAAACTTATGCAGGGAATATTATACGGAGTGGGAATCGGGCCGGGAGATCCGGAGCTGCTGACATTAAAAGCGGTGCGTATTATACGGGAGGCAGACTGCATTGCTGTGCCGGGAATACGGAAGGAGGAAACGGTTGCCTGGCAGATCACAGTACAGGCGGTACCGGAAATTGCCGGAAAGGAATGTCTGGAGATCCACATGCCAATGACAAAGGATAAGACGGCGCTGAAGGAGAGCCATGACGCGGCGGCAGGGAAGGTGGCAGCTGCTCTGGAGGCAGGGAAAAATGTGGCGTTTCTTACGCTTGGTGATCCCGGTGTGTATTCTACTTATCTCTATGTGCACAAGCGGATTCTTGCCATGGGTTATCCGGCAGAAATCATTAACGGAATTCCCTCTTTTTGTGCGGTTGCCGCCAGAATGAATATCGGGCTGGTGGAAAAAGCAGAACCGCTGCACGTCATTCCGGCATCCTATCAGATTGAGGATGCCCTGAAGCTTCCGGGGACAAAGGTCCTTATGAAGGCGGGGAAGAAGATGCGGGATGTGAAGAAACGGCTGCTTGAGATGGATCATACAGAGACAGTGATGATTGAAAACTGCGGAATGCCGGAAGAAAAACAGTACCGCAGCGCTGAGGAGATACCGGAGACGGCAGGATATTATTCATTGATTATTGTAAAGGAGAAGAAATGATATGATAAATTTTGTGGGTGCAGGACCGGGGGCGTCGGATCTGATCACGGTGCGGGGACAAAAGCTGCTCGCGGAGGCAGATGTGATTATTTACGCAGGCTCTCTGGTAAATCCGCAGCTCCTTTCCTGCGCGAAGGAAGGCTGTCAGATCTACAACAGCGCATTGATGACGCTGGAGGAGGTATTGGATGTGATGTACGCGGCAGAGGAGAAGGGGCAGATGACTGTCCGCCTGCACACTGGGGATCCCTGTCTTTATGGCGCCATCCGTGAGCAGATGGATGCGCTGGATGCAAAAGGGATTGCCTATACGGATTGTCCGGGTGTCAGCTCCTTCTGCGGGGCGGCTGCCGCGCTCAATCTGGAGTATACGCTGCCGGATGTTTCACAGAGCGTGATCATCACGCGCATGGCGGGAAGGACGCCGGTGCCGGAAAAAGAAGAGATTGCATCTTTTGCAGCGCATCAGGCGACAATGGTGGTGTTTTTAAGTACCGGCATGCTGGATAAGCTGTCCCAGAGGCTGATTGCCGGAGGATATACGGCAGATACGCCGGCGGCAATTGTTTACAAGGCGACCTGGGAGGATGAGAAAACCTTTGTCTGTACGGTCGGAACGCTGGCGGAGACAGCAAAAAAGAATCATATTACCAAGACGGCGCTGATGATTATCGGGGATGTGGTCAGCCACAGCCATTACAGCCGGTCTGAGCTTTACAATCCGGCATTCTCAACAGAATTCCGGGAGGCAGGCAAATGAAGCTTGCGATCATCAGCTTTACGGAGAGGGGAAGCCGTCTGAACGCGGCAATTACGGAGCTGCTTTCCAGACAGGGCTACGGCTGTGAAAGCTATACACTATCCAGATACGCGAAAGCATACGGACTCTGTGCACTGGAGATTCCGCTGAAGGAGTGGACAGGGCAGATGTTCGCCGCTGCGGATGCAATTCTGTTTATCGGAGCGGCAGGGATTGCCGTGCGCAGCATTGCCCCGTATCTGGAAAATAAGACGCAGGATCCGGCGGTGGTTGTGATGGATGAAAAGGGGATTTTTGTCATCTCCCTGCTTTCCGGTCACATCGGGGGAGCCAATGAGCTTACCGGAACGCTCGCCAATCTGACAGGAGCCATTCCTGTTATCACGACGGCGACCGATGTGAACGGGCGATTTGCTGTAGATGTGTTTGCAAAGAGAAACCACCTGTATATTGCCAGCATGGATTATGCAAAACAGATATCAGCGGATGTGCTGGATGAGAAAAAAATCGGTTTTTACAGTGACTTTCCAGTGATCGGGAGTATACCGGAGGAACTGGAGGTCTGGGAGGAACAGCAGGTTTTTTCAGGGACGAATGGTATCTGTGTGAGCCTGCAGGAGCAGAAACGGCCCTTTAAGCAGACGCTGACGCTTATTCCGCAGATTGTCAGTCTGGGTATTGGCTGTAAAAAGGGCACAGAGGCAGATAAAATTGAAGAAAAGGTGCAGGAGGCGCTGCAGACGTGCGGAATATCGCTGCACTGCGTTGAGCAGATTGCCAGTATATCTCTGAAAGCGCAGGAGGCGGGGCTTGTGGAATTTGCCGCCCGGCACCAGCTTCCGTTTGTTACCTTTGAGGCGGAGGAGCTGCAGCGGGTGAAGGGAGATTTTTCCGATTCCGCTTTTGTAAAAACAGTTACCGGTGCAGGAAATGTCTGTGAGCGCAGCGCTGCTCTGGCATCGGGAAACGGTACATTGTTATTGAAAAAAACAGCGGGGGACGGCGTGACAGTTGCTGCCGCCGTCCGGGATTGGAGTGTGGATTTTGAGTAAAATATATGTGGTCGGCATCGGTCCGGGACAGTATGAACAGATGACGATGCGCGCGGCAAATGCGCTGCAGGCATGTGACACTATTGTGGGCTATACGGTATACGTGGAACTGGTAAGAGAACATTTTGCGGATAAGGAATTTCTGACAACACCGATGAAAAAGGAAGTGGAGCGCTGCCGCCTTGCTTTTGAGGAGGCGAAAAAAGGCAAAAATGTAGCGATGATCTGTAGCGGGGACGCCGGAGTATATGGGATGTCAGGGCTGATGCTGGAGATCGGTGCGGCTTACCCGGAGATTGAAGTGGAGATCATACCGGGTGTCACGGCGGCAACAGGCGGCGCGGCAGTGCTCGGCGCACCGCTGATCCATGATTTTGCGCTCATTAGTCTGAGTGATCTGCTGACACCGTGGGAGAAAATTGAAAAACGGCTTCTTCTGGCATCTGAGGCAGATTTTGTGATCTGTCTTTATAATCCGTCCAGCAAAAAAAGAGCGGATTATCTGCAGAAGGCGTGTGATCTGATGCTGCGGTACAAGGCACCGGAGACCGTCTGCGGTATTGTCAGCAATATCGGAAGAGACGGAGAGGCGTGCCGCGTGATGACGCTGACAGAGCTGCGGGATACGCAGGTGGATATGTTTACTACCGTTTTCGTCGGCAATTCCCAGACAAAGGAGATTGACGGCAGGATGGTGACGCCGAGAGGGTACCGGAATGTATAAGATACTTCTTTTTGCAGGTACAACAGAGGGACGGGAACTGGCGGAATATTTGAGCCGTCAGCAGGTAGAGACAGAAGTCTGTGTGGCGACCGGATACGGTGGGCAGCTCCTCGGAGAGGATGCTTACCGTACGATTCATACGGGCAGAATGACGGCGGACGTGATGTGCGCGCGGATGGAGGAGCTGGCAGAGCAGTCAGAGGAAGGTGTTCTTGTCGTGGATGCCACACATCCGTATGCAGAGGAGGTGTCGGCAAATATTCAGGCGGCGTGCAGGGCCAGCGGTGCGGAGTACATCCGGCTGCTCAGAGAAAGCAGTCCGGCAGATGGCAGCGGGCTGGTTGTCGTGGATTCTGTGCAGGAGGCGGTGGAGTTCTTAAAGGGAACCGAAGGAAATATCCTGGTGACGACCGGAAGCAAGGAGCTGGCAAAATTTAAGGAACTGCCGGATTTTGCAGAGCGCGTATTTGCGAGGGTGCTCTCTACACCGGAGGTTGCTGCGGCGTGCGCGCAGCTTGGCTTTACCGGAAAGCATCTGATCTGTATGCAGGGACCGTTTTCGGAAGATTTAAATGTGGCAATGCTGCAGCAGACGGACGCGAAATGGATGGTGACGAAGGAGTCCGGAAAAGCCGGTGGTTTTGAAGAAAAAATCCGCGCGGCGCAGAGGGCAGGCGCACGGGTGGTGCTGGTTGGCAGACCGCCTGAGGCGGAGGGTCTGACGCCGATGCAGGTCCGTGCCTGTTTGATGAAAAAGCTGCGGATAAAACCGAAGCGCCATATTTCGGTTGTTGGAATTGGTATGGGTGCGAGAGACGGTATGACAGCAGAGGCGCAAAAGGCGTGTATGGAGGCAGAGCTCCTGGCAGGAGCAAAGCGGATGCTGGAGGGATTTGAAGGTCTCTCAAAGGAGCGGTTTGTTTCTTACCGGCCTCAGGAGATCCGTGAGTATGTGGATGAGCACCCGGAATTTGAAAAAATAGTGCTTCTTCAGTCGGGGGATGTCGGGTTTTACAGTGGTGCAAAAAGATTATATGAGATATTTGCTGACGAGGAGCTGACAGTTTATCCGGGTATTTCGTCGGTAGTGTATCTGTGTGCAAAGCTGCGGATTCCGTGGGAGGATGTGAAGCTTGTCAGTCTGCATGGAAGGTCAGCTAATGTTGTTGCAGCAGTAAAGCGGCACAAAAAGGTTTTTGCGCTGATCGGAAAAGGAGAAGATTTAAGCGCACTGATGGAAAAACTGGTTTACTACGGCATGGCAGAGGTACGGGTAACGGTCGGGGAAAACTTGTCCTATCTTGGCGAGAAGATTCAGACAGGGACGGCGGGAGAACTGGTAAAGGAGACCTTTCACGATCTCTGCGTGGTGCTGATCGAAAATGACACAGTACATCCTGTTGTAACGCATGGCATTGAGGATGAAGCGTTTTTGCGCGATGCAGTGCCGATGACAAAGTGTGAGGTGCGCAGTATTTCGCTGTCAAAGCTGCATTTGTGCGGGGATTCTGTCGTTTATGATGTGGGAGCAGGCACAGGCTCTGTTTCCATTGAGGCGGCGCTGCAGGCGGTGGATGGACAGGTGTATGCGATTGAGAAGAAGCCGGAAGCGGTTACGCTGATTCTGGCGAACCGGCAGAAATTTGCCGCCGATAATCTGACGGTGATTACCGGTCCGGCACCGGAGGCACTGGAGCCGCTTCCTGCGCCGACGCATGTATTTATCGGCGGTTCCTCTGGAAATCTGAGGGAAATTCTGGAAGCGGTTCTCCGGAAAAATCCGTCTGTGCGCATTGTGATCAACTGCATCGCGCTGGAGACGGTGGCAGAGACGCTTAAATGTCTGAAAACGCTGCCGGTGACGGATGCAGATATCGTCACGGTTTCAACTGCGCGCGCAAAAGAAGTTGGCAGATATCATATGATGATGGGACAGAATCCGGTTTCTATTATTTCCTGTAACGGAAGCCCCGGCGGGGCGGATAGTCAGATTTCCTGAAGGAAGGCAGGTATCAGAGATGGAAGAAAGTCAGAAAATGTATCCGCGCCTTCTTCTGACGGCGGGCGCGAGCGGGAGCGGAAAGACGCTGATTACCTGCGGACTGCTGCAGGCGCTGAAAAACCGCGGGCTGACAGTGATGTCCTTTAAGTGCGGTCCCGACTATATTGATCCGATGTTCCACGAAAGAGTGCTGAAAACAAAGGCACGGAATCTGGACACATTTTTTACCGGGGAGACAATGACACGGTATTTGTTTGCCCAAAATGCCGCCGGGGCAGATATCTCCATTCTGGAAGGCGTGATGGGATATTACGACGGGCTTGGCGGCATTTCCGACGCGGCGAGCGCTTACGATCTCGCGCGCGTAACAGAGACGCCGTCCGTTCTGATCGTGAACACAAGGGGAATGAGCTTGTCGGTGCTCGCTTATATCAGAGGTTTTCTGGAGTATCGGCAGGACAGCCGGATTCGCGGTGTGATTTTAAATCAGATGCCGGCGGGGCTTTATGAAGAAATCAGGCAGAAGATTGAGGAAGAGCTGGGTGTGCGTGTGTTCGGATATGTGCCAAAGGTGACGGATTGTCTGATTGAGAGCCGTCACCTCGGGCTGGTACTGCCGGATGAGGTGGCACACCTGGAGGAAAAGCTGCAGAAGCTGGCGGGGGTACTGGAGAAAAGTCTCGATATCGACGGATTGCTGGAGCTGGCAAAGTCGGCAGAAACGCTGCCGGACGGATATCCGGAGGAGCTGGCGGCAGAGGGAGCTATGTCACACTTGAAAAGTCCGGCAATGGCAGATATACAGGAGCCGGAGCGCTCCACGGTCACAATCGCGGTGGCCCGGGATGAGGCATTCTGCTTTATTTACGAAGATAATCTGCAGCTTCTGCAAAAATGCGGTGCACGGATTGTGGAGTTTTCTCCGATACATGACAGAAAGCTGCCGACGGAGGCGGATGGGCTGCTTTTGTACGGCGGGTATCCGGAGCTGTATGCAGGACAGCTTTCGGAAAACAGGGATATGCTTGCGGATATCCGTGGGAAAATAACTGCAGGAATGCCCTGTATGGCAGAGTGCGGCGGTTTTATGTATCTGCACCGCACGATGGAGGATATGGAGAAAAAAGAGTGGCAGATGGCCGGCGTGATTAATGCGAAGGCTTACCGCACGGACAAACTGATACGCTTTGGGTATATTGAACTGGAGGAAGTGTCAGACCAGGGGATAGAAGAGGCACAGAGAGGAGTACCTGCCGGGAGCGCAGAAGCGGCAGATAGAAAGGTACCTGCCGGGAGCGCAGAAACGGCTATGGGAAAAATACGCGGACATGAATTTCACTACTTTGACAGCACGGACAATGGCGCCTGCTTTCTGGCGAAAAAACCGTTGCGCAAAAGAAGCTGGCGGTGCATACACCGGACGGACGCACTGCTGGCAGGCTTTCCGCATCTGTATTATTATTCCCATCCGCAGATTGCGGTGGAATTTGTACAGAAATGTGTCCGGTATCATGCCCGGCGGTGCATTCCCGGAAATACGGAGAATTCTTGTGCAGGGCAGGAAAAATAAGAATGAAGTGAGGTACGGGCGATGAAAATATCATTGCTGGCACTGGTTGCCGGTTTTCTGCTGGATTTGCTGCTCGGAGATCCGGTGTGGATTTATCATCCTATCCGCCTGATTGGAAATCTGATTGCGGTACTGGAGAAAAATCTGCGGAAATTATTTAAAGCAGTGCCGGAAGACAGGGAAAAAAATTCCAGGATTGTCAGCTTTACAAGAAAGAAGGCGAAAAAGCGTGTGCGTCCGGAGGAAAGTTTTCATAGGCGGGAATTTGCTGCCGGGGTACTGCTGGCGGTCTGTGTTGTCCTGATTTCGGCAGGCATCCCGCTTCTTCTTCTGCTTGCTGCCCAGTGGATACATCCGTACCTGCGGCTGGCGATAGAAAGTCTGCTTTGCTGGCAGCTCCTGGCAACGAAATCCTTAAAGGATGAGAGTATGAAGGTATACCGGGCACTTCAGAAAAAGGATCTGGAGGGTGGCAGAAAGGCAGTTTCCATGATTGTCGGGCGTGATACGGAGAATCTGGATACGGCAGGTGTGACGAAAGCCGCAGTGGAGACGGTGGCGGAAAATGCATCGGACGGAGTGATCGCTCCTATGTTTTATATGGCAATCGGCGGGGCAGTTCTCGGTTTTTTTTATAAGGCAATTAATACGATGGATTCCATGCTCGGCTACAAAAATGAGCGTTATCTTTATTTTGGCAGGTTTGCAGCGAAGCTGGATGACGCGGCAAACTTTCTCCCGGCGCGTCTGTCTGCATTGTTTATGATTGCGGCATCCTTTATACTCCGGATGAACGGAAAAAATGCCTGGCGTATTTTCCGGCGTGACCGCCTGCGCCATGCAAGCCCCAACTCGGCACAGACGGAAGCGGTGATGGCGGGGGCACTTGATGTGCAGCTCGCGGGAGATGCATGGTATTTTGGTGTGCTTCATATCAAGGATACGATCGGCGATGATCTGCGTCCTGTTGAGCCGGAGGATATTGTGCGTGCAAACCGTTTGCTGTATGCAACGGCAGTGCTGGCGCTTGCGGTTATGACAGCGGTGAAATGGATATGTATATGTCTTTGAGCAGGGAGGAAATATTATTATGCAAAAACATCAGCACGGCGGTGATATTTATACAGCGCCCTGCCGTATCGATTTTTCTGCAAATTTAAATCCGCTTGGATTACCACAGCGGGTGGCGGAAGCAGCCTGCGAGGGGGTGCGGCGTTCTGTAAATTATCCGGATGTCTGCTGCAGCGATCTTCGCAGTGCACTTTCAGAAAAAGAGGGGGTACCGGCAGACCGGATTATCTGCGGGAATGGTGCGGCGGAGCTGATTTTTTCCCTGGCAGCGGCGGAAAAGCCCCGAAAGGCGCTGCTGGTATCACCTGGTTTTGCAGAGTATGAACAGGCACTGGCGGTGAATGGATGTGATATACGTTATTATGAGCTGCGGGAGGAAAGAGGGTTTGCTGTTGGGGAGGATTATGTAACCTGTTTAACAGATGATCTGGATATCATTTTCCTTTGCAACCCGAACAATCCGACAGGCGTGCAGATACCACACATATTGTTGGAGCGTATTCTGGCGGTGTGCAGGGAGCGGAACATCCGTATGGTTCTGGATGTCTGCTTTCTGGATTTTCTGGATCAACCGCAGGAGAGCGATTTTAATGCGCTTCTGCAGGAGAATCCGCAGCTTTTTCTGTTGAAGGCGTTCACAAAAACATATGCGATGGCAGGGCTGCGTCTTGGGTATGGGCTTTGTGCGGACAAAGTGCTGCTCGCGCGTATGGAGCTGATCCGTCAGCCCTGGAGCGTCTCAATTCCGGCTCAGATGGCGGGTGTGGCAGCTTTGAAGGAGACCGGATATGTTGAGAAGGCGCGGCAATTGATCCGGCGGGAGCGTGCCATACTGCGTGAGAAGCTGACAGAACTTGGATTTACCGTGTATGATGGAAAAGCGAATTTTCTGTTTTTCCGTGGACCGGCGGGACTTTCGGAAAAATGCCGTGCACAGGGTATCCTCATCCGGGACTGCGCGAACTACCGTGGGCTTGGCAGCGGGTACTACCGGATTGCTGTACGCACGCATGAGGAAAATGAAGAGCTGATAAGAGTGATCACACTATGATAGTAAGCACCGGAACACGGATAGAAAGGGAGCAGCTATGGCAAAGGTAATTATGGTGCAGGGCACGATGTCAAATGTCGGAAAAAGTCTTCTGACAGCCGGGCTTTGCAGAATTTTTAAGCAGGACGGGTATAAGGTCGCGCCGTTTAAGTCCCAGAACATGGCGCTGAATTCCTATATTACAGAAGAGGGGCTTGAGATGGGACGCGCGCAGGTCATGCAGGCGGAGGCAGCAGGTATTGCGCCGTCGGTCTGCATGAATCCCATTCTTCTGAAACCGACCAATGACGTGGGTTCCCAGGTAATTGTAAATGGTGAAGTCATTGGGAACATGAAGGCACGGGAATATTTTGCCTATAAGAAAAAGCTGATTCCCGATGTCATGAAGGCCTTTCAGAAGTTGTCCGGAGAATATGATATTATTGTGATCGAGGGTGCGGGCAGCCCGGCGGAGATCAATCTGAAATCAGATGATATCGTGAATATGGGAATGGCAAAGCTGGCAAAAGCGCCGGTACTTCTCGTCGGAGATATCGACCGCGGCGGGGTGTTTGCGCAGCTCATCGGCACCGTCATGCTGCTGGAAGAGGATGAGCGGGCGATGGTCAAAGGATTAATTATTAATAAATTCCGCGGCGACAAAACGATTCTGGAGCCAGGTATCGGGATGCTGGAGAACCGGGCTGGAATTCCGGTTGTAGGAGTAGCTCCGTACCTGCACATTCAGGTGGAGGACGAAGACAGCCTGACGGAGCGATTTTCGGGTAATCAGGAGGTTGGGCTGATTGATATTGCGGTAATCCGTCTGCCGCGGATATCGAATTTTACAGATTTCAATCCATTTGAAAATATGGAAGGTGTTTCTCTGCGTTATGTGGGGAGTGTTTCAGAACTGAAAAATCCGGACATGATTATTCTTCCGGGTACGAAGAGCACGATGGAGGATCTGCGCTGGCTGCGCCAGAGCGGTCTGGAAGCGGCGGTGCTGAAGGCGGCAGCAGCCGGAAAAGTGGTTTTTGGCGTCTGCGGCGGCTATCAGATGATGGGAGAAATATTGAACGATCCGCAGGGCGTTGAGGGAGGCGGCATGATGCGCGGCATGGGACTGTTCCCTATGGAGACGTTGTTTGCCGGAGAAAAGACGCGCACACGGGTGAACGGCACCTTTGGACAGATAGAGGGAATTCTTGCCGGTCTGTCGGGAGAGCCGCTTTCCGGCTACGAAATCCATATGGGTGTGACATCTTTGCAGGAAAATTGCTGTATTCTGACAAGCCTTGAAAATTACGCGGCAGTAAAGGACGCGGCGGATGCGGACGGGCGGGGGAAAACAGACGGCGCCTGCCGCGGCAATGTGTACGGTACTTATGTGCACGGTATTTTTGACCGGGAAAATGTGGCAAAGGCAGTTGTTACGGCGCTCGGAAGGGCGAAAGGTCTGGATGTTTCTCAAATTACGGCAGTAGATTTTGCTGCATTTAAGGAAAGCCAGTATGATATTCTGGCAGCGGAGCTGCGCAGACATCTTGATATGAAAAAAATATATGAGATTCTGGAGGAGGGCATCGCATGAAGGTAGAACTGGAAAACGTAAAACCGATGGAGATTGAACGAAGGAGCTTTGAGATTATTGCCAGGGAGCTCGGAAGGAAGCTGCCGGAGGATACGGCGCCGATTATACAGCGATGTATTCACACCAGTGCGGATTTTGATTATGCTGACAATCTCTGCTTTTCAGAGAAGGCGGTGGAGCGGGCGCTTGCGGCTTTGAGAGCGGGCACCTGTATTGTGACGGATACGCAGATGGCGAAGGCAGGAATCAATAAAAAAGCGCTGGCAAAGTTCGGCTGTGAGGTCTATTGCTTTATGTCGGATGAAGATGTAGCGCAGATGGCGAAGGAGAATGGAACCACGCGCGCTGCAGTCAGTATGGACAGGGCTGCGGAACTGAAAAGGCCGCTGATTTTTGCCATCGGCAATGCGCCGACAGCGCTGGTGCGCCTTTATGAACTGATTGAAGAAAAGAAAATAGCTCCGGAGCTGGTTATCGGAGTACCGGTAGGCTTTGTGAATGTGGTGCAGTCGAAAGAGCTGATTATGCAGACCGACGTTCCCTATATTGTAGCGAAAGGCAGAAAGGGGGGCAGTAACATTGCTGCCTGTATTTGCAATGCGCTGCTTTATATGGCAGGCGGGCGCTGAGCGGAGCTGGTAACAGGACAGCCTGGCTGAACTGTTACCGGTGCTGATAAATCCTCAGAAAATTTTAAGACCAGTTTAATGAAATCTGAAGCAGAATATGCTATACTATACCATGATTCATGGAACACGGAGGGCTGGCTTACAATAAGGGGGATAAAAACATGAAAAGAACGAAAGTGATTCTGGCGGCAGTACTGGCGGGAAGTCTGATGATTTCAGCGGCATTTCCTGCAGCAGCAGAGGAAAATACGGAGGCAACTCTGGTAGATCTGTTTTATACATATTCCAAAGACAACCTGATTGTGGAATACTATGACAGCAATTATCTGACAGAGGAGGGGCGGCTTCAGCAGAAAAGCTACAACGGCTTTTTGGCGCTTTCCCAGACAGATCTTGACTGGGACGGCACGGAGGAGCTGCTGGCAATCCGGCTGAAACCAGATACGGATGAGGCGGGAAATACCGTAAATACCCTGGTGGCAGAAATTTACCAGAGGAAGGATAACACGCTGCAGCGCGGCACGCAGTATACGTTGGCGGAGAATATTTTAGCTTACGATGCGGCGAGGATTGATGTGTTCGCTGTGAATGGACAGAGCGGGCAGTTTATCTGCTGCGAGGCGCTTGATTCGGCATCTCTGCTTGCAGACGGGGTTACCTGGAGCATGCGGGCGGCCGGATATGACGGAACCAGCCTTTATGAGGTGTCAGATGTTTCTATGTCGGGCAGCGACTTTTCTGAGGAGGATATCGCAAAAGCGCGCGGGGCGGTAAACGCGGTCGGGCTGTATCCGGAAACGGTGATCCGGTCTTCTGTGGCGGACCAGTATGACCTGGGGCTGCTTTGCACGATAAGGCGTTATCTGATATCTGATTACGAAAATGTACAGGCGGCGGTCAGTGCAGGACAGGCGCAGCAGTACGGGGAAACCTGGTTTAAAAATTATATGAATCCCAATCGGGAGAACAAATTTAACAAAGAATTTGCCGTAGAGCTGACAGAGAGTACAGTGCAGACGGGGACAGACTCTGCGGACAATGTGCATTATAGCTTTGACGGGGATTATATTATTGCAGACAGCGACAGCCGCTATATTACGGAAGAAGAGCTGGGCAGGCTTTCCGCAGATGAAATCCTGCTGGCACGCAATGAGATTTATGCGAAGCACGGGCGGATCTTTAATGATGCGGCGCTGAATGAATACTTCCGCAGCAGGAGCTGGTATCAGCCCTCTGTGGCAGGCAGTGATTTTACGGACGAGTATGCCGCTTCCGTGTTCAACGCGTATGAAATTACCAACATCTCGACGCTGGTGACGTATGAAAAAGCGCATGGATTAAATGGATATTGAAGCTCCCAGACCGCATCAGAGCGGACCGGCGGGGCATTAGGAGTGAGAAATTGATGGAAACACAGCAGACAAAGGCGATTCTGGTTGTCAGCTTTGGCACCAGTTATACAGACGCCAGGGAGAAAAATATAGACCGGATTGAGGCGGATATCTGCGCGGCATTTCCGGATTACCGCATCTACCGGGCCTGGACCAGTAAAATGATCCTGAAAAAACTGAAAAGCAGAGACGGCATTGTTATTGACAATGTCCGGGAGGCGATGGAGCGGATGGAGGCGGATGGGATCCGCGAGGTGATCGTCCAGCCGACACATGTGATGAATGGCATTGAAAATGACCGGATGATCGCGGATGTGCGCGCTTATGAGGAGTGCTTTGCCAGTATCCGGATGGGAGCACCGCTGCTTACAACCGAGCAGGACAGCCGGGAAGCAATTGCGGCATTGGAGCAGGAGTGGAGCCATCTTTCGGAAAATGAGGCGCTGGTGCTGATGGGGCACGGAACGGAGCATTATGCAAATTCCGTATACGCGGCGCTGGATTATATGATGAAGGATATGGGACATGAGAATATGTTTCTCGGCACGGTGGAGGCGTATCCCACTCTGGAGGCGCTGATCCGCCGGATGAAAAAAGCAAACCCGGTGAAGGTGCATCTCGCTCCGTTTATGATTGTGGCGGGAGATCATGCGAAAAATGATATGTCGGGCGAGGATGAAGATTCCTGGGCAAGCCGGTTCTCGCGGGAAGGCTTTACAGTGGAATGTCACTTAAAGGGACTTGGAGAATACCCGCATATCCGGGAAATGCTTGTGCGTCATGTGAGGGAAGCAAAATGAGTATTTATATGACAGGCATCGACCATACAAAAGCACCCCTTGATGTACGTGCGGTGTTTTCTTTTACGAAAAAAAATATGGCAAAGGCGATGGAGACATGGAAGAAAATTCCAGGTCTCCATGGCTGTGTTATGATTGTTACCTGCAACCGTATGGAGCTGTGGGCGAGTGTGCAGGAGGGGATGGAGCCGGATCTGTTTGAGCTTCTGTGCCGGGAGAAAGGGGCGGATGCACAGCAGTACCGGAAATACGCCGTCTTCCGGGAGGGACGCGAGGCGGTAAATCATCTTTTTGAGGTGTCCTGCGGGCTGCAGTCGCGCATTTTGGGAGAGGATCAGATCATCACACAGGTGAAGGATGCGCTTACGTTTGCCAGGGAGCAATATGCGACGGATAACGTATTGGAGGTGCTGTTCCGCATGGCGGTGACAGCGGGCAAGAAGGTAAAAACAGAGGTACTGCTTTCCAAAAAGGACAGCTCCGTTATTCATCGGGCGGTGGAGGTTTTAAAGGAAGAGGGCTTCTCCCTTTACGGGAAGAAATGTATGGTGATCGGAAACGGTGAGATGGGCAGGCTTTCCGCCAATGTTATTCAAAACGAAGGCGCCGATGTTACTGTTACTATGCGGAGCTACCGCAGCGGAGTGGTTGATATTCCAAGAGGCTGTAAACGCATTGATTATGCTGCGCGCATGACGCTTTTTCCGCAGTGCGATTATGTGATCAGCGCGACGGCAAGTCCCAATTATACACTGCGCGAGGAAGAGGTGCGGGCGGCGCTGCGTGGTCCCGTGGTTCTGATTGATCTGGCAGTGCCGCGGGATATCGAGCCTTCCGTGGGAAATCTGGAAGGCGTCACGCTTTATGACATCGACTATTTTGATGCGGGACACCTCAGCGCGCAGACACAGGCGGATATTGCGCGTGCAAAAGAAATCCTGAAGGAGCAGATCAAGGAATTTTTTGACTGGTATGAGGGCAGGGACGTGATTGAGAAAATCCAGAGTGTCCGGGAAGCTGTGGTAGAGGATTTTCATCTTCGTACGCGGAAAAAAACAAAGGAGCTGGGCAGCTGTCTGCAAATTGCAGACACAGAGATGCTGCAGGAATATCAGAAATATATTGAAATGGCAGCTGAAAAGACCATTAATAAAATGATGTTCGGGCTGCGCCGGAAGGTTTGCGATCAGACCTTCCGGGAATGTATGGAGGCATTAGACAGTTTATATGAAAAAGACGATCACAATCGGCAGCAGGGAGAGTAAGCTTGCCGTTATTCAGTCAGAGATAGTAAAAAAGGCAATAGAGCAGGAAAATCCGGGGGTGTCAGTATCCATTCTGACAATGAAGACGACAGGTGATAAAATTCTCGACCGCACCCTGGATAAGGTAGGCGGAAAAGGACTGTTTGTGAAAGAACTGGACCGGGCGCTTCTGGAAGGAAGAACGGATCTCTCAGTTCACAGCTTGAAGGATGTTCCGATGGAGGTGCCCGGAGAGCTTCCGCTGCTCGCTTTTTCGACACGCCTGGATGTGCGGGATGTGCTGGTGCTGCCTGCAGGCGTCCGGGAACCTGATTTTTCAAAGCCGGTTGGCTGTTCGAGCAGCCGCCGGATCCTGCAGTTTGGAGAGCTTTATCCACAGGCCAAGTGCCGCCCGGTGCGCGGAAATGTGCTTACAAGACTGCGCAGGCTGGATGACGGGGAATACGGCGCGCTGATTCTGGCAGCCGCCGGTCTTGAGCGGCTGGGACTTGCAGAGCGCATCAGCCGCTATTTTTCACCGGAAGAAATGATACCGGCTGCCGGACAGGGAATTCTTGCCATGCAGGGCAGACAGGGAGAGGACTACAGCTATCTGGAATCCGTTGCAGATGAGCAGGCCAGGGATGCAGCTCTCTGCGAGCGGGCGTTTGTGCGCACACTGAACGGGGGCTGCAGCTCACCGACGGCGGCGTATGCCCGGATAGAGGGCAGGCAGATCTTTCTGACAGGACTATACTGTGAGGAGAGTACCTGGCGCTGGTGCAGAGGTACGGCATGCGGCGTGCGTGCAGACGCGGAGCGTATCGGGCAAAGACTTGCCATGTGCCTGGCTGAGCATGTGCGTGCATCGGGGGTACCGGAAGGCAGCCGGCTTGCGGATATCTGCTTAGAAGGGAAGGAACAGTAATATGCAGGGAAAAGTTTATCTTGTCGGGGCAGGTCCCTCTGATCCGGGCTTGTTTACAAGAAGAGGCGAGGAAGTATTAAAGCGCGCACAGGTGGTCGTCTATGATGCTCTCGTCGGACAGGGCGTGCTGGGAATGATTCCGCGGGAAGCAAAGCTGATTAACGTGGGAAAGCGTGCAAGCCATCATATGGTGAAGCAGGAGGAGATCAACCGCATACTTGTGGAGGAGGCAAAGCAGGGCAGGGCGGTTGTGCGCCTGAAGGGCGGCGATCCGTTTCTGTTTGGCAGGGGCGGCGAGGAACTGGAGCTTCTGGTGAAGGAGCAGATTCCCTTCGAGGTAGTGCCCGGGGTTACTTCGGCACTTTCCGTTCCGGCATACAACGGTATTCCTGTCACGCATCGGGATTATTGCTCTTCCCTGCACATAATTACCGGTCACAAGCGTGAGGGAAAACAATATAATATTGATTTTGAAGCGCTTGTCCGTACTGGCGGAACGCTCGTATTTCTGATGGGTGTTACTGCGCTGAAGGATATCTGCGACGGGCTGCTGGAGGCAGGAATGTGTGCAGATATGCCGGCGGCAGTTCTGCAGAAGGGAACGACAGCGGCGCAGAAGAAAATTGTTGCGACTGTTTCCACGCTGGTAGAGGAAGTAAGACGGCAGGGGGTTGAAACACCGGCAATTATTGTGGTCGGCGAGGTATGCAGTCTGGCGGAGGCGTTCTCCTGGAAGGAAAAACAGCCGCTTTTTGGGAAAAAGATTCTTGTTACCAGACCGCGGGAACTGATTTCGGAGATGGCATCGAGACTGCGTGAGCAGGGAGCGGAGGTGCTGGAGCTTCCGGCGATCCGCATCGTGCCGCGCGAGTGTGAAGGAGCGATGTCAGATATCCTTAAAAATCTGCATACTTTTGACTGGCTGGTATTTACCAGTCCATCCGGAGTGCGGGTATTTTTCGAGGATCTGAAGAGATGCCGTCTGGATATCCGGCATCTGTCTGCGGTGAAGATTGCTGTTCTTGGCAGCGGCACCGGAAGAGAGCTGGAAAAGTACGGATGCTATGCGGATCTGATGCCAGAGAAGGCATATGCGCAGGAGCTTGGGCGGGCGCTTGCCCCAAAATGCCGGGGAGGCGAAAAAATACTGCTGTTCCGTGCGGCTGTGGGCAGCCCGGAGCTGACGGAGGAACTGAAAAGGGTGCCGGAAATTAAGGTGGAGGATCTGGCGGCTTACGATACCGTTTATGAGACATCGCCCCTGGTTGATGTCCGGGCGGAATTCGAAGAACAAAAAACAGATTATGCGGTATTTACCAGCGCGTCGACCGTGAGGGGATTTGCAGAGAGTGTTCCCGGTCTGGACTTTGCAAAAGTACGGGCAGTCTGTATCGGCAGAAAGACAAAGGAAGCGGCGCAGGCGCTGGGAATGGAGACATTTATGGCAGAGGAGCCTTCTATGGACGCAGTTGTGCGTCTGGTGGAGGAGCTTGCAAAATCAAAGACCCCGCTGCAGGCAACGGGGGATTAGGCTTGCAACGCTGCAGAGCAGCGGGTAAATATAGGAAAGGAAGCGTTAGTATGGAATTAAGAAAACGGCCGCGAAGACTGCGCGGCGGGGAAGCCCTGCGCAGAATGGTGCGGGAGACACGGATGGATAAGACATCTCTGATTTATCCGATGTTCGTGATGGACGGAGAGAATATCAGGGAAGAAATCCCTTCAATGGAGGGGCAGTATCGTTACAGCATCGACCGCATGGGAGAATGCCTGCAGGAACTGCAGGATGCCGGCGTGACATCCGTGATGCTGTTCGGTATTCCGGCGGTGAAGGATGAAATGGGAAGCCAGGCATATGCCGACGACGGTATTGTCCAGCGTGCGCTGCGCTATGCGAAGGAGCACTTTCCGCAGATGTATCTGATCACAGATGTCTGTATGTGCGAGTATACCTCGCATGGACACTGCGGTGTTCTCTGCGGTCATGACGTTGAAAATGATAAAACGCTGGAGCTGCTTGCAAAGACAGCACTCTCCCATGTGCAGGCGGGAGCGGATATGGTGGCGCCGTCCGATATGATGGACGGGAGAGTGCTCGCTATCCGCAATGCGCTGGACGCGAACGGTTTTTCTAATATTCCGATTATGTCATATGCGGTGAAATATGCGTCGGCGTTTTATGGCCCGTTCCGCGATGCCGCAGGCTCGGCACCTGCCTTCGGGGACCGCAGATCTTATCAGATGGATTTTCACAACAGCCGGGAGGGCATTAAAGAAGCGCTGTTGGATGAGGAAGAGGGCGCGGATATTATCATGGTAAAACCGGCGATGTCCTATCTGGACATGGTGACAAAGGTGAAGGAGACTGTTCATACGCCGGTTGCCTCTTATAGCGTGAGCGGTGAGTACGCGATGGTAAAGGCGGCGGCAAAGCTGGGCTGGATCGATGAGGAGCGTGTGATCTGTGAGATGGCAGCGGCGGCATACCGTGCGGGCAGCGACATTTATATTACTTATTTTGCAAAGGAGCTTGCAAAATTCATGGATGAGGGGAGAATCGGCTGATGACAAGATCGGAGCAGCTTTTTCATGAGGCAGTCACGCTGATGCCGGGCGGCGTAAACAGTCCGGTGCGTGCTTTTGGAAATGTGCAGGAGACACCGCGCTTTATTGAGCGCGCTGACGGGGCATATATGACAGACGCAGACGGCAATTCCTATATTGATTTTGTCGGCTCCTGGGGACCGATGATCCTGGGACATAACCACCCGGAGGTTTTAAAGAGTGTGGTGGAGACGGCGGCAAAGGGGCTGAGCTTTGGTGCAGCGACAGAAAATGAAGTAAAAATGGCGCGGCTCATCTGTGAGATGGTTCCCTCTGTTGAGATGGTGCGCATGGTAAATTCCGGGACAGAGGCAGTGATGAGTGCGATCCGGGCGGCGCGTGGGTTTACACGCCGGAATAAAATTGTGAAATTTATGGGATGCTATCACGGGCACAGCGATGCCATGCTGGTGAAGGCAGGATCCGGTGTCATGACGGCAGGTGTGCCGGATAGTGCAGGTGTGCCGTCGGGCTGCACACAGGATACGCTTTCTGCGGTGTACAATGATCTGGAAAGCGTCCGGACGATCTTTGAGAGCTGCAAAGAGGAAATTGCCGCAGTGATCGTGGAGCCGGTCGGAGCGAATATGGGCGTGGTGCCTCCGGCAGAAGGCTTTCTGCAGGGATTGCGCACACTCTGTGACCGGTATGACAGCCTGTTGATTTTTGATGAGGTAATTACCGGCTTTCGCTTAAGCGCGGGCGGGGCACAGGAATATTTTGGCGTGAAGCCGGATCTGACGACCTTCGGAAAGATCATCGGAGCAGGAATGCCGGTCGGCGCCTACGGCGGCAGGCGGGAAATTATGGAGATGGTTTCTCCGGTGGGCAGGGTTTACCAGGCGGGAACCTTAAGCGGCAATCCGGTGGCGATGGCGGCAGGGCTCACCCAGCTCTCCATTTTGCAAAATACGCCGGATTTTTACAGGGAGCTGAATGAGAAAGGCGACTGGTTCTATGGGGAGCTTGACCAGATTCTGGCGCGCTATGCCGTACCACATTGTCTGAATCATATTGGTTCACTCG
The DNA here is from genome assembly GCA_002473385.1 of Lachnospiraceae bacterium UBA7225. GTDB lineage: Bacteria > Bacillota > Clostridia > Lachnospirales > Lachnospiraceae > Marvinbryantia. Next base: position 33,979 of record DKTR01000141.1, read on the forward strand.
GATGCGTGTTCTTTACCGGGGAGCCCGTAACTGATTATGCGTCCGCTAAAACAGCGGATACGGAGGCATACGGCAAATATTTTGCGTATATGCTGAAGCATGGAGTATATCTGGCTCCGTCGCAGTTTGAAGCAATGTTCCTCTCTGCTGCGCACGGCAGAGATGCAGAGCTTTCAAGGACACTGCAGATAGTGGAAGACTATGTTAAAGAAAATTACTGAAATGATTCTGGTGCCTGTCACGATGCTGTTTCTCATTTCGGCAGCCGTATATTTGACGCTGGCATGGAAACCATTGTATTATTTTGATATACGATATCTGAATATTGCAGAAAAATCGGGTTATTCCGAGGAGGAGATCCGGGAAAATTATGATGCGCTGATTGATTATAATCTTTCGCCCCGGCGGGATGAGCTGGTATTTCCCACACTTCCGATGTCACGGGAGGGAGAAATTCATTTTCGTGAGGTGAAGGCGATTTTCCAGTTCTTTTTGTGGATACTGGTGTGCAGCGCGCCGTTGCCGGCGATTGCGGTTATCGTTTTTTGGAGAAAGAAGTGGGAGATGGCGTTTCTGAAATGGTCGGCGCTTCTGACACCGTTGCTGATCTCTGGAGTGGGTCTTCTGATTGCCGCGGACTGGGATCGTGCGTTCGTGTTGTTCCACGAACTGGTTTTTCAGAACGATTACTGGCTGTTTGATCCGGCGACGGATCCGGTGATTACCATTTTACCGGATACCTTTTTTCTGCACTGTGCGGTATTGATTCTGGCTCTGATTGCGATTGAATCGGCAGCGCTGGCAGCTATATGGAAGCAAAGCGCGCGGGTGCGCGGGAAAGGAAATGTGGGAAATGAAAAAATTATGTAAATCCAAAGATGACAGGATGCTCTGCGGAGTGTGCAGCGGTATTGGAAAATATCTTAATATTGATGCGACGCTGGTACGGCTGGTTTTTGCAATTCTGGGATTGTGGAGCGGCATCGGCGTGCTTCTCTATATTGCTGCGGTAATTATCATTCCGTCGGAGCCGTAAAAAACTATGGAAAAGAATCTTTTTTGAAAAGATGTATAAGTGGCAGAGAATTGACGATACTCCTTAAATAGAAAAAAGAAAGGGGTATGGTTTTTATGCCGAAAAGTAAGAAAAAAATTGATCTGCAGAATATGGAACCGGAAGAAAAGCTGAAATATGAGATCGCCGAAGAGCTGGGACTGCTGGACAGAGTGCTGCAGGACGGCTGGCGGTCTCTGTCCGCAAAAGAGACAGGACGCATTGGCGGTCTCATTACAAAGCGCAGACGGGAAGAAAAAGTTTAGGAATTGCATGAAAAATCTGATACAGGACTTGAAAAATAACGAGTTTAAAAATATCTATCTTCTCTGCGGGGAAGAGGATTATCTGAAAAAGCAGTATAAGCATCGTCTGCAGACGGCGCTGATCTCACCGGAAGATACTGTGAATCTGAACTGCTATGCGGGCAAAAATATTTCTGTCAACGAGCTGATCGACCAGGCAGAGACACTGCCGTTTTTTGCGGAGAGAAGGCTTCTGGTCGTTGAGGACAGTGGTTTTTTTAAGAGCGCCAGCGCGCAGCTCGCGCAGTATCTGGAAAATGTACCGCCTACCACCTTCTTTTTATTTGTGGAGGATGAGGTGGACAAAAGACAGAAGCTCTACAAGACGGTAAAGAGTCATGGCAGGATTGTGGAATTCAAAAAACAGACGGAGGATACGCTGTCGCGCTGGATTCTGGGGATTCTGAAAAAGGAAAATAAAAATATAACGCGCAGGGCGATGGAGCTTTTTCTGGAAAAGACCGGCACGGATATGAATAATATCAGTACGGAGCTGGAAAAACTGCTATGCTATACAATAGAAAAGGATGTGATTACGCCGGAGGATGTCGAGGAAATCTGTACGGCGCAGACTGTTAACAAAATTTTTGATATGGTGAATGCAGTTTCTGCCGGAAACAACCGGAGGGCGCTGGATCTGTACTACGATCTGCTCGCCCTGAAGGAGCCGCCGATGCGGATCCTGTATCTGGTGACGCGGCAGTTTAACCAGCTCCTGCAGGTAAAGGGACTGCGCAGCCACGGTTATGATGCGGATAGTATTGCGGGAAAGCTGGGGATGCAGCGGTTCGTGGCCCAGGGCTGTGTGAGGCAGTCGGAGCGTTTTTCAGAAGCAGAATTAAAGCGGCTTGTTGTGCAGTGTGCAGAGACGGAAGAGGCGGTAAAAACAGGAAATTTGAATGAAAAACTTGGCGTGGAACTGATCCTTGCGAAAAAGTCATAGTTAAAAATTGACTAAAATCGCTAGACGGAATATGACTTCTTATATAATACGTATAAAGGGGTTGATTTCATGAGAAAATACAAAAGGATCAGAGATCTGCGCGAGGACAAAGATATCACGCAGACGAAGATGGCAGAAAAGCTGAATATTTCTCAGAGGACTTACAGCCGCTATGAAAATGCAGACAGCCTGATGCCGCTTGACATCCTGGTTCAGATTGCAGATATCCATGGTGTCAGCATCGATTATCTGCTGGAGCGCACAGATGTTCCAAGGATGTATCCGCACAGATAAGCAGGGAAATATTTCCGGATTTTGTATATACATGAACCCGGCGTATTCTGGAAAGTAATTCTTATTCAGAGGGAAAAGCACTAAAAAGGGAGTTTACACATAGACTAATATAAACCCCTTTGAGGTGCTTTTTTATGAAGTCTTTTCCAAAGCCGCTTACTCCCGAAGAAGAAGCCTGGTTTCTTCAGAAATATAAGGAAGGCGACCTGGAAGCGAAAAAAATCCTGATCGAGAGGAATTTGCGGCTGGTAGCACATGTGGCGAAAAAGTATCAGAAGCAGGGGGAGGACGGGGAAGATCTGATTTCTGTGGGTACTATCGGATTGATAAAGGCAGTTTCCACCTTCGACCACGCAAAGACCAACAAGCTTGCGACTTATGCCGCCAGATGTGTAGAAAATGAGCTTTTGATGCTGTTTCGTTCACGAAAGAAGATTGCGCGCGAGGTATCCTTAAATGAGCCGATCGGGACAGATAAAGAAGGCAACGAGATTAGTCTGATCGATGTGATCGAGGGCGAGAATATCGATGTGATCGAGCGCATGGAGCTGGACAGAAACACGCAAAAGCTTTACGGGTTGCTGGAAAAGGTCCTCACCGGGAGAGAACAGGAAATTTTAAAGCTGCGGTACGGACTTTACGGAAAATCAGAGATGACACAAAGAGAAATTGCTGATAAAATGGGAATATCAAGATCCTATGTATCCAGGATCGAGAAGAGCGCGGTTGCAAAGCTGCGCCAGCATTTCTATGTGTGACAGGTGCTGCCGGATAGCAATGGCGGTTTTAAGGAGAGAGGCATGATTTATTTTTGCAGAAAAACACTGGATAATCAGGGACAAAAGCACACAGAACAGACGGAGGCGGCAAGGAAGCTGCTTCTTGCCGGGCTTCGTCTGGAATATGGTATTAAGAAACTGCCTGTTATAGCGGCGGATGAGATGGGAAAGCCCTATTTCCCGGATATGACGCAGCTTTTTTTTAATTACAGTCATTGCCGTGAGGGAATTTTGTGCGGTATCAGCGACGCGCCTATCGGTGTCGATCTCGAGCCGGTGCGGGAATACCGGAGAACGCTGGCAGCGAGGGTATGTCATCCGCAGGAGACAGCGCTTTTGCAGGAAATGGAGCAGAAGGATCTGGCATTGATAAAGATCTGGGTGTCGAAGGAAGCGTATCTGAAATATCTGGGCACCGGTATCCGCAGCGATCTGCGGCTTCTGGATATGTCCGCTGCAGTGCGGCAGGATGAAATCCGGTATGGAAACTGTTTTTTGCGGCTCTGGATGCAGGACGACATCTGTATGTGTGTCTGCACGGAAGAAGTATATCAGGGTGAAGTTCTGCAGATTGAAATCTAAATAGATTTTCGTTGCATTTACATATCATATATGATATCATAACGTTAAAGAAAGTCCAAATTCTTTTCTGAATAATCTGATAATCTTTAAATACCAGCATACAAAAGTACAATAGAAGAGGAGGAATGTATTTGTTTAGTACAGTAATGTCTGCGTCTGTTTTCGGCGTGGAGAGCAGACCGGTAAATGTGGAGGCGGATATTACCGACGGACTGCCATCGTTTACGATGGTAGGTTTTTTATCAGCGCAGGTGAAGGAGGCGCAGGAGCGGGTGCGCACAGCTTTGAAAAACAGCGGTCTTCGTATGGAGCCAAAGAGAATTACGGTCAACCTTTCACCGGCGGATGTGAAAAAGAGCGGGACAGGCTTTGATCTTGCGATTGCCGTGGTGATTGCGGCAGCCTACGGTAAAATTTCCAGTGAGCGGCTGGAGGGCATTTTATTTGCGGGGGAATTAAATCTGAACGGGGAGGTGCTGCCGATACCGGGTATTCTGCCAATCGTGGCGGGTGCGCGGGAATGCGGCTGTCACACCTGTATTCTGCCGAAAGCGAATGAAAAGGAGGGTGCAATCATCTCCGGCATCCGTGTTTTTGGTGTCCGTACATTGGCGGAAACGATGGCATATTTAAAGGGGGAGTGCATTCTGAAGCCGGTATGCAGCGGGGAAATAGAGGAGGAAGAAGCGGCGCGGTATGAGGATTTTGCGGAGGTTGGCGGGCAGGAAGCCGCCCGGCGGGCGGTGGAGGTGGCAGTGTCCGGCTTTCACAATCTGCTGATGGTAGGACCGCCGGGAGCCGGAAAATCTATGCTGGCGAGGCGGATACCGGGGATATTGCCGCCGCTTTCCCTGGAAGAGAAAATTGAAATTTCAAAGGTTTACAGCATTGCCGGTCTGCTGACGAAGGATCATCATCTTGTGCAGCAAAGACCGTTCCGCGCACCGCACCATAGCATTACAGCGAAGGCGATGGCAGGCGGAGGAAATTTTCCCCGCCCCGGTGAGATAAGTCTTGCGCACAATGGGGTGTTGTTTCTGGATGAGCTGCCGGAGTTTTCACGGGAGACTCTGGAGGTATTAAGGCAGCCTCTGGAGGAGCGCCGGGTGTGCATCTCCAGAACCGGCGGGATCTGCAGTTATCCGGCGAACATCATGCTGATTGCCGCGATGAATCCCTGTCCGTGCGGAAATTATCCGGATCTGGAAAAATGTCTTTGTACGCATAGCCAGGTACAGCGTTATTTAAGCCGCATCAGCTCACCGCTTCTGGACCGTATCGATATCACGATTGAGGTTCCGGCGGTACAGTACCGGGCGCTGGAGATGGGGAAAAACGGGGAGACATCAGAGCAGATACGGGCAAGGGTTTTGCTGGCACACAAGGTGCAGGAGCGGCGCTACCGGAATACATCGTTTCGCTTTAACGCAGATCTTGACCAGAACGGTATCCGTGTATACTGTCCGCTCGGAAGAGCAGAGGAGAAGATGATGCAGGAGGCATTTGAAAAACTGGATCTGAGCGCGCGGACGTACTATCGTATTCTGAAGGTGGCACGGACGATTGCTGATATGGCAGGCAGCGAAACGATCAAAGTCTGTCATCTGCAGGAAGCACTCTGCTATCGCAGTATCCATAAGCGGTACTGGCTAAACCGATAAGGGGGAGAAATTTGAAAAAAGAATATGATGAAAGAAGAGAAATGGAGTGGCTCTGGCTCTGCAGCATTCCGGGGCTTTACGAAGCAGACCGCAAAAAGCTTCTGCAGGTCTGGCAGGAGCCGGGACGGGTGTATGCGGCTGTGAAGGGCAGGACGGAGAAGCTGCCGGTTCTGAGTGAAAAAAAGATGCTTTCTGTGCGCAGCCACTGGGATTTCTCCCGTGTGCAGGAAGCGTATCATAAGTGGCGGGAAAATGGAATACAATTTATCAGCTGCCGGAATCCGGCGTACCCGCAGCAGCTTTTGCAGATTAGTGATTATCCCTCCGGGCTCTTTTACAAGGGAGCGATGATTTCCGGGGAGGAGGTCTGCGTGGCAGTTATCGGCGCGAGAATGTGTACTTATAATGGAAGAAACACTGCGGAAACCTTCGCCGGAAGGCTGGCGGAAAACGGTATTTCCGTGGTGAGCGGCATGGCTTATGGCATTGACGCGCGGGCGCAGGCAGCGTGCCTTGAAGCAGGCGGAAAAAGCTATGCTGTCCTGGGATGCGGTGTGGACATTTGTTATCCTGCGGAAAACAGAGAGCTGTACGAGAAACTCGTCAGAAGCGGAGGAATTATATCAGAATTTCCGCCGGGCACAGCGCCTGTTTCCTGGCATTTTCCTATGCGGAACCGTATCATCAGCGGATTGTCCAAAATCGTTGTCGTGGTCGAGGCACGGAAGAAGAGCGGCACGCTGATTACGGCGGATCTTGCGCTTGAGCAGGGAAGGGATGTCTATGCGTTTCCGGGGCGTATGCAGGATGCGCTGAGCGCAGGCTGCAACCGGCTGATACGGGATGGGGCCGGAATGATCACTGACATAGAGGAGTTTCTGGAGATGAATGGATTCTTCACAAAAAAGAACGATAAAGAGAAAAACTCAAATATGGTACTTGCATCGTCTGAAAAATTGGTGTATAGTTGTCTGGATTCTGATGCAAAAAACCTGCAGGCGCTGGCGGAGGAAACTGATCTTCCAATCTGGCAGGTGATGGGAGCTTTAAGCGCTCTTGAACTGAAGGGACTTGTGTCAGAAAGCGGAAAAAATAATTATGTAAAAATGAAATGAACGTAACTATAAAGGCACGTAATAGTTACGAATGATTTTTACGGAGGAAATCCTGATGGCGAAAAACCTGGTAATTGTGGAGTCTCCCACAAAAGTCAAAACGATAAAAAAATTTCTCGGATCGAATTATGAGGTGGCTGCCTCTAACGGGCATGTGCGTGATCTGCCCAAAAGCCAGCTCGGTATCGATGTGGAACACGATTATGAACCGAAGTATATCACGATCCGCGGGAAAGGAGATCTGCTTGCGGCGCTTCGCAAGGAGGTAAAAAAAGCAGATAAGGTGTATCTCGCAACTGACCCTGACCGCGAGGGAGAGGCAATCAGCTGGCATCTCGCACATGCGCTGAAGCTGGATGAGGAAAAGATGCGCAGGATCACATTCAATGAGATCACGAAAAACGCGGTAAAGGCTTCCCTTAAAAATCCGCGGCAGATTGATATGAATCTCGTGGACGCGCAGCAGGCAAGACGTATGCTGGACCGGATGGTGGGCTATGAGATCAGCCCGCTTTTGTGGGCGAAGGTAAAGCGGGGCTTAAGCGCCGGAAGAGTACAGTCAGTGGTACTGCGTCTGATTGCCGACCGCGACGAGGAAATTAATGCATTTGTACCGGAGGAATATTGGACTCTAAACGCGATTCTGGACGTGCAGGGTTCTAAAAAGCCGCTGGAGGCAGCATTTTATGGGACGGAGAAAAAGAAAATGACGCTTCACTCCCGCGAAGAGCTGGATGCGGTCCTGGAGGAAATCAGGCAGGCGGATTTTTGTGTAACGGAAATTAAAACAGGGGAGCGCGTCCGCAAGGCACCGCTGCCGTTTACGACCAGCACGCTGCAGCAGGAGGCGTCCAAGGTGCTCAATTTTTCTACGCAGAAGACGATGCGCATTGCGCAGCAGCTTTACGAGGGCGTAGATATCAAAGGAAGCGGCACGGTCGGTCTGATCACCTACCTGCGTACGGACTCCGTGCGTATCGCTGATGAGGCGGACACGGCGGCAAAGGAATATATTGCAAAGCAGTATGGAAGTAATTATGTGTCGGGCAGCAGTCAGGCGAAGGCATCCGGCAGAAAGATACAGGATGCGCATGAGGCAATCCGTCCAAGTGATATTGAGCGGACACCCACGCTCATTAAAGAGTCGCTGTCCAGGGATCAGTTCCGCCTTTATCAGTTAATCTGGAGAAGATTTGCGGCGAGCCGGATGACAAATGCGCGCTATGAGACGATCTCGGCAAAGATCGGCGCCGGACAGTACCGCTTCACAGCTTCTGCCTCCCAGCTTGCGTTTGAGGGATTTATGGCTGTCTATACGCAGGAGACAGAGGAGGAAGAGAAGAGTCAGTCTGTCCTTGGGAAGATTACAAAGGAGACGGTTCTGAAAAAGAAGGAACTGGAAGAGAAACAGCATTTTACACAGCCGCCCGCCCATTATACGGAGGCAGCGCTTGTAAAGACGCTGGAGGAGCTCGGAATCGGGCGCCCGAGTACGTATGCGCCCACTATTACGACGCTGCTTGCGCGCAGATATGTGATTAAGGAAAATAAAAATCTGTATATGACGGAGCTCGGCGAGGTCGTTAACCAGATGATGAAAAAGGCGTTTCCAAGCATTGTGGATGTAAATTTCACGGCAAATATGGAGTCTCTGCTGGATAAGGTGGAGGAGGGGGTCGTGAGCTGGAAGACTGTGGTCAGCAATTTCTATCCCGATCTCTATGAGGCAGTAAAGCAGGCGGAGAAAGAGCTGGAGAGCGTCAAAATTGCGGATGAAGAGACGGATGTGATCTGCGAACAGTGTGGACGCAATATGGTTATCAAATACGGTCCGCACGGAAAATTTCTAGCATGTCCGGGATTTCCGGACTGCCGCAATACGAAGCCGTATCTGGAGAAAATCGGCGTACCCTGTCCTAAATGCGGTAAAGAGCTTGTTGTGCGCAAAACCAAGAAAGGCAGACGCTATTATGGCTGTGAAAATAATCCGGAGTGCGATTACATGACGTGGCAGAAACCGAAGGCGGCACAGGGAAAAAAGTAATTGTCTGAAATTTATATATTTTTGTTGATGATTTGTGAAAACTGTGATACACTGAGCGCATAAGGCAGAAGACAACGATGGAAAGGAAGGGTGCTAAATGAGTGTACAATTATTGGATAAGACACGAAAAATCAACAAGCTTTTGCACAACAATAACTCCAGCAAGGTAGTTTTCAACGATATCTGCCAGGTACTGACGGATATACTGGATTCAAATATTCTGGTAATCAGCCGGAAGGGCAAGGTTCTTGGTGTCAGTCTGAGTGACCAGGTAGAAGAGATTCACGAACTGATTGCAGATAAGGTGGGCGGTTATATCGATCCGCTGCTGAATGAGCGCCTGCTGGCGGTTCTGTCAACGAAGGAAAATGTAAATCTGGAAACACTTGGGTTTGTGGACGGCAATGTCGGCAGGTATCAGGCAATCATAAATCCGATTGATATTGCCGGGGAGCGTCTTGGAACGGTTTTTATGTATAAGTGTGACAGTCAGTATACGATTGATGATATTATCCTGAGTGAGTACGGTACGACGGTAGTCGGACTGGAGATGATGCGCTCGGTAAATGAGGAAAATGCTGAGGAGAACCGGAAAATTCAGATTGTAAAATCTGCAATCAGCACGCTCTCATATTCGGAGCTGGAGGCGATTATCCATATCTTTGAGGAACTGAATGGAAATGAAGGTATTCTGGTGGCGAGCAAAGTGGCGGACCGCGTGGGCATTACGCGTTCCGTAATTGTTAATGCGCTGCGGAAGTTTGAGAGTGCCGGTGTTATCGAGTCGCGTTCCTCCGGAATGAAAGGTACTTATATTAAGGTTGTAAACGATGTTGTATTTGATGAGCTGAAAGAAATCAAGGCAAGCCGGAAGAAATTCTGAGACAGCGAGTGTTTACAAATTTTTTAGAACTTATATTGAAAAAGTGAGAAAACGGGAGCATTCAAAAGATATCGAGAGTTATCAGAAGAATGCTCCCGATTTTTGACAACGTATAAAGTTGCATATTTTACATATATTGACTAATATATGTCTTGTAATTAGCACTCAACTGAAATGAGTGCTAGTAATAAGAGAATCGATGAAGGAGGAAGCAATCATGAAGTTAGTACCATTGGGTGACAGAGTTGTATTAAAACAGTTTGAAGCAGAAGAAACCACAAAATCGGGCATTATTCTTGCTGCAAAATCACAGGAAAAGCCGCAGCAGGCAGAGGTAATTGCTGTAGGACCGGGCGGTGTTGTGGATGGTAAAGAGGTTGTGATGCAGGTAAAGACCGGGGATAAGGTAATTTATTCAAAATATGCAGGCAATGAAGTGAAGCTGGATAACGAGGAATATATTATTGTAAAACAGAATGATATTCTGGCAATTGTAGAATAAGACAGGAGGTCGCATTATTATGGCAAAGGAAATTAAATATGGTGCAGAGGCAAGAGCCGCACTGGAGGCTGGCGTTGATAAACTGGCAAATACGGTTAAGGTGACACTTGGACCGAAGGGAAGAAACGTAGTGCTTGACAAGCAGTATGGCGCTCCGCTCATCACAAACGACGGCGTTACTATCGCAAAGGAGATCGAGCTTGAGGACGCATTTGAAAATATGGGTGCACAGCTTGTTAAAGAGGTTTCAATAAAGACAAATGATGTTGCAGGCGATGGTACAACAACAGCAACACTTCTTGCACAGGCTCTTATCCGTGAGGGTATGAAGAATGTTACTGCCGGTGCAAATCCGATGATTCTTAAAAAAGGCATTGCAGATGCAGTTGATGTTGCTGTTAAGGCTGTAATTGACAACAGTCAGCAGGTAACAGGTACAGAGGACATTGCAAGAGTTGCAACAGTTTCATCACAGGATGAATTTATCGGTAATCTTATTGCTGAGGCTATGGAAAAGGTAACAACAGACGGTGTTATCACAGTTGAAGAATCCAAGACAGCCGAGACATACAGTGAGGTTGTTGAGGGTATGATGTTCGACAGAGGTTACATCGCTCCTTATATGGTAACTGATACAGATAAGATGGTAGCAGAGCTTGATAACCCACTTATCCTAATCACAGATAAAAAGATTTCAACAACTCAGGAAATCCTTCCGCTTCTTGAGCAGGTTGTTCAGGGCGGCAGAAAACTTCTTATCATTGCAGAGGATGTTGAGGGTGAGGCTCTTACAACTCTCGTACTCAATAAGCTCCGCGGCACATTCACTTGTGTTGCTGTCAAGGCTCCGGGCTTTGGCGACAGAAGAAAAGAAATGCTTCAGGATATTGCAACACTCACAGGCGGTACTGTAATTACATCAGACCTCGGTCTTGAACTAAAAGACACAACACTTGACCAGCTCGGTACTGCACGTCAGGTTAAGGTTGAAAAGGAAAATACAATTATTGTTGACGGTGCAGGTGACAGCGAAGCAATTAAAGCAAGAAGCCAGCAGATAAGAACTGCCATAGAGAGTTCTACATCTGACTTTGACAGAGAAAAACTTCAGGAAAGACTTGCTAAGCTGGCTGGCGGCGTAGCTGTTATCCGTGTA